>JBIJBP010000012.1:0-58722 GCA_044345155.1 Prosthecobacter sp. | reverse complement strand
CAGGATCCGCGTTATGTCGAGGGCGTCTCCTGCCCCTACTGCCACAAGACGAGCGAACAGCAGCAGTTCGAAAACATGGCACGCAGCCAGGAGGCCCTCCGCCGCGCCTCCAATCCCCTGCCCGGCAGCCTGCCCTATGACAATCGTCGGCCGATCTGCATCCCCGAACGCTGTGACCAGATGCCGGTGCTGGACGCCCTCGGCTCCATCTTTCCCCAGGTGCCGCGCAGTGAATGGCTCATGCGCTTCGAAGCTGGTCTCATTGAGGATGATCACCGCCAGCACGTGCCCGCCGACCGCCGGATGCGCGCCGGTGAACGCATCTACCGTGTTGAGCCCGGCATCACGGAGCCGCCCGTCAATGCGGACATCCGGCTTCTCCATGAGGATGAGGCCGTCATCGTCCTGGAGAAGCCAGCCCCTCTGCCCATGCACGCCTGCGGCCGCTTCAACCGCAACACGCTCCAGAACATCCTGCACACCGCCTACGCCCCGCAGAAGCCCCACGCCTGCCACCGCCTTGACGCCAACACCAGCGGCCTTGTCGTGGTCGCCCGCACCCGTCACTTTGCCAAATGGATCCAGGGCCAGTTTGCCAGGGGTGAGGTTCAGAAGCTCTACCTCGCCCGCATCCAGGGCCAACCCGACTGGGACCATCTCACCTGCGACCTGCCTCTCAGCAGCGAAGCGGGCGGCCTTGGCAGCCGCGAAGTGGACGAGCAAAACGGCGACGACGCCCTCACCGAATTCCGCGTGATCAGGCGCGAGGAAGGCGGCACCACCCTGGTGGAGGCGAGTCCCGTCACCGGCAGGACAAACCAAATACGTGTTCATCTCTGGCAGCTTGGCCATCCCGTCCTCGGTGATCCCGCCTACCTGCCGGAAAAACAGCTCGGGGAGACGCAGACCCTCTCACCCGACGCCGCCCCCATGTGCCTGCATTCGTCCCGTCTCAGCTTCATCCACCCGCTGACCCGGGCCCGGGTCACCTTTGAATCCACGCCCAAGTGGCTGTGACACGCCGCCGGCCCGCGCTCGCCCGTCCCCGCTGCATTTCTATCCGGCCCGTTTTGTGCAGTTGACCAAGTTCGTCGCCGTCTGGCAGGTTTGCGCCTATGGTTGTCAGCACCATGAAACAGCTCGCCCAGTACCAGGATGGCCGCCTCGAACTCCAGGAGGTCCCCGCCCCCATGCCGCCTCCGGGCGGCATCCTGGTCAGCACCACCTGCTCCGTGATCTCACCAGGCACGGAGAAAATGAAGGTGGACCAGGCCCGCATGTCCCTCCTGCAAAAGGCCCGGGCGCGCCCCGACCAGGTGCGCAAGGTCATCGACACCGCACGCACCCTCGGCTGGAAGTCAGCGCTCGAAAAGGTGCGCAACCGCCTGGAGTCACCCACCCCTCTCGGCTATTCAGCCGCCGGCATCGTGGTTGCCGTGGATGAGCAGAACGGCCGCTTCCAGGTCGGCGACCGTGTCGCCTGCGGTGGCGCTGAATGTTCCTTTCATGCCGAGATGATCGCTGTGCCGGACCTGCTGGCGGCGCACATCCCCGACGATGTGCCGGACGAAAAGGCCGCCTTCACCACCATCGCCTCGATCTCCATGGAGGCCGTTCGCAAGTCAGGAGCCAGCCTTGGTGAAAGGGTCCTCGTGCTCGGCCAGGGCATCGTCGGCCTTCTTGCCACCAGCCTTCTCAAGGCCTCGGGCGCGTGCGTGATGGCCGCCGACTTCGTGCCCGCCAGGCTGCAGACCGCGCGGCTCATGGGAGCCGAACAAACGGTGAATCCATCCCTGCAGGACCTTGAAGCCGAGGTCGGCTCCTGGACCGCAGGCCTGGGTGTGGACGCCGTGCTGGTCTGCGTCGGAGGACGCGGCCCCGGCGTTGCGGACAGCGCCATCGCCTGCCTTCGCGAACGCGGCGTCATGGTCATCGTCGGCATCTACGACGCCGAGCTGACCTGGAAGACCGCCTACATGAAGGACATCCAGGTGCGCTATGGCCGCAGCTACGGCCCCGGGCGTTATGATCCTGACTATGAATGGGGCGGCAGGGACTATCCCGCAGCCCATGTGCGCTGGACGGAAAACCGCAACTTCGAGGCCTGCCTGCGGCTCATGAGCAGCGGTGCACTCGACACCGCGCCGCTCACCACCCGGCATGTCCGCTTTGAAGAGGTCGTGCCGGCCTATGACACGCTGGGCGAGGAGATCGGCGTGGTCATCCATTATGGAGGCCATGCTATTCCAGAGGCTCCCGCATCACGCCTCGCCACGCCGTTGGCAGCGATGCGGGCAGAAGCAAAGCTGCATACCCCCTGCCCGAAAATCGACGTCATTGGCGCAGGAAACTTTGCCCGCACCATGCTGCTGCCCCACCTGAAGGGCGGCCCCGTACCCCTGGGCACCATCGTCAACGCCACCGGCCTCAGCGCCCGGCATGTGAAGGAGAAGTTCGGCTTCACCGGCTGCGGCACGAATCCGGATGACGTCTTTGCATCTGGCGCGGGTGCCGTGATCATCGGCACGCGCCATCACCTGCATGCCCCGCTCACCCTCAGGGCGCTGGCCGCAGGCAGGCACGTTTTTGTCGAAAAGCCCCTGTGCCTGACTCCCGGGGAGCTCGCCGCCATCAGCTCCGCCGCAGACACCTCGCAAGGCAGCGTCATGGTCGGCTTCAACCGCCGCTTCGCACCGGCCACCGCCAGGATCCGAGAGCTGCTCGCCAGCGTTCCGGGTCCGCGAACCCTCGCCTTTCATGTCTTCGCCGGCCCCCTCGCCCCGGATCACTGGTATGCCAACCTCGAGGAAAGCGGCGGCCGCATCCTGGGTGAAGCCTGTCACTTTTTTGATTATGCCTGCCACCTGCTCGGCAGGCCGGTGGCAGTTCATGCCCAGGCCGTGGGACGCGGCCCCGCGCCGGACTCCTTCACCGCCCAGGTCGGCTTTGCAGACGGCTCCTCCGCGCAGATCATCTATTCGGCGGAGGGTGACTTCAGCTTCCCCAAGGAGTCCCTCCGCATCTTCGCCTCCGGCCTTGTCCTCGAATGCGCCAACTTCCAGAAGCTTTCCATCCATCATCGCCGCCGCACCGCCGTGCATCGTCATGACGGCAAGGGCCATGCCGAGGAGATGAAGGCCTGGCTGGACTTTCTTCAGGGCCGCTCACCGCACCCGCTGCCCCTGAAGGAGTCCCTGCAAAGCATGACGCTGACCTTCGCGGCCCTGGCCAGCATCCGCGAAGGCCGCAGCATCAGCATCGGCGCCTAGCCCCGCCGTTTCGGCCCAACAAGAAACTTGCCCACGCCCGCATTTTCTGGCCTATGGCTGGGCTTCATGCTGGAAGCCAAGAACATCTGCCTGGAAGTCGATCCACCACCGGGTTCAAGCCTCGACGTGCTGCGCCTGCTGGGCGACGTGAACTTCGAGGTTCCAAACGGACATCTCATGGCCATCGTCGGCCCCTCAGGCTGTGGCAAGACCACCCTGCTCAAGGTGGTCGCCGGCATCGTCGAACAAACCTCCGGCGAACTCAAATGGGAGGGCCGCGACCTCAAGGAGGAGGAGGACCTGCATCCTGGTGAACTTGGCTACGTGCCGCAGTTCAGCCTCGCCCACGACCTGCTCACCGTCGAGGAATGCGTGGCGGGCAGCATGTCCCTGCGCACCCAGCTTCCCGGCACCGATGAGTTTGAATCCAAGCTGGAGAAGATCCTCGCCATCACCGGCCTGACCGACCTCGCGGACCGGCGCGTCAAGGTACTTTCAGGCGGACAGAAACGCCGGCTCGGCCTCGCGCTGGAGCTGGTCACCAATCCCTGCCTGCTGCTTTGTGACGAGGTGACCAGCGGCCTCGACCCGAAGTCCGAACGTGAGATCACCGACCTGCTGCGTGTGCTCTCGCGTGAAAACCCGAGGCGCGTCGTCATCAATGTCACGCACAGCCTTGCAAGCCTGGAGGCCTTTGACAGCGTGCTCGTCATGTACCGGGGAAGGCTGGTCTATCACGGCCCTCCTGGCATGCTCACCCATTACTTCACCGTTCAGCATCCCGAGGAGGTCTACCTGCGGCTCACCCAGCGCGAGGAGAAGGCCTGGCATGAATCCTGGCTGAAAAAGCACGAGTATTATCAGAAGATCCTCTTTGAAGCAGCCAAGGACAAGCCCGCACCAAACGCGCCTGGGCATGAGGGAGCGGACGAATCCCACGAGGCCGCGGCCCCTGAGGAGCTGCCCTCCACCCTCAGCCAGGTGTTCACGCTTCTGCACCGGCGCTGGACCATCTTCCGCCGTGACGCCGGACAGGTCTGGCTGCATCTCGCCATGCTTTTCGGCTTCCCGCTGCTCGTGGTCATCTTCGCCCTCGACGGCATCAAGCCGCTGAAACAGCTCAGCCAGCGCCAGGAGACGAACATCGTCCTGGAAATGGCCCAGAAGACCCAGCACCTCGTCGAACAGCTCAATGCCGGCGGCCTCGTGAGCGGCCTGATCATGCTTCAGGTCGTGCTCGTCACCCTCATGGCCAGCAACAACGCCGCGCGTGAGATCGCCGGCGAACGCCTCATCCTCGAACGTGAAAAGCTCGGCGGCCTCAGCATCAGCGCCTATGTGCTCAGCAAGATCCTCTTCCTCGGCGTCTTTGTCCTCGCCCAGAGCATCTGGATGGGGATCTTCGTGGACATGATCACGGGCGGCCTTCCCGGCGACCTCATCGTCAAGCTGCTCCTGCTGGTGCTCGTCTCCGCAGCCATGACCAGCATCTGCCTCGGCATCAGCGCCCTCTGCCGAACTCCGGAAAAGGCGACCATCCTCAGCATCTACCTCGTCGGCTTCCAGCTGCCTCTCTCCGGTGCCGTGCTCAGCCTGCCCGGATGGATCGAAGGCATGGTCAACCCCTTCATCGCCGCCTTCTGGGCCTGGTCGGGCAGCCTGCGCAGCATGAGCGACACCCCCTTCTACGACGCCGTCAAGAAGGTCACCGAGACCAGCCTCGTCACGCCAGAGCTCGCCGCCTTTGTCCTCCTCGCCCACATCCTGGTCGGCCTCACCCTGACCTACGTCGGCAGCAAGGGCAGCCAGTGGGAATAACCAACCCTTCAACCTGTGGCCCGAGCGCTTTCCGCACCCAGTCCCGCCGCCTCCCTCCAGGCAAAACGCGCGAGCCATGGGTTTGTCCTCCCCTCCACGCCGTCCGCGACCAGCTCACCCAGCACCGGTGTGAACTTGAAGGCATGACCAGAGTCACCAGCCGCGACAAAGAGCCCCGGATGCTCCGGATCATGGTCGATGAAAAAATGACCGTCAAAGCTGTCGCCATAAAGGCAGATGCGCGAAGCCGCGACTGGTGCATCAGCAAGCGCTGAAAAGGTCCGGCGCAGGAAGCTGCGGAAACGCTCCTCCTCACCCTCGGGCATAACACGGGCCTCGGAAGCACGGACCCGCCGGCCGGGCCCGTGATTCGCCACCTTGACCACACCCTGCGCATTGGCGGGAAAGCCGTACCAGCCCGTGGTTCCGATATCCGCCGCCCAGACGGGAAACTGAGGGGCGCGCCATGCGCCCGGATCTTCAGGTCGAAAATGAAACACAGGCTGGGCCGTGGCCCACAGCCGGTCGCCCAGCCAGGGAAGATGCTCCGTCGTCCAGGCACCCATCGCCGCCACCGTGATGTCCGCACGCCACTCCGTGCCCCCGGCATCCCGCATTCCTGCCATGCGCCCGTGCTCCATCAGCCAGCTGCCAAAACGCACCGCCTCATGAACCCGCACCCCGGCTTTCAGCGCTTGCTCCTTCAGCCGTATCACCACACGCCCGCTCTCCGCCCAGCCCCCTTGGGGATTGAGGTAGCCTGAGAAGCACCTCTCCGCATTCCACTGCGGATGATGACGGCGCAGGTCCTCCGGATTCTTCGTCTCCAGGACATGCCCCTGCCCGACGAGGAAGTCGTGGCTCTCCTTTTCAAAGGAGCCCGCCTGCATCGGCCCTCCGGTCATGATGAGAAAGCCGTCCTCATGATACAAGTTCTCCCCCCATTCCTCATTCCACTGACGCCAGCGCCGCAGCGACAGCAGGCCCATCGCGGTGTACTGCGCATCCCTGCCATAGTCCATGCGCACCACCTTGCTGATGTCCGTGGAGGCCGCGTCAGGATGCGGAATCGTTCCTGCGTCCAGCAGCGTCACCACCCATCCGCGCGACCTCAGCTCCAGGGCAGATGCCAGTCCGAAGGCTCCTCCGCCAAGGACCAGTGCGGCGGGCTTCATGCGTTTAGCAAAGTTGGTTCAGTGCCCGGCTCAGAGCATCTGGCCCTCCAGGGCCTGGACCTCCTTCTTGACCAGGGCCCCGACACGATGCTTGGCCAGATAAACCTGCGCGGCGTTGATGCCGAGCGCCTCGCTCGTCTTCTTCACCCCCCAGCCCTTCATGACATAGCAGTCAAAGATCTGAAACTGCCGGGGCGAGACCTTGGCCTTCACCCTCTCAATGGCCGCCGACGTGATGTTGTCGCGCCACTCCTTGTCCCAGATGCTCTCGAGAAGGTTGTCCTTTTCGTTCGTCAGCCTGTCGAGGGCGAGGTTGCTCGTCTCCTCGCTGTCCGCATTCCCCTGGTCGGCCAGCGAAGGCTGACGCTTGCGGGCGCGGAAGACATCCAGGACACGCCAGCGGGTCATCTGCAGAAGCCATGCCTTGAAGGAGCCGGCGCGCGGGTCGTACTGCCCCTTCTGCACCTGGCGCGCGATGGCGATGATCGTCTCCTGGATCACGTCAAAGGCCTCCTCGCGCGTCAGCCCCGCCTTCGTCGCCACGCTGTAGATCAGGCGCCAGTAGGTCTGGTAGAATTCGTTCCAGGTGCGCTGGTCCTCCCAGTTGTTGAGACGTTCAATGAGGGACTTGCGGGTCTTCTCCCACAGGCCCTTCTCTTTTTTCACGTCTTCAGGAATGTCGGCTGCTTCCTCCATCTGGAATGATTCTCTGCGTTTAGCCGCCTGTGTCAAACAGCGTCTCAGCCGGTGGTGCGACCCGCCGGCAAAAAGATGTTCTTTCGACTAAAATTGGTACGGCAATGCCGGGAGTTCATGGATAAAGACCGCGGATGCTCTTCGCCTCATGGACCTTCCGGATCCCGAGGCTCAGGGCCGAGAAGCGCATGGAGACGCCGTTCTTCCTCGCATGATTCAGCGTCTGCATGTAGGCCTGCTCCAGCAGCCGGAACAGCTTGTCCAGGACCTCGCCCTCGCTCCAGAAAAAGCTCTGCAGGTCCTGCACCCATTCGAAGTAGGACACGATGACACCGCCGCTGTTGCAGAGGATGTCCGGCAGGATGAAGATCTCCGGCCTCTGCGCCAGAATCGCGTCCGCCTCCGGCGTGGTGGGGCCGTTGGCGCCCTCCGCCAGGATCCTGCAGCGGATCCTAGCCGCATTTTCCTCCGTGATCTGACGCTCCAGCGCCGCCGGCACCAGCACGTCGCATGGAAGCAGAAGCAGCTCGTCGTTCGTCACCGGCTCCGACTCCGGAAAACCCGTGACGGTGCCACTGGCCGCAACATGCTCGTTCAGTCGATTCAGGTCCAGACCCGCAGGATTGTGGATGCCTCCGAAGGCGTCGCTGACCGCAATGATGCGGATGCCCTGCTTCGCCATTGAGACCGCCGCCACCGAACCCACGTTGCCATACCCCTGAATCACCGCCGTCGCCCCCTCGGCCGGGATGCCCAGCGTGTCCATCGCCCGGGAAACGAGATAAGCCACGCCGCGTCCGGTCGCCTCACGCCTGCCCAGGGATCCTCCCAGCAGCACCGGCTTGCCCGTCACCACGCCCGGCACCGCATGCCCCATCTGCAGGGAGTAGGTGTCCATGATCCAGGCCATCACCTGCTCGTTGGTGCCGACATCCGGCGCCGGAATGTCCACCTGCGGCCCGATGACCGGAATCAGCTCCTGCGTGTAGCGCCGCGTCAGACGCTCAAGCTCCCCGGCGGAAAGCGACCTCGGATCACAGGCCACTCCGCCCTTGGCGCCGCCATACGGCAGGCCGACAAGCGCGCACTTCCAGCTCATCCACATCGCCAGCGCCGCCACCTCGCCGACGGTGACGTCCGGATGAAACCGGATGCCGCCCTTGGTCGGGCCAAGCGTCAGGTGATGCTGGACGCGATACCCCATGAACACCTTCACGCTGCCATCATCCATGCGCACCGGCACCGCCACGGACAGCGCGCGCTTCGGCATCTTCAGCCGCTCGCGCGCAGCCTCGGGAATCTTCATGAAATCCGCCACCAGGTCAAACTGCTGGCAGGCCATGCGGAAGGTCGGGGAATCGTAAAGATGCAGGTTCATGGGATGGAATGAATGATCCGAAACTGACTCGCTCAAAGGATTACATGCTCAATCTGCCTGATCGACGAGCCAAATGCAGCCCTCATAATTTTCAGGTTTTGCACATGTCCTGAGATATTGGATTCCAGGTTGACAGGGACCCTCAGTCCCGCAGGTTTACCGCCCCCCTCAAACCGGCAGGCTCGCGCCGACCGGTTCCGGGTGCGCCCAACCCCCTAACCAGTTTTGAAACAACTGCTCCTCGCCTGCCTCCTCGCCGCGTCGTATCCCGCCTCCGCCGTGGACGCACGGCCTGCTCCCGCCGCACCGCCCTCTCCCGGCACCGTCATCAGCGGCGTGAAGACCACCGCCTACACCCACTCCGAGTCCGACCACATCGGCTATGGTGCGCGCACGGCCGCAGGAACGCAGCTCCGCACAGGGCAGGTCCGCAGCGCTGCGGCGGACTGGTCCGTGTTCCCGCTCGGCACGGTGTTCAGGATCAATGGCGACTCCACGGTCTATGTCGTTGACGACTACGGCTCCGCCCTGGTCGGCACGCGCACGATCGACCTCTACAAGCCGACCCGGGACGCGATGAACCGCTGGGGACGGCGCACGGTTTCAATTGAGATCCTGAAATGGGGCTCGTGGTCGAAAAGCCTCGCCGTCCTCAAGCCTCGCGCCACCAAGGCCAGGCATGTGCGCGAGATGGTCACCCGGCTGGCCCTGCGCGCAGCGGCCTGACGGCCGACCCGGGACCCGGCATTCATGGTTGCAAAGCGGATCAGGCTTCCCTCAGCAGGATCGCGTCCACATTCACGCCATCGTACAATGCGTCGCTGAGGATCACCAGGGGATCCCCGGTCCTGATGAGCGAATGGCGGTGCAGCAGGTCGACCGCGTCGCGGATGGCCTTCTCCGGGTTTCCCTCCTCAAACGACAGCACATAGGGCTGAACGCCGCGTGCCGTCACCAGGGCCCGGCTCACATGCAGCTTGGGCGTGAACGCGAAGATCGGCGCAAACTCCGGCCTCTGGTGCGCCAGCAGGTGCGCCATCACCCCGCGCAGCGTGAACACCAGCAGCTTCGAACCAGGGATGCTGTTCGCCAGCAGGATCGCCGCCTTGACTGTCTTGTGCTTGTTCGTCTTCAGCGGCGCATCACTGGCAAAGCGGCCGGAGGGATACTTCTGCTCAATGCGCCGGATGACGCTGTCGAGCACGCCGACGCACCTGTCCGGATAGCGCCCGACGCTGGTCTCGCCGCTGAGCATCACGCAGTCCACCTGCTCGATCACCGCGTTGAAGATGTCCGTCACCTCGGCACGGGTCGGCACCGGATTTTCAATCATGCTCTCCAGCATCTGGGTGGCCACGATGACCTTGCGCCCGTGAAAGGAGCAGCGCTCCACGATCTGGCGCTGGATCAGCGGCAGGTCCTCGATGGGACACTCGCTGCCCAGGTCTCCACGCGCAATCATGATGCCTCCGCTGGCCTCGACAAGCGTGTCGATGTTCTTCAGCGCCTGCTGGTTCTCGATCTTGGCGATGACCCTGGCCTTGCTGCCCTTCTGCTCCAGCAGCAGGTTCAGGTGCTGGATGTGGCCGGGTTCGCGGGCGAAGCTCAGCGCAAAATAGTCCACCCCAAGCTCCACGCCCAGGTCGAGGTCGGCATAGTCCTTCTTGGTCAGCGGGGGCAGCCGCACGTCCACGCCGGGCAGGTTGATGTGACGCCGGCTCTTCATCTCCCCCTGGGTCAGCACCGTGCCGATGACATGCTTCTGGGTGACGGTGTGCGCCTTCACCTGAATCATGCCTCCGTCGATGAAGATCACGTCCCCCGGCTTGAGGTCCTTGCCCAGCTCCGGGTAGTTCACCGTGCAGGAATAAGTCGTCGTCGGCTGGAAGTCAGGCGTGCAGCGAAACTCCACCTCGTCCCCCACCTTGAGCTGCCAGGGCTGCTCCACATCCCCTGTCCGGATGCTCGGACCGGTCAGGTCCATCAACACGGCGATTTCTCGCCCAGCGCCAGCGGCCGCCTCCCGAACCCGGCCATAAACCATGCGCACCCAGTCGTGCGAGGCATGGCTCATGTTCAGCCGGAAAATGTCAGCCCCCTTGGCAATCAGGCTGGTGATGGCCTCGGCGCTTTCCGTCGCCGGGCCGAGGGTGCAGAGAATCTTGGTTTTGCGCATGGAGGGCATGAATGGGGGGCGGCCTTCAGGTTTCAAGCAGCAAACCTGCCATGCATGAGGTGCATCTGAACTGTACCAGCCCATAAAGCCCTCGTTTGGCTTAAATCCTCAAAACAGATTCATTTTTCCAGAAAAAACATGGCATTCTGGAACGACTTTGTTTATTAAGATAGGTTTAATATACACCGGTTGCCGCCGCCTCGCCTGCCCTGCGCCCGCCATGCCTGCACGTTCGTCCAAGTCACCTTCTTCCTCCAAGGCCGTGCCCGTGCCCAAGGCACCGTCGTCCTCGGTGGTGAAGGCGTCTGGAAAGCCGGCCAAACCTGCCGCTGTGAAGGTGGAGGTCGACCTGAAGGTGGACTCCCCCAAAATCCGCGAGATGGAGCGCGCCGCGCTGAAGCGCCGCGGCTTCACCTGGGCCCTGACGATCATCATCATCATCTGCCTGGGCGCCCTGCTGAAGATCACGGTGCGTGAAGCCTTCCTGAAAAATCCGCGCTTTGCCATCCGCCAGGTCATCGTCCGCACTTCGGGCACGCTTTCCGCCGAACGGATCATCCGCACCAGTGCTCTCACCCATGGCATGAACCTGCTCACCGTGAACCTGCGGGACATCCAGGCGCGGATCGTGACCCTGCCCCAGGTCAGCAAGGTGAAAAAGATCGGACGCGACTACGAAGGACGCCTGACCTTGGAGATCGACCAGCGCCAGCCGGTGGCCTGGCTCGAATGCGCCCGTCTAGGCATGAAGGCGCGCAAGCCGGAAACGGGTCATTTCATCGACGCTGAAGGCGTCGTCTTCCCCTGTGAGCTCATCACGGACTCTTTTGCCGCCCTGCCCGTCATCCGCCACGAATCCCTGCTTCGCGTCCAGCCGGGTTCACCCCTCACCGACCTTCAGACACAGTCCGCACTCTCGCTGCTGAAGCTCTTGAACGAATGTCACGAAAAGCAGCAGTCCCCGCAGCCTCTCGAACTGGCCGTTCAGAACGCCTGGTCCCTCACCGCATCCCTCGACGACGGCTCAAGGATCACCTTTGGCATTGATGACCTGGACGAGCAGCTCGCACGCCTGGACAGGATCTGGATCGAATCCCGGCACCGCTCCTGGAAGATCGACACCCTCAACCTCCTCGTGCGCAAAAACATACCCGTCACCTTCAGCTCCCCGCCCGACCTGACGGGCCTCACAGAAATCGAGACCGCCTCCCTTGGGAGCCACCCACAACACGGCGCATCCCACCTCACCCACCGTTAACCGCACCATGGCCAAAAGCACCATTTACGCAGGACTCGAGATCGGCACGAGCAAGATCTGTGTCGTCGTCGGCGAGGCCAAGCGTGACGGCACCATCAAGATCCTCGGTGTCGGCACCGCCCCTTCACGCGGCGTTCGCAAGGGCGAGATCGTTGACTTCCAGAAAGTTCAGACCGTCCTCAATGATGCCCTCGTCCGTGCCGAGGAACCCAGCGAGGTGATGATCCGCACCGTCTTCCTGGGCGTCACCGGCGGACACATCAAAAGCCTCAACAGCCGCGGTGCCTGGCGGCTTGCCGAAGACCAGTCCGAGATCACCGAGGACGATGTCGAGGAAGCCAAGGAGATCGCACGAAACGTCGAAATCCCCCAGGACCACGTCTTCCTGCACAGCATCACCCGCCAGTACATCGTGGACGGCCAGGAGGGCGTGCGCCAGCCCATCGGCCGCGAGGGCCGGGTGCTGGAGGCCGACTACCACATCATCCACGGTATGCGCGGACGCATTCAGAACGCCGTGAAATGCGTGCGCGAAGTGCCTCTCGAGGTCGAGGACGTCGTCTTCACCGCCATCGCCGCCGCCCAGGTGGTCCTCAGCCGCGAGGCCAAGGCCCAGGGCGCCCTGATGATCGACATCGGCGGCGGCACCGCCGACTACGTCCTTTATGAGGACGGCATGATCGCCGCCTCCGGCTGCGTCCCCCTCGGCGGCGACCACATCACCCAGGACATCGCCATGGCCGTGCAGATCCCCGACCGTCGCGCCGAGGAGCTCAAGGTCACCGAAGGCTCCTGCATCTACGAGGATGTCGACCCCGACGACATGGTCCGTGTCGAGGACGACAACGGCTTCATGATCGCCGAGGTCGAGCGCAGCTTCCTCAACGAGGTCATCCACCTGCGCGTGCGCGAGATCCTCGAACAGGTGAAGGCACGCTGCGAGGACCACATCGGCCACCTCGCCGCCGGGGTCTATCTCACGGGCGGCACCAGCCTCATGAAAGGGATTGACGTGGTGGCCCAGGATGTGTTTGAAAGAAAGGTGACTCGTGCAGGCTCGGCCCCCGTCAGTGGCGTCACCGCCACCTTCGAAAAGCCCCAGTTCTCCGCACCGGTCGGCCTGATTCGATATGCGCAGATTCTTGACCAGGAAAAGCCCTTCATGTCACCGCTCCGCAGGCTCGGGCGCAAGATGGCCGACCTTCTCTCCATCGTCCCCTGAACCGGACGCTTCACGCTTCCCTCACCTTTTTTGTTAACGAGCTCCAACCACCCTCAACACCCGCACCGCCATGGTCGAATATGATCGCAACGCCCTCAAGGAAACCGTCGAGCCCGGCACGCTGAAAACCTGCATCGTCGGTGTCGGCGGCGCCGGCGGCAACGTCCTCGACCGCATCACGCTCGACCGCACCGTCGATGCCAAGCTCGTGGCCGTGCACACGGACATCCGCGTCCTCAGCCACTCCATGTCCCCCAACAAGGTGCAGCTCGGCATCGAGCTCATGCGCGGCGTCGGAGCCGGCGGCGACCCCGAGCTCGGCCGCGAGGCAGCCATGTTCTCCCGCGAGCAGATTCGCGAGGCGGTCACCGGCCACGACATCGTCTTCATCTGCACCGGCCTCGGAGGCGGCACCGGCAGCGGCGCGGCCCCCGTCATCGCCGAGATCGCCAAAAGCACCGGCGCCCTCGTCTTCCTCACCGCCACCATGCCCTTCTCCTTCGAAGGCAGGCGCCGCGTGAAACAGGCCGAGGAGTCCCTCGACCACCTCCAGAAGCGCGCCGACGCCCTCATCCTGTTCGAAAACAACCGCATGGGCGAGCTCACACTGCCCAAGGACGGCATCCAGAAGGCCTTCAGCCAGGCCGACCAGCTGATCGCCCAGTCCCTGCGCGCCGTCTCCACCATCCTCACCACCCCGGGCCTGGTGAAGCTCGGCCTGGATGACCTCACCGCCGCCCTCAACACCTCCAACGGCCGCTGCCTCTTCGGCTTCGGCGAGGCCCGAGGTCAGAACCGCGGCACGGAGGCCGTCAAACGTGCCCTCAAGTCCCCGCTCATCGACCAGGGCCGGCTCCTTCATCAGACAAAGACCCTCCTCGTCCACATCGCCGGCGGCGAATCCCTCACCCTCCTCGAGGTCGACGCCATCATGAAGCAGCTCGGCAAGAACGTCCCCGACCAGACGCACATTTTGTTCGGCGTCGCCGTCGATCCCAAGCTCGGCGACAGCGTCTGCGTCACCCTGCTCAGCTCCCTCGGCCTCGCCCAGCTCAACACCCTCGCCGCCGCAGCCCCGCCCGCCGAGATGCTGCCCGTCCGCGAACGTGAAATGCCGAAGGTCATGGACGTCATGACCCCGGCCCAGGCCGCTCCCCAGCCGCCGCCCGCCCCAAAACCGGCCAGGGCTCCCAAGGTTGAGGCCGTCAAACCGGCGCCTGCTCCGGTGGCGGAGTCCATGGACCTTTTCTTCAGCAATGAAGAAGCCCCCGCCCCTGCGGAGCCAGTTCCGGCCGCGCCGCCCGAGCCCGAAGCCGCCCTTCCCGAAGCCGATGAATCCATTCACGCCTTTGTTCAGGAGGTCGCGGACGAACCCGCTGCCGAACAGGAGGAACCCGCCCCCTTCGAAGACGAGATCATCATCGAGCAGGAAGTCGTGGCCGCCCACATTCCCGAACCGGAACCCGCACTCCAGCCCGAGAAACCCCGGCGTCCCAGGATCGAGGATTACATCACCGATTCGCCGCCGGTGAACACGCTGCCGGTTCCGCGGCCGATGCCGACAACGCTGGCTGAAGTCGTCGCACGGACCAAGCCTGCGGCACCTGCCGAGGACACCCCCTACATGCCCGCCGGCAGCCGCGCGCCCACCAAGGTCACCGAGGAGGAGGAGCAGATCGCCTTCCAGTTCCGCAGTGAAGAAGACCGCGGCCGCTTCCGCCAGACCGAGCCTGTCCTCGCCGATGGCGGCGAGGATCTCGACGTCCCGACCTGGATGCGCCTGAAGAGAAAGCTGCGCCGGTAATCTCCGGCGCCTCCCTCCTCAACGCTTCTCCAGCCTGACGTAGTCGAGCCCAACCATGTTTGACGGCAGGGCGTCCGGGTTGGGCGGCGCCAGCGTGAACGTCAGCCGGTGCTCCCCGGCGGACAATTCATGGCTGCCCCACTCCTTCTCGCCCGTGTGGATGACCTTGGGCGTGTTGAACCCGTCAAAGGACGATGCCACCGGCTTGCCGTCGAGAGTGATGCTGACCACGCCGTAATCACGCGCCATGGTGAGCGCACCGTAAAGCGTGTATTTGCCTGCTGCTTTGACTGGAATGGCCAGCGTGAGCTTCTGATCAGGCTTGCCGCCCGCCCACCAAAGCTGCGCACCGCCGCTCCAGTCGCTGCCAAAGCCGCCCATGCCCTGCTTCTTGACGCTGCCACCGGTGATCTCGAGCACCTTGAGCGTTTCCCCCTCAAGCGCGCCTTCCACGGTTTTCGCAGGACCTTTCGCCCCGCCGCCTGAGGAGCCGCTTTGCAGATACTTCACAAGGTCGATCACACTCTCGGGAGGCAGCGCGTCAAACAGCCCCTCGGGCATGGTGCTGAGCTTTGACACCTCGCGCTTGGCGATGTCCGCCTGCGGCAGGGTGAACTCCACGCCGCCCATCATCGCAATCTTCACCGCAGCGGGGTTTTCTTCCTTGATGACGCCGCTCATCACACGCCCGTCCTTCATGGTGAAAAGGTTGAGCTGGTAGGCCTTGCCGATCACGGCGTTCGGATCGAGCACGTTTTCAAGCAGGTAGTTCAAGTCGGCACGATTGCTGCCGGTGATGTCAGGGCCGACGTTCTGGCCTTCGCCAAAGAGCTTGTGGCAGGCGCCGCAGGTGGCCATGAACAGCATCTTGCCCTTGGCGAGGTCGCCCTTGGCCAGTTTGGCGGGCGTGAGGAGGTCGCGATACTTTTTCGTGCGCTCGGCGAGGTCGGCCTTCGGCGCGTTCACATCGCCCCAGGCGGATTTGATGAGCGCGTTGATCTCCGCGTCATCGAACGCGGTGAGCTGGCGCACCAAAAACGGCGAAAGAGCCGTCGCGGGCACGGTTTTGGCCTCGACGGCCTTCAGCAGTGCTTTCGCGCCTTCTTGGGTCGAGGCGAGCGTGTTCACCGCATCGGGGACTTCGTTCGCGGAGAGCTTTGGAAGGGCCGCGCCGAGGATTTTCGGCGTTTCGGGATCTTTGAGCGAGGCGAGCGCCTGAATCGCCTTTCGACGCAGCGAGGCCGGTGCATCGTTTTGGATGAGTTGGAGCAGGGTTTTGGCCGTGGAGGCGTCTTTGGCCTGCAGGAGCACGTTGAGGGCGTTTTCGCGTTCGCTGGTCCGAGCGCTCGCGGAGGCGAGAAGGTCGCGATAGGTCGCGAGAGCCGTTTCGATGCCCATGGAGGCTTCGAGTTCGAGCAAAGTGGCTGCGGCTTTAGCCGCATCTGGATGAGGTTCGGCTAAAGCCGCAGCCACTTTCTGGCGCAGCTCGCTCCAGCCATCCGGTTTCGTGATCGGGTGACCATTTCGTGCGGCCTGGACGACGGCATTCAGCAAATCGAGCTTCAAAACGGCATCCGGCGTCTCGGCGGCCAGTTTGAGCAGGCTCGTGCGTCCTGCGTCATCCGACGACAGCCGTCGATAGATGAATCCGGTGACCTTCGGCATCTTCGACACCTTCGCGAGCTGCATCCCCACCGCCGGGTCCGCTGCCACCACTGGCTCGATGCCATACCAGATGAGCAACGGGATCATCGGATCATCCTTGTCCTCACCATGCTTGAGGAGCGCGGTGGCGAGTGATGTCTTCCATGTCGTTTTGACTGGCAGCCCAATAACGAGGGACGCCAGTTCTCGTCGTATAGCAGGCGAAGGCGACTTGGCCGCAAGCTGATGAAGCTCTGTTCCATACCAAGCATCATAGGTCGGCTCAATTTCTGCCGGAACGGCATTCGATCTGCGGAGGCTCAACTTGAGCTGTTCAGCAATGAAGCGGATGGCCCAAATCGCAGTGTGTTCATCTGGATGCCTGCACAAGTCACGAAAGTCGCCTGCCCCTTGGATAGATGAGAGGCTTGCGAGTCCCCATATGCCTTTGATGGCATTCTTTCCTCCCAGCGAGTTCCAAAGAGCGCTTTCGACAGGATGTAGTCCTGGACCTTCGTGTTTTGTCAGAGTTGCCGTGGCTACCTTTTCCATCAGCACCCTCCTCGCCATCCGCGATTCCCACTCGTTCTCGGTCTGCACGGCGAGTTTCGCGAGCGCTTCATCGCTTTCCTTTGCGAGATCGCCTTTCCACGGCTTCCAGCCGTCGTAGCTGATGCGGTAGAGCCTGCCATTGCTCCGATCCCAGTGCTCCACGGCTCCGCTGCCGCGGTGGCAGATCTGCTGGTCGCTCCAGTCGCTGACGTACAAGGCGCCGTCCGGCCCAACCTTCTGCGTGACCGGGATAAAGTGCATGTCGTTCGCACGCAGGAAGTCGGCGGCGTGCTTGCCGATGTAGGTGCTGGCATGCGGGTCGGTGTAGTTCGCGACGAGGCGGTGGCCGTGCAGGTTGCCAAAGAGAAGCTGATTGCGATACGTCGGCGGGAAGAGGCTGCTCTGATAAATGGCGAGCCCGCAGTGCGCATGGCCGCCACCGAGTGCGTTGGTGTCGTTGTTCATCACGCCCGCGCCGGTCGTTTTGTCGAAGGTGACATCGGGTCGCGGATTGCCCGCGTAATGCGCGTGGTCGGCAATGGTCTTGATGTCCTCATAAGTGTGGGCGTTGAAGTGCTGCCCTGCCTGCCGGTGGTATCGTCCGCCGGGGACGATGTGGTAGAGATGCGGAATGACGCACGCGGTGACGAACCACTCGCCATGCTGGTCGTAATCGAGTCCCCACGGGTTGCTGGTGCCATGCGCGAAGACCTCAAATTCATGGCGCACGGGATGGTAGCGCCACACGCCGGCATTGATGGGCTCGCGCTGGTCATCCGGCGTGCCCGGCTTGCCGACGCGGCTGTGCGTGAAGACGCCGTGGCAGCCATACAGCCAGCCGTCCGGGCCCCAGATGAAGGAGTTGAGCGTTTCGTGGGTGTCCTGGGTGCCCCAGCCGTCGAGGAGGGCGTATGCGGTGAAGTTCACCCCAGGAACCTGAGAATAGGACGCATAGGTCTTATAAGTCACATGGGACGCATGTGTCCCATTCAAGGCGTCCGCACGGTCATCGTGATCGAGATCAGGAATGAACATCAAATACGGTGCGGCTCCCACCCACACGCCGCCGAAGCCCAGTTCAATGCCGCTGACGAGGTTCAAACCCTCACAAAACACCTTCTTTGTCTCGAATGTGCCGTCACCGTCCTTGTCCTCGAGGATCTTGATGCGGTCCTGACCCTTGCCGACTTCACGCGGCTGCGGGTAGCTGTTGCCTTCCACCACCCAGATGCGGCCGCGCTCGTCGAAGGTGAAGGCCATCGGCTGCACGAGATCCGGCTCAGCCGCAATCGACTCGGCCTTGAAGCCGCCGGGGAGCTGCATCGACTTCAACGCTTCGGCGGGCGACTGGCCTTTCGCGTACTCCGCCTGGGGCTTGAGCGCGGGGCCGTAGAGCTTCCTTGGCGTGAGGTCGGCGGTGGTGTCCTTCCGCTCCTGCGTGAGGATGAAGACACCCGCCTTGTTGCCGACGACGATGTCGGGCAGCTGGTCGCCGTTCACATCTGCGACCTGCACATCGACGCCGACACCGGTGTTTGAGTCGATGAGGTGCGGGACAAAGTCGACGCCGCCCCTGCCATCGCGCCTCGTCTGATACCAGTAGATGACGCGATGGCCGCGCTCGTCGGGATCATGCCCGTTGTGCGCCCAGTAGCGCTTGCCGGTGACGATGTCCTGGATGCCGTCGCCGTCGATGTCCGCGAGGTGCGCGGCATGAGGCTGGGAAAAGACGATGCCGTAGTCGTTGTCCTGCGGCTGCTCGCTGGCGAGCATCACCCGCTGCCAGTTCGCGCCCCCAGCCTGCGGATTCTTGTTCTGCAGGAAGACCGCCACACCGTAACGATGCGCAGCGAGACTCGTGAAGACGTCGTTCGTGCCGTTGCCGTCGAAGTCATAGGCGAACATCTGCGCGCCACCGCCGACTCCGGCGGCGAAGTTGTGCTGCATCCATTTGTCGGAGCCGGTGCTTTCCCACCAACGGCGCGCCTCGAGCAGGTCCGGCTTTCCATCGCCGTTCACATCGCCGACGCCGAGGCCGTGGGTGAACTTGGCCACCTTCATGTCATCGGTGACGGCGACAAAGGGCCATTTCTCGGTGGGCTTGGCCCAGTTGGGGGCGAACCAGCCGAACCTGCCGCCCGTACTGCACACGATCTCCGGCTTGCCGTCCCCGGTGATGTCGGTGAAGACGGGCGACTCGTTGTCCACCACGTCGGCGACGACGTGCATGGGCCACGGCTTGTCGTCGTGGGTGCCTGGATTGAGGTAAAGCCGCGCCTCCTTGCCGGGGAAGCCGAGGATCAGGATGTCGTTCTTCTTGTCCGCGTCGAAGTCGTGGACGTAGGCGAAGAAGTTGTCGGAATAACCATTGATGCTAAAAACCTTCGGTTCGTAGTAGGCGTGCCTCTTCTCAAAGGCAGGCCCCTCCCACCAGAACGGACCCGCGACGACGTCGGCCTTTCCATCACCGTTGATGTCGCCGATGGCGGCGCCTTCGGAATAGAAGTCGCCGTGAAGCTGCTGACGCTTCCAGGTGATCTGAGTGGCGGCCTGCAGGCCGGAGGCTGCAAGGAGGGCTAGGGCGAGCGTTTTCATGGCTGGACGGAGGACAACGTTACCAGACCTACCCCGCATCGGACAAGGTTTTGGGAGAATCGGACGCAAGACCGCCGTCGGCAGCCCTACTTTTTCCCAGCCTCAGGCTTGCACTTGCAGATCCATTCCGGCGCCTGGCACTCCTCGCAAATGGCGGTGTTGTATTCAAAACGCGCCGTCACGGCCTTTTCCGCAGGACTGTTCCTGAACTGGAGGATCAGCCACTCTCCGGGCTTCACGGCAGGCAGCACGAAGCCCCTGGCATCCCGGGCGACCTCCAGCTTACGGGGCGCCTCACGGTCACCGGTGGTTGCCGTCAATTTTTGTTCGGCCAGCGCCAGGGGCTTCAAGTCCTTGTCGAGAAGGGCGATGTGGAACCTGTCATCCTTCACAGTGAGCTCGCCATGCAGGGTTTCATTCTTGCTGAATTCAAGGATGCGCCCGCCGTTGGGCCCAAGCTCAACGCCCTCATGAGCGAAGGACAAGGAGGCGAGAAGGCTGAGGCAGAGGAGGCGGAGTTGGCTTGTTTTTTTCATGGATGGGTTTGCTGGAGGGACTTGAACGCGGCCTTCCGGCCAAAGTGGTAGAACACGGAGGGGGTGATGAGCAGGTCGAGCAGGGTCGAGGACACCAGCCCGCCCGCGATGACGACCGCCACGGGATGCAGGATCTCCTTGCCCGGCTGGCCGGCGGCGAGCACGAGCGGCACGACGGCGATGCCTGCGCTGAGCGCGGTCATCAGCACCGGCACAAGCCTTTCCAGCGTGCCGCGCTCCACCATCCGCCAGGTGAACGGCTCCCCGTCCTCGCGCATGAGATGAAGGTAATGGCTGATCATCATGATGCCGTTCCGGGCCGCCACGCCGCCGACGGCGATGAAGCCGACCAGTGTGGCGATGCTGATGTTGCCGATCATGAGCCAGGTCAGCGTCAGGCCGCCCATGACCGCCAGCGGGATGTTGAGAAGGACCATCAGGGCGAGGCGCAGGCTGCGGAAGCATCCGTAGAGCAGCAGGGTGACCACGACCAGCACCAGGGCCGAGTGCAGGGCGATGCGCCGCGACGCCTGCTCCTGGGCACGCGCCTCGCCCTCGATGCTGAGGTGGTAGCCCGCTGGCATCTCAAGCCTTTCCTTCAGGGCCTTCTCAAGCTTCTCCACCAGGCCGGAGACATCACGCGTGGAGGTGTTCATGGCCACCACCACACGACGCTGGGTGTTTTCACGGTTGATGACATTCGGTCCCTGCGCCTCCCGCACATCCGCGACAAGCTCAAGAGGGATGCGCCTGCCTCCGGGAAGCTCCACCGGCAGCTCGCGCAGTTTCTGCGGGTCATGGCGTGATTCTTCAGGCAGGCGCAGGACAAGCTCCACCGGCCGCTGGCCGTCACGCAGCTCCGCCAGCGTCCTGCCCCCGACCAGCAGACTCACCTGCCTGTTGATCTCCGCCGGCTGCACGCCGTGGGCCAGGGCCCGCTCACGGTCCACCTCGATGCGCAGCTGGGGAATGGGCACCTGGGGCTCCATCATCACATCGGCCAAACCAGGAATGCTTTCAGCGATCTGCGCAGTCCTTTCCCCAAGACGGCGCAGCACGAGGAGGTCAGGCCCGAACACCTTCACGGCCACCTTCGCCGAAACGCCGCTGAGCATGTGGGAAAGCCGGTGCCCGATGGGCTGGCCGACACTGGCATAGGTGCCTGGCAGCGTCCCCAGCAGCCTGCGGATCTCGGCAAACACCTCCTGCCTCGGGCGCCCGCCTTCCTTGAACTCCACATCAAGCTCGTTGACGCTCACCGGCATCACATGGTCGTCCCGCTCGGCACGTCCTGCGCGCCTGCCGATGCTCCGGATCTCCGGCACCTGGCGCAGCAGCCTGACAGCTGCCTCGCCAACCTCGTTGGACCAGGCCAGCGAACTCCCCGGCGGCCCAACCAAGGAAAGGGTGGCGCTGCCTTCGTTGAACGCGGGCAAAAACTCCCTGCCCATGCCCGGCGCCAGCAGCAGCGAAGCGATCAGCGCCATGCCGGACAGGCCGAGCACCAGCATCGGCTGGGCCCTGGCAAACCGCAGGAACGTGCGTGATGCCAGCCACTTCAGGGCCCGCACCAGGACAGGGTCCCGATGCCCGCCCGAGGGGCCCTTCGGCTTCAAAAGGACTGAGCACAGCACGGGTATCACCGTGAGGCTGACCAGAAAGGAGGCTGCCATGCTGGTGATCGTGGCGATGGCAATGGGCATGAACAGCCTGCCCTCCAGCCCCTCCAGCGCCATCAGCGGCGTGAAGACCAGGATGATGAGGAGCGTGGCGTAAAGGATGGAGCCGCGCACCTCGCTGGAGGCGGAGGCGATGACCTCCAGATGATGCGGCCTTTCCGCAGGCCCGGAGGACGCATCCATGCGGGCGGGTTCGCCCGCGCCACGAAGACGTCGCCAGACGTTCTCGACATCCACGATCGCATCATCCACCACCATGCCTATCGCCACGGCCAGGCCGCCGAGAGTCATGCTGTTGACGCTGATTCCGAAGATCTGGAAGATGAGCACCGTGACGGCAAAGGACAGCGGGATGGCCGTCAGCGTGATGAAGGTGGTGCGCAGGTTCAGCAGGAACAGCAGCAGCACGACGGCCACCATCAACGCACCGTCACGAATGGCTTCCCGCAGGTTGTGGATGGCGTGTTCAATGAAGTCCCCCTGCCGGAAAAGCACCTCCAGGCTGACATCGGCCGGCAGCGTCGGCTTGAGTTCCTTCAGCGCCGCCTCCACGGCCTCGGTGAGCTTGAGCGTGTCAAAGCCCGGAGCCTTGTCGATGCTCAGAATGACGCCCATCCGGCCGTTCACGCTGGCGTCACCGCGCATCGGCTGCACGCCTTCGCCCAGCACCGCCACGTCACTTAGCAGCACCGGCCTGTCAGCAAGCGTCTTCACCACCGTCCTTTCAAGCGCCCGAAGGCTGGTGGTCATGGCCAGGTTGCGCACCATGACCTCACGCTGCCCGCCCTGAAGATAACCGCTGGTCGCGTTCCCCGCCGCCGCTGACACCGCTTTCTCAAGCTCGTCCAAGGTGACGCCAAAGGCGGTCATTCGGGCGATGTCCGGACGCACCTGCACCTGCCTCACTCCGCCGCCAATCGTCAGAACTTCGGAAACACCCGGAATGCTCTGCAGCCGCCGGCGCAGGGTCCAGTCGGCGAGGCTGCGCAACTCCATGGGTGAATGACTGCCGTCCGTGCTGTGAACACCGACAAGCAGCACCTCGCCCATCAGCGAGGAAACCGGAGTCAGTCCTGGCCTGGCGGTTTCCGGTAGGCTGCCCAGAACACCCTGAAGGCGTTCCTGGACAAGCTGGCGCGCCCGGTAGATGTCGGCGTTCCATTGAAACTCAACAAAGATCAGGGACAGGCCGACGTCGGAGCTTGAGCGCAGGCGATCGATGCCGGACACGCCCTGCACGGCCGATTCAATGGGCTGGGTCACCAGCGCCTCCACCTCCTCGGGAGCAAGGCCCGGAGCCTCGGTCAGGATTGTGACCGTGGGCTTGGTCATGTCCGGAAGCACCTCGACCGGCAGCCGCAGGACGGCCTGTAGCCCGAGCACCAGCACCACCAGCGCCGCGGCAACGACCAGCGGACGATGCGCCAGGGAGGATCGGATGAGGGTGTTCAACATGGGATCAGGCGGCGGGGGCTTTGCGGATCGTGAAGGTCGCGGCCAGCAGAACGAGCAGAAGGCCGGTGCTGGCGGCAAAGAAGATCGTCAGGGAGTTCCAGCGACCGTCCTCATGACCAGGCTCTTCGTGACCTTCCCCGTGCTCGTGTTCATGCGCATCGCCTGCCCCTTCGGCCTTCTCGCTGCCGTCCTCGTTGTGGGCATGGCCGTGCGCGGCGTCCATGGCCGCCTTGAGGGAGACATTGCCCCGGCCTGCATAGGCCAGCGCATGGGCGCCCCGGATGACCACCTCGTCGCCCGGCAGCAGGCCCTTGACGATCTCGACAGACCGGTCGTTCTCCGCCCCGGTCACGACGGGCACCCTGACAAAGGCGTTTTCCAGCTCGTAATCCCTGACGAACAAAAAGCGTGACCCGGCATCACCCTGCAGCGCGGACCTCGGAACGCTGTTCACGCCCTCCCTTTCCGACACCACGATGGAAAACTCGGCGCGCACACCGGGACGAAGGTCGAGCTTTTCGTTAGGCAGGTGAAAGGCCGCTTCCACGGCTCCCGCCTTCTCGTCCGCATAGACCCCCAGGTGCGCGAGCTTCGCCTCCAGCACCCTGCCGGGATGCGTCGCGACCCGGATCCTGGCCTTCTGCCCGAGCGCCAGCCTGCCGGCCGCATGCTGCGGCACCGAGGCGCCCGCCTCGATCATGGTCAGGTCGACAATCTCCATCAGCACCTGGTCGGGATGCACCGGCTGGCCGACGGCGATGTCCACCCTGGCCACCAGCCCGCTCATGGGTGAAGGCAGCATCACCGTGGGCGGCGGATCCCCCGGCTGGCGGCTTTCCACCCACATCAGCTCGTCGCCCTCCTCCACCTTCTGATGAGGCAGCACAAGCACGGAAAAGGCGCGCCCAGGAATGCGGCTGCTGACCACCGCCCTCCGGCCGGGAAGCACCTCCAGCCTGCCAAGAGCGAAGATCGTCTCCTCAAAGGAGCCCTCCTCGGCCTCGGCGGTTTCGATGCCGAGGTTCCTGACCGACGCCGCCTCCAGGATGACGCGTTCAGGCTCGGCGGCATGGACGGCCGCCATCAACATCCACAACAAAAAGGGAACCGGGTGCTTCATGAGGGTTCAGAGTTCGACGCCGGCCTTCTTCAGCAGCGCCATGGTGAGAAAATAGAGGATGACCGTGAGCAGGATTCCCGATCCAAAGGCGGGCCAGAAACCTCCCAGCTTCCGGATCAGCCAGGGCATGAGGAGGAACATCGGCAGCGTCGGCAGCACGAACCAGAAGGTGCCGAAGGCATGACGGCCGATGAGCGCCGAGTCCCGGGTCTCGGCATACAGCCAGATGAAGGCCAGCAGGGAGGTCAGCGGCAGCGAGTGAATGATGCTGGCCGCCGCGTTGTTGCGCTTGGCGATCTCGGTGACGGCGACGATCACGCCGGCGGAAAGGAAGAGCTTGATGAGGTAGTGGGCCATGAGGGGGGGAGTGTTATTGTGTTTAATGTTGGGCGGTGGCGGCTTCGTAGCGGATGCGGGCCAGGTGAAAGTCACGCGCGGCATCCAGGGCTCCGGCCTCCAGTTCAAGCCGCTGGTCACGCGCCCGGAGGACCGTGAGCAGGTCCGCCTGGCCGGCCTCGTAGGCCTTTTCCAGCCTGCTGGTCTGCTCGATGACCAGAGGCAGGAGCTGTTCGCGTGTTTCGCGGAGCAGCGCCGCGCTTGCCTCCATCTCCAGGCGCGCAGTGTCCGCCTCGCCGCTGATCTGCGCGGCCAGGGCCTCCTTTTCCAGTCGCGCACGTTCCGCCCCTGCGGCCTTCTCCGCGATCTCACCCTGGTTGCGGTTCCACAGCGGCAGCGGGATGGAGACACGAAAACCAACGAAGCCGGTGCGCTCCGTGCGGCCCGGGGCCGTGTCCTGCTGTTCACGCGAGGCAAAGAAGCCCGCCGACATGTCCTGCCACCTTCTCGCCCTGGCCAGATCGGCCTCTGTCCTTGCCGCCTCGGTTCTTGCCTGGGCTAGCAGAAAGTCGGGCCGCCCCATCCACGAACAGGGCGCAGGCAGCGCGTCTGCGGCAAGGTCACCTGTCAACGTCAGCGACTCCCCGGCGCCGATGCCGAGCATCGGCTTGAGCGCGCCGCGAAGCCCCAGCGTCTCCACCTCGATCTTCCTTGTTTCTAGCAGCAGACGCTGAAGGTCCGTCTGAGCCTGCGCGGAATCCAGCGATGACACTTCACCGGCGGCGGCCCGGCTTTTGGCAAACTCCGCAAGCTTGCGTGCCAGCTCCACCTGACGGCGATGCAGCCCGAGATGCTGCTCAAGCGCCAGCAGCTTCACCGCCAGGGACCTGGCCTCCGCAATGAAGCGTCGCTCCGTGTCCTTCACCTCAAGCTCGGCCGCCTGGACCCGTTCGATGGAAAGCTTCTTCTCCAACGACAGTCGGCGTGTCACGGGAAAGGCCTGGTCGATGGAAAAGACCGTGGTGCGCGGGCTGACGCGGCTTTCGTTCTGGAAGCTGGTTTCGAAGGCCGGATTGGGCAGCCTGCCAGCACCCTGCTGGCGGCCGCGAGCCTCCTCGATCAACAGGCGAGCCGCCTTGAGCTGAGGATGATGCGATTGGACACGTGTGGCAATGGACGGGTAGTCCAGAGTGACGGCCTGGACATGGCAGGCGGCTGAAATGAGAAGGATGCAAGGAATGCGCGGAGACATGAGGGTGCGGATGTTGAGTGCAGACAGGCATGAACGGCCATCGCCATGGACGGCCCGGAACGGGCGGCCTGGCGGCTCAAATCCTCAAAACCAAGGCGTGAGAAAGCACGCGCGGCCATTGTCGCATCTCCTCCACGGCAGGCCGGGGCGGCTTGGCTGGGATGCCCGAAGGCAGCCTGTTCCGCAGGGACGCGGCAAAGTCAGGCAGGATCTCCACAGGAAGCTCCGCCGGGGCGGAAAGGCTGGACACGGCCAGGGTCTGCGCATCCAGGCTCTCCTTCACCGGCGCATGCTCATGGGTCTCGCCCTCGTCATCATGATCCTCATGGGAATGAAGCGGGACATCATCATGGTGGCAGCTCGTGCCGTGATGCCCATGGCAGTGGTCGAACATGCTGACGTGACCGACACCGGAGCAGTCGCACCAGTAGCCCCGGGTCAGGCCGAACACCTGCGCCCAGCCAAGCGCAAGAAGCGCGAAGGCGATGAGGCTGCGGGATGCTTGACGGGACATGGAGGCGAATGTGGAGGCTGGACCTTGGAACCGTCAACGGACAATTCCATTCAAACCAAAAGCATGGCAAGCAGTCCCGCCAGTCCCGTGGTGTCAGGCAGTGTGTGCGTGGCGGCCACCTCAGGCGGGTTCTCGCTCTCAATGCGGATGGTGACCGGCACACCGGCGTTCATGCCCATCTCGATGTCGCGGTCGGCGTCGCCCACCAACAGGCTTCGCGACAGGTCGATGTCGTGCTCCAGGGCGGCGCGCAGTACCATCTCGGGGCTGGGCTTGCGGCAGGTGCAGCCGGGGTCGGTCTTCAGGCAGGTGCAGGCGTAGATGCCGTCAAACGCCGCCCCATGCCCTCGCAGCACGGCCTGCATGCGCTCATGAATGTGATCCAGGTCCGACATCGACATCAGCTTCCTGCCCACCCCCTGCTGGCTGGTGGCCAGGATGATGGCATAACCACGATTGCGGCAAAGGGCCAGCGCCTCGATGACGCCCGGCGAGAAGTGGAAATCCTCCCAGCGCAGCACATAACCGGGCCCGGGCGACAGGTTGACAACCCCGTCACGGTCAAAGATGACTGCGGGGCGGCTCATGAGGGGGAGGCTGCGGGTTCCGACCATTCGGGACGTCCGCAGATGCAGAGGTTGTCTCCCAGCGGCTCCATCCGGACCTCCTTCAAGGCCACTGAGGCAGAAAGCTCATGACCACCCAGCACCGGCAGGCCTCCCGCTCCGCAGAGCAAGGGTGCCACATACCAGGCGACCTCGTCCACAAGCCGGTGGGCAAAGGCCTGCTGGAGGATGTCCGCGCCGCCTTCAATGAGCACGGAAACCACGCCGCGCCCGCCAAGCTCACGTAGCGCTTCCTCAAGCTCAAGCCCGCGCAGCACCAGCGTCCGCGACTTGAACTCGTCTGTGAACAGGAGCGCCGACGCAGGAAGGTCGCCACTGCGGGTCAGCACGACACGCCAGGGCTGCTCCTTGCCCGGAAACACCGCCTCTCGAAGTGTCAGCTGTGGATTGTCGGCGCGCACCGTTCCAGCGCCAACCAGGACGGCATCCACCCTGGCACGCAGGCGACGACCATGGGCACGGGCCTCGGCACTCGTCAGCCACTGGCCCTCTCCCGCCGGACGCGTGATGCGTCCGTCGAGGCTCTGCCCGGCCTTGGCGATGACATAGGGCATGCCCGTGGTGATCCATTTGGCAAAGGGGCGGATGAGTTCCCGGCACTCGGATTCCAGCATGCCTGACAGCACCTGAATCCCGGCTGCCTCCAGAACTTCGCGGGCACGTCCCCGATGACCGGGATTGGGATCCTGGGCACCCCAGACCACACGCCCTATTCCAGCTTCACGAACCGCCTCGGTGCACGGCCCGGTACGGCCATGCGTTGAGCAGGGCTCCAAGGTCACATAAAGGGTCGAGCCAGCCAGCAGGTCCGGATGACGCTCCCGCGCATCACGAATCGCCTCCACTTCCGCATGAGGTCCGCCCGCCTTGCGATGCCAGCCGCGCCCGATCAAACGGCCGTCCCTGACGATCACCGCACCCACCGCAGGATTGGGGCTGGTGAGCCCGATGCCGAGACGCGCCTGCTCCACCGCCTGGCTCATCCAGTCGGCGTCAGTGGAGGGATTCGGGTCGGCTTGCATCTCCGGCTGCTTCATAAAAGCAGGATGCCCGGGTCACAAGCTGGAATGCCACGCAGGTCAGGGAACGTTATGGCCTCATGACACCTCCGCCCCTGCCAGCCGACACCGACCGGTCATGGCCAAGACTGGCCGGTTCAGCCGCCCTAGCCTGCGCTTGCGGCTTCCTCTCCATCTGGCTTCCCTGGTTCATCGCCGGCGCGCGCAGAAACATGATCGATGGCATGAGGCTTGAATCCCTTCTTTTTCTCATGTTGTCAGGATTTTTGATCGGCCGGGCCCGTCCCCAACATGCCTGGGTCATCGGGCTGACGACCATGGCCTCCTTCCCGGTCATCGCCCTGGTCGAGGTCATCCTGGATCCAACGACCCACAATCTGCTGCCCCTGGAGTTCATCGGCTACGGCCTGATGACCCTTCCCGGTCTGCTCGGCGCCCTGGGCGGCCGGGCTCTGCGCAGGCGCGACGACAGGTTAGGTCGTTAGGCTGCGATCGCACCGCCTGCTCCGATCAGGCGAAGCAAAGTCGCCATCTCGCTCCGTCGAGATGAGCCTGGGAGCTTCGCCGGGTCGGGCGTTTCCGCAGTTCGAAAGCATTGCGTGACTGCGCCAGCCTTTCGCTCATCTTGCGGAGCAAGATGGCTACGATGCTTGCGCACATCGGCAGCTGTCAGGGCATCGTGACAGGCGAAGCAAAATCGCCATCTTGCTCCGTCGAGATGAGCCTGACACCTCGCAAACAGCATTCAAGCAGGTCCAAAAGAGCAGCCCTGGCCCAGACATTCGCATCTTTCGTTAGGCCCGGATGACAATGCGTGCATCCAGGGCCTGCACCCCGGCTGCGGTTGCAACAAGGGGATTGATGTCCAGTTCAAGGATGTCCGGCACGGCAAGAACCAGATCGCCGAGCCTGACGAGGACGTCGGTCAGAGCGTTCATGTCGGCGGCGGCCAGATGGCGCGTGCCCTGCAGCGCATGATGAATCCGGGTCCGACGGATGCGCTCCATGGCCAGCATCGGTGAAAGCGGAGGCAGCAGCAGCACCCGGTCCTGCATGACCTCCACCATCACGCCGCCGGCGCCAAACAGCAGCACGGGCCCGAACTGGGCGTCCTGCACGCAGCCGCAGATCAGCTCCAGCCCCTTGTCCTTCACCATGGGCTGCACGCTCACACCATCGAAGGCATCGGCCGGCACGGCGTTTTCGATCCGGCTCCAGGCGGCGCGAACGGAACCCTCATCCTTGAGGTCGAGCTGCACGCCACCGACGTCCGTCTTATGGGTGATGACCCGGCTCAGGAGCTTCAGCACCACGGGAAAGCCAAGGCGCTCCGCCGCCTGTACCGCCTCATCAGGAGTCCTGGCCGAAACCGTCTCCAGCACCGGGATTCCTGCGGCCGCCAGCACCTGCTTGGCCTCGCCCTCGTTCAGCAGGCCGCGGCCCGCCGCACGATGTCCGGCGATGATCTCCCTTGCCACACTCAGGGTTGGACGTTCCAGGCAGGCCACGCGGTTGGTCTCCGCCAGCAGGCGCAGCCGCTCCTGGCGCTGCCACATGAACCGCCAGGCATGCGCCGCCTCGTCCGGATAGTCGTAGGTCGGAAGCCCGGCCTTGTTCAGCAGCGTGCGCGCCTCCTCCACGGCGTCACCGCCCATCCAGCTCGCCAGCACCGGCTTGTCCGTGGTTTGTGCGACATCAATCAAGGCCTGCGCCACGGGCAGCGGATGCGTCATCGCCTGCGGCGTCAGCACCGTCAGCAGGCCGTGCACAGCAGGGTCGGCGGCAACGGCACGCAGGGCCTCCGTGAAACGCACCGCGTCGGCGTCACCCAGGACATCCACCGGATTGCCATGGCTCCAGTGGGCGGGCAGGCACTGGTCCAGGCGTTCCAGCGTCGTCGCCGCCAGCGCGGCCATCTCGCCACCCGCCCTGACCAGGGCGTCCGTCGCCAGCGCCCCGGGGCCGCCCGCGTTGGTGACGACCGCCAGCGCCGGACCTTGAGGTAAAGATTGTTTGGCCAGCACCTCCGCCATGTCGAACAGCTCCTCGATCGTGTCCACGCGCAGCACGCCAGCGCGTTCGAACGCCGCGTCCAGCACGTCGTCGCTGCCCGTCATCGCACCGGTGTGCGAGGCGGCGGCACGGGCGGCGGCGGCGGTTCGGCCGACCTTGATGGCAATCACCGGCTTCTTCGCCGCCACGAGGCGCGCGGCCTCCATGAACGCTGCGGCGTCACCGACCGACTCCATGTAGAGCACGATGCTCTCCGTGTCAGGGTCCTCGCCAAAATGGTGAAGCAGATCCCCCCATCCCACATCAAGCATGGAGCCCACGGAGACAAATGCGCTGAAGCCCACCTGCTGACGGAAGCTCCAGTCGAGGATCGCCGTGCAAAGGGCTCCGCTCTGGCTGAGAAAAGCCACGCGGCCCGGCCTCGCCATGGCCGTGGCGAAGGTGGCGTTCAGCCCGGCGTGCGGCGACATCAGGCCCAGGCAGTTGGGGCCGACTAGCCGGACTCCCGCCTTGCGCGCCTCGGCAAGCACCCGCCGCTCCAGTTCCACACCCCCGGGTCCGGTTTCCTTGAAACCGGCGGAGATGATCACGGCGCCCTTCACCCCGCAGGCCGCGCATTCCCGGATCACCTCCGGCATGGTCGCGGCAGGGGTGGCGATCACCGCGAGATCGATGGACCGGCCGACGGCGGTCAGCGAGGGCCAGGCCCTGCGGCCAAGCACCTCGGAACGACGCGCGTTCACCGGATACAGCTCGCCGCCAAAGCCGGACAGGTTTTCCAGCAGGGCGCGTCCCACGCTACCCTCACGATCCGTGGCCCCGACAAGCGCCACGGACCTGGGCGCAAACAGGGCATGCAGCCCGGGCACGCCTGAAGTCAGCGAGCAGGAGGCAAGAACGGTGTCCGGCATGGGCGTCTAAGGTCCGATCATCAACACGTCTTTGACGGACTATCAAGCATCCTTGAGCCCAGACAGGGGAAATTCACCGCGTCATTTTCAAGGATTGCCCGCCACTGCGGCCTCGGCGCGACGGTTAAGGAACTGACGGCTTTTCACGATCTCAAGCACGGCGTTGGAGAAATGGCCTCCGCCCGACTTCAGGGAAGCCTGCATCTGGGCGAGCAGCTTCTTGTCGCTCGGCAGTGTCTGACGACCCAGGGCATAGCCCAGGAGCTTGCGGGTGAACTGAGTGAGGAACTGCCCCTCGTTCTTCTGCAGGTAGCCGCGCAGGCCGGCAAAGCCTTTGAACTGGATGCCTCCTGGCATGTCTCCAGTGTCATCGATGACGCCGCCCGTGTCATCCTTCGCACGGAAGCGGCCGATGGGATCAAAACTTTCCAGCGCGAAGCCCAGCGGGTCGATGCGCTCATGACAGACGGCGCAGGCGGAGTCGGTGCGATGCACCATCAGGGCCTCACGCAAGGAAGAAGGCTTGCTGGTCTCCTTGAGCTCAGGGACGTTCGGCGGAGGCGGGGGCGAGGCGATGCCGAGCACGACCTGATAAAGGTAGTCGCCGCGCACAACCGGGCTCGTGCGGTGCGGGCGCGAGGTCTTGGTCAGGATCGCCGCCATGCCAAGCAGGCCGCCGCGATGATGCTGCGCCAGGCCCTTCACCTCACGGAACTCCGCGCCGGTGACGCCCGGGATGCCGTAATGCTTCGCCAGACGCTCGTTGAGGAACGTGTAGTCAGCGCCGATGATGTCGGAAACGCCGCGGTCCTCGCGAACCAAATGCGTGAAAAACTCCACCACCTCGCGGTGCATGTCGGCACGAAGCTCGGGGGTGAACTGGGGAAACTTCTTCTCGTCGACGCTGTTGTGCATGTCGAAGCCGTTGAACTTCAGCCACTGTCCGGCAAACTCCTTCGCCAGCGCCACCGCACGCGGATCACGCAGCATGCGCTTCGTCTGCGCGGCAAGCACCTCGGGTTTCAGCAGGCTGCCGTCATCCGCCGCCTTGCGCAGCTCCCAGTCCGGCAGCGAAGCCCATACAAAGTAGCTCAGCCTGGAGGCCAGCTCGTGCGCGTTCAGCGGCACATCGGGGGTCTTCACCTCGGCCATCTGCGGCAGGGTCTCGGCCTTGAAGAGGAAGTTGGGCGACACCAGCACGCGCACCAGGACCTCACGGGCGGCGGATTCCCGGTCGAGCTCCTTCTGCCGTCCTTCAAAGTAGAGGGCGTCGAGCTTGCCCGACTCCTCCGCAGTCACCGGCCGGCGCCAGGCCTTCCTGGCAAACTCACGCAGATGGCCGAGGATCGCCTTGTCACAATCCGCCTGGTGCTGCTTGCCAAGATTCGGACTGGCGCTGAACCCCCAGTCCTTCTTCATCGCGGCAAGCTGGTCCTTGTCACGCTGGCCGAGAATCTGGCCAAGCTGGTCGTCGCTGAAATAATAGACCGTGTTGCTGGGCTTGCCGCCGCGATAGAGGTTGTTGGCCACCTCCTCCAGACGACGCTCGAACATGTCCGGGAAGGCCACCTTCATCTTGTTGAAGTCATTCATGGTTTCCCCCGAGGCCTTGGTGCTGCGTTTCCAGACCGTAAGGACACCGGGCATGATCCTGGTCACGTCGCGAGGCCTGTCCGTCGTCAGCGTCCATTGGATCGTGGCGTCGTCCACCTCGGCGTTCTCCATGTCGAGACGTGTGTCCACCCTGAGCCAGTGCGAGCCTTCGGGCAGCGGCAGGGTGATGACGACCGGGGCGGCCACGGCGAACTCATGAGGCTTCACCTGCCGTCCCTGCTGGGGGTGGCGTCCGTAAAGCGCGCGCATCTTTTCAAGCTCGGCCATGCGCGCCTTCACCGCTGGAAGATCGGCGGGCGGAGGATTGGCAGAGGCCTGCTTCCGCTTCTCGTCGAGCGTCTTGTTCAGCCAGTCGAAGTAGCTGAGCTTCTGCTTGCCGGCATTCACCTCGACATAGGTCACCAGGGCGATGTCACCCTTGTTGCCATCACCGATGTCGCCGAAATTGAGGTAAGCCTGCTTCTTGCCGGACACGGGACCCTGCATCGGATACGGGCGGATGCCGTCGCTGTCCTGCTGCCAGCGCTGCGGACCGCTGCCGGGTTTCTTCGGATTGTTCCAGGAAAGCAGGTCGGCCTCGATCCCCTTGATGCGCTCCATGGCGGTCTTCTCATCCGCAGGAAGATCGCGCCAGCCCACACGCACCAGGTCGAGGAAGCGGCTCTTCGGCTCGACGCTGTTCACGAGGTTCCACCAGTTGTTCAGGAAGTGGATGTTCAGCTTGTTGTCCTTCGCGAGCTGCTCAAGCGGCGTCTTCTGATGCTTGTGCCTCCAGCAGGCGGCCATGTAGTCTCCTTCGCGCATGGGATCGAAGTCCTTCGGCAGATGCGGCGCCGCCTTCTGCTGATACCAGACATAGAGGCCCTGCTGAGCCTGCGCCTTCACCTGCTCAAATCCGCGCAGACCGATGCGCTGCGGATGAAACACGATCCCCGTGCCTGGCATGATCGTGGCGTGATCGGCCAGCTTGCGCGCGGCGCTGAAGTACTTGTCGATCGCCGCCGGGCTCATGAACAGCACGTCACCCGTGTTCGTGAATCCCTCTCCCCCACCGCCATCGGTCTGAAACTCCTTCGCCAGCGAATAATCGCGGCCGGTCAGGTCGCGGATGGTGTAGTCATACTCGGCGTTCGTCAGACGGCGCATGGTCACAGGCCCGGGATCGCCCGACTTGGCCTCCGCCAGCTTGTCCAGCGACTGCTGCACCCAGCCGGTGATGCCTGCCTTTTCCTCCGCCGTCAGCTGCTTGGCCTTCCTCGGCGGCATGTCACCGTTGTCGATGGTGTCCTTGACCTTCGTCCAGATCTCAAACTCCGCCTCCACCTTCGGATCGGCGGCATATTGCTTCAGGTCCACCTCGCCCTTGGCCTTGTCCGGATTGTGACACTCGTAGCACTTGGCGGCGAGCATGGTCTCCACGGCCTTCCAGTCCGGCGGGACGGCCTGGGCTGAAACGGCGGCAACGAGGCCGAATGCGAGGACTTTACGGGGGAACAAAAGCATTTTTAGCGTATTTGGGGGGATTAAGATACGCATGCCGCCAGGCATCTTTCATGCCTGTTTTGTCCTGCTCCCTTCATTCCTTGCCAGGCTACCCGCCTGCTCCTCAGGTCGCCAGTTTCTTGAAATCGAACTGACAGCAGCCCAGGTCCAGCACGCTGGAATTCTCCGCCAGATGTTCGGAAATCGCCGGAGCGATGGCATACAGTCGTTGCTGGCCGTTTTTCTCATGCGCCAGCAATCCGGCCTCACGCAGGATGCGCAGGTGCTTGGACACGTTGTACTGGCTCATGCCCGTGGCCTCGGCGAGCTCGTTCACGGAGCGCTCCCCCTCCAGCAGCAGGCGCATCAGGCGCAGCCGGTTTTCTTCGGCCAATGCCTTCATGGCGGGGAGACAGTCGATCTTGGGCACCGGCCCATGATGTAGAAGCCGGCACCAGCTTCAACCTCCGAGCAGCTATTCAATTAATATGCTTGACTGCGCATATATTATTCACCAAAGACGGCCCGCATGTCCTCCGACACCCTTCTCATCGCCGCCGCGCTGGCCGTGGCCTATGCGAACGGGGCCAATGCCAACTTCAAGGGAGTGGCCTCGTTGTTCGGCAGCGGCACCGCAGGTTACTGGACGTCCGTGCGCTGGGCCGCGCTGACCACGGCGGCAGGCTGCCTTGTGGGGCTGTTGCTGCCAGGCGTGATGCTGCAGGCCTTTTCAGGCAAGGGTCTCGTTCCCGACAGCCTCGTCGCCCAGCCCGCTTTCCTTCTTTCCGTGGGTGCCGGAGCTGCCGTGGCGAACTTTCTGGCAACCCGCCTTGGCTTTCCGGTCTCAACCACCCACATGCTCATGGGCGGCCTGCTTGGAGCCGGTTTTGCCGCAGATCCCGCTGGGGTGCATCTGGGCCGGCTTTGGGACAGCTTCGCACGCCCGCTGCTGCTTGCTCCGGTGCTGGCGCTGGTTCTTGGAAGCCTGACCTACCTGCTGCTCAAGGCTGTGAAACTGGCCCCCGATCACCGCACCCGCAGCCTGGACGCCCTGCATTTCCTGAGCGCAGGTGCCGTGGGCTTTTCCCGTGGCCTGAATGACACACCAAAAATGGCCGCGCTGCTTGTGGGTGTCGGCGGGCTGGGCGTGAAATCCTCCATGCTGCTGGTGCTTGTCACGATGGCCCTGGGCGGCCTGCTGAGCGCCCGGCAGGTGGCGGACACCCTCGCGCACAAGATCACCGGCATGAACCCCGGCCAGGGCTTCGCGGCCAACCTGGCCACCGCACTGCTCACCACCACCGCCAGCCTGCACGGCCTGCCGGTTTCCACCACGCATGTCTCGGTCGGCGCCCTGCTTGGCATCGGTGTCACCACGCGTCAGGCACGCTGGAAGACCGCCGTGCCCGTGCTGCTGGCCTGGGGGGTCACCCTTCCCTGCTCCGCCCTGCTTGCCGCCCTCTTCTGGTGGCTCTCGAACGCCCTCGTCACCGCCGCTTCTTCCTCGCCCCCCTGATGAAACACAGCCACACCCTCCTCGCCCTCCTCGCGTTCGCAGGCTCCGCCTTGGCCACCCCGACAGGCCTCAACAACATCCCCACTGCCGACACCGTGCCCGACCGCACGGTGGCCATTCAGGCCTTCAGCAGCTTCGGGCCCGGCGCCAACCAATTCTCCGCCAACGGCCCCGACGAGCATTCCTTCTGGATGGGCTTCAAGACCGGCCTTCAGTTTGACTTCCTCAGCCTCGAATGGGGCATGGACAGCCCGCTGTTCACCCATGAAAGCGGCCCGCTCTTCTTTCAGACCAAGGCGGGCATCGAACCCTGGGAGGGCGGCAAGCTCGTGCTCGGCGTCGCCGGCATCGCACTGACCGACACCGCCCGCGCCGGCGACCCCTTCACCTATGCCATGCTCAGCCACGACTTCGGCCTGCTGCGCACCCACACCGGCTATGGCGTGCAGAACAACGGCAACACCTTCCTCCTCGGTGTGGACAGGACCTTCAAGCTCTTTGACCGCAACTTCAACATCAACGCCGACCTCGTCCAGGCCGCAGACCAGTCCTTCTGGCTTCCCGCCGTCGGCTGGAAGTACGAAGTGCACAAGAACGTCGTGCTCGAGTGGTGGACCAACTTCCCCGAGCAGGGCAAGTCCAGCCATCTCGCCAAAATCAACTTCGTCTTCAAGTTCTGATCCCCCGATCCCTTTTTTTCTCAAGCCCAACCCACCCATGAAATCCACCCGCCTCCTCCTGCTCGCGGCCTTTGCCGCAGCCACCGCCCACGCCGAAATCGGCCTCATCTCCGTCACGGAAGCCCGCAAGCTCATTGAAAACCCCGACGCCTCCCAGCGCCCCGTCGTGCTCGACACCCGCGGCGGTTACAAGGACTACTTCCGCGGCCACCTTCCCACCGCCCATCACATCAACTTCGACACCCTGCGCGGCACCGACAAGGCCGTGCCCGTGCAGTACCTGCCGGACAGCCTCACCAAGGCCCTTCTGAAGCGGGCGGGCGTGGACAAGAACCGCCTTCATCTCGTCTACGCCACCGGCGCCAAACTGCCCAACGATGAGATCCTCAGCACCAGCATGGTCGTCTATGTGCTCGAAAAATTCGGCATCCAAAACATCCGCGTCGTCAACGGCGGCCTGGCGGAGTGGACACGGCTCGGTCTCAAGCCCGCCAAGGACTACTTTGGCAACCCCGCAGGCAGCCTGCCCTGGAAGGGAAACAAAGGCATCGGAGTCGACGTGAAAACCGTCCAGGCCCATGTCGGCAAGCCTGGCAACCTGCTCATCGACGCACGCCCGCTGAACGAATACCAGGGCAATGACGACGTCTGGCTGCGCAAGGGTCACATTCCCGGCGCCATCAGCTTCCACTGGGCACGCCTCATGGAGGAGGGCAACACGCACAAGTACAAGCCCCTCGCCGCCATCAAGGCCGAGCTGGGCAGGGCCGGAATCACCCCGGACAAGAACATCATCTGCTACTGCGGAACCTCCCGCGAGGGCAGCCTGCTCTACTTCACCCTCAGGCATGTCCTCGGCTATCCGAACGTCCGACTCTACGAAGGCTCCTGGAAGGAATACGTCTGGCTGAACGGTAGGACCCTTCCCGCAGCCACCGGCGGCAGCGCGGCCGGCAAATAGGCGCCCCAACCCAAAGCTCCACAACACCAGGCGTCGTTCCGCGACTCACCGGGTCTCCAGGCTGCGCCGCAGGCTGGGAACGGCGCGGACGACGCCTTCCTCCTCTTCAAACAGCCGAGTCAGGCTGTTGCCCGCCAGATCCTCCAGCAGCGGGTCGGCCAGCAGTTCAAGAGCCCCGGCCTGCCATGCGGTCATGGGAACCGCCCGCCACTCCTCCCCGGAGGCAGGCACCATCACCCTGACTTCCACCTGCAGTCCTTTTTGTTGGACCCGCAGCGCCTGCATGAGCATGGCCGGGTCGAGGGGCTCGTCAAAACGCACCACCAGCGGCTCCAGGCTGCCCGCCCCGGGCAGGGTGAGGTTCCAGCGGCTCATGCCGGGCATCTGATGATCCGCAGGACCGGTTTCAAATTCAAACCGCACATCCTCGCCCAGCGCCGCCCCCGACGTGCTTCTCCAGCGCCCGTCCACCACCAGCGTGCAGCGGCTGTCCGCCTTCAGCACCGGCCCCTCATCCTCGTTCAGGTTCACCCCCGTCTTCTGCCGTCCTGGATGAAACCAGACGGTCAGCCGCCTGCCATCGGGCGACCAAAGCTCGGTCTCCCGAAACGGGCCGGAGATGTCACGCCCCTGCGCATCCAGCAGCTTCAATCGATCCAGAAACACCCCCTGCTCCATCGGCTCGGAAAAGCTCAGGTAAATCTTCAGCGCATTCGCAGGAAGCCTCGCCCGGGGCAGCAGGCTCACAACCGGCCGCCTGCCTGGCAACGCCTTCATCTCGAATTCAACCCGCCTGATTCCGCCACCTTGAGGCAGCCACTCCGCCTGGTATCTCTGCCCGTGCAGCAAAGGCAGGGCAGGCACAAAGACCAGACGACCCGGCTCCTGCTCCACACGGCCCATGACAGGCACGGCACGGCCTGCAAGCAGCGCCGAAACCTTCAGCCCGGGATCCTGCGCCGCATTCGTCAGCAGGGTCAGTTTGCAGCCGTCGGCGGCGAGGTCCACGGTGGCGGATGATGACGGTGCCGCAGGTGATGATGACGAGTCCACCAGCCGCGGGAATAACCAAAAGCAGACCGCCAGCATCAGCGGCCAGACCAGCAATGCCCAGTGATAGGCGGACCGGTGCATCACTCAGGGCAGGTCGATGACCTCCAGTGACAGCCTGCCATCCGCCTCACGCAGCACGACCGCGTTCCGGTCATCCACCTTGTCCACCTGCACCGCTCCAAACAGAGCCTCCACGATCTCGATGCCTTCCGGCCCGGCCTTGGCCTTCACGTCACGCCAGGTGGCCTTCTCATTCGCCTTGTCCTCGGCGGCGTTGAGATGGTCCATGCTGACGCGCACGCCCCAGAACTTGCTCGGGCCGAAAAGGTTGTCCTTGAAGCGCTGTGTGTGCACCACCACCCACTGCCTGCCTCCCCGGTCGGTATAATCAAAAAGATCGAGAGGACGGTTGCCGCTTCCCAGCTCGACCATGCTCACCCCCTTCACCTTCGCCCCGCTCTCGATGTCATCGACGCGGAACTTCGCCACCGGCGTGCAGGCAAAGGCGCCCACCACATAGTCGGCATCACCGGAGTGATACGGGATGAAGCTCTGGATCGGCGCCTTCGTCTCCCACTTGCGATGCGCCACATGATAGGTCTCCGCGCTGATCACCCCCGCCGTGCTGCCATGCTTCACCGGCACCGGGATCGTGAAGATGCGGCTCGCAAACTCCTCGTTGCAGGTGCCCGTGGCAAACACACGCTCCCCGTCAAAGGCCACGTCGGTGATGTTCGTCACCTTGCTGGCCGTGCCGCCCGGCAGCGTCACGCCCGCCCAGGCAAGCTTCTCAAGCTCCAGCGGCGCCACCTTGCCCGCAGCGTCCACCGTGAGGATCAGCGACGCATTGTCAGGCCGGCGCTGCACCGCCAGGTAGACCTTTCCGCTCGCCGGGTTCACCGCCATGTCCTTGATCGTGATGTTCTCCGGAGTGGTGCCCAGGCCGCCGGCAACGGTCGAGGCGATGTCCGCCACGGCACCCGGCTTCGCCTTCGGCCCGGCATCCCCGGTCTCCACCGCCATCACGGTCTGCGAACCCGGATCCGCCACCAGCAGCAGCCCGTTGACGCCGAAGCTGATCGATGACACGCCCTTCAGCTTCAGGCCGCCGGACTGCGGCGATTCCAGCAGAGAAGCAGCGGACAAAGGAAGCGCCAGGGAGACGCACAGGAGCAGGGCTTGAAATTTCATGAACTTTGGTTATACCAGCAGCGGCATGGAGGAAACAAGCCCTCCTTTCAACCCGGCGTGCAACCCTGGAAAATCCTGCACTTCCATGCAGGAAACCCGCTCCGCATGCGTATGGATGTGCCTGTTTTTGATTCAAAAACCATGACCAACACCAACACCCGCCGTTCCTTTCTCACCACCGCCGCCGGAGCCGTCGCGGCACCCTTCATCCTGCCAGGCCGCATCTGGTCCGCCGACGCCTCGCCCAACGGCAAGATCCGCATGGGCTTCATCGGCATGGGCAAGCAGATGGGCGGCCTCATCAGCCGCTTCCTCCAGTACCCCGAGGTCGAGGTCGTCGCAGTCTGCGACGTCTACGCCATGCGCCGCGACCTCTACAAAAAGAAGGTCGACGACCACTACGCCAAGAACGGCGGCTCCGGCAAGCCCTGCGCCTCCGTGAACGACTTCCGTGAGATCACCGAACGCGGCGACATCGACGCCGTCTGCATCGCCACGCCGGACCACTGGCACGCCATCATCACCAACAGCGCCCTCAGCCACGGCAAGGACGTCTATTGCGAGAAGCCGCTCACCCACAACATCCACGAGGCCGTCGCCGTGGTCGACACCGCGAAGAAGTACAACCGCGTTCTCCAGACCGGCTCCATGCAGCGCTCCAGCAAGGAGTTCCGCGTCGCCTGCGAACTTGTCCGCAACGGGGTCATCGGCGACGTCAAGACCATCACCGTCTCCTTTGGCGACCCCGCCTGGCCGAACGCCTATCCTGAGGAACCGACGCCCGAAGGCCTGGACTGGAACCTCTGGTGCGGCCCGGCCCCGCTGGTGCCCTTCAACCACGAACTCTGCCCGATCGGTGAGAGCAAGGTCTTCCCAAACTGGCGCAAGACCCGTGAGTTCGGCGGCGGCATGATCACCGACTGGGGCGCCCATCACATCGACATCGCCCAGTGGGGCCTTGGCATGGATGAAAACGGCCCCGTCGAGGTCCGCGCACCCGCCAATCATGCGACCGCCAAGCGCGGCGGCCAGCTTGTCTACGCCAACGGCGTCGTCCTCACCCACGCAGAAGGCAGCATGGGCTGCACCTTCCACGGCACCGAGGGCGAGGTGAACGTCGGACGCGGCAAGTTCGCACTCACGCTGGGTGGCAAGGACAAGTTCGCCTTCCGCGACAAGGAGACCAGCAAGGGCACCTCCGTGGACCGCGAGGTCGCCCTGGCCGAGCGCGAGTTCCTGGCCAACGCCAAGACGAAGCTCTACGTCAGCAAGGACCAGATCGCCGACTTCATCGCCTGCGTGAAAAGCCGCCAGCAGCCGATCTGCCACGCCGGTGTCGGCGCCAGCAGCGCCATCGCCTGCCACCTCATGAACTTCGGCTACTGGTACGGCGCCAACGTGAAATGGAATCCCACCGAGCACAAGATCATCAGCGGCGGTGACGACAAGTGGCTCACCCGCGAATACCGCGGCGACTGGAAGGTCTGACCTTCACGGCCCGCACTGTCTGTCTGAATCCTTGAGGACGGCCCCTTCACCGGGGCCGTCTTTTTTTGGGGGGCGCTCAGTCCAGGCCGAAAGCCTCTTCCATGCATCCAGGGTCAGCCCATCCGCCCCTTGCGCAGGATGTGCACGCCGAGCATTCCGAAGGCGATCATCGAAGGCACGGCCAGGAAGTGCATCCAGACGATGAGCGAGTTCGCGTAATTCAGGCCGGCGAAGTTGGAACGCGCCCACTGCAGGACGATCCAGCCGATGACCAGGCCGATCGCCCCCATCAGGGTGACCAGCTGGAAGAACAGCACGCCTTCATCCATCTCGATCAGCCTGCGGGTGATGGCGCGGGGCTGTTCGCTGCGCTGAAGGAACATGGCCGCCGCCAGCATGTAAACCTGCGTTCCGACCAGCGAGGCCAGCAGCAGCAGCACCTGGCTGTGCACGTCAAAGATGTTCAGCCCGGCCACCTTGACCGGACCGGTGAAGGCGGCCGCACCCTGCAGCAGCGTCGTGATCACGATCGTCAGCATGCCGGCCAGTTCAAACAGGCGCGGTCGCTCGGAAAGGATGAACAGAAGATGCCGCATGCCGTCGCGCCAGGTGCGCAGATGCGGCGTGCGCTCAACGGGCGGCGGACGCAGGCCGGAGGGGATCTCCACGGTGCTGGCGTTGTGCTTGAGCGCCTTGATCAGCAGCTCCGAGGCGAACTCCATGCCGCTGGCACGGATCCCCCAGGTGTCATAGGCGGTCTTCTTCAGGCAGCGGAAGCCGGAGTTGCAGTCGCTCAGTCGGCCCTTGAACAGCAGGTTGATCAGCGTCGTCAGCACGGGTGTGCCCAGATGACGGTGCAGCGGCGGCATCGCCCCGGCCTCGATCACGCCCTTCATGCGCGAGGCGATGCCCATGTCGGCGTCGGCCTTCGAGGTCGTGCGGTACAGCTCCAGGGAATGTTCATAACAATAAGTGCCATCGGCATCCGCGAACATCACATAACGGCCCGCCGCCGCCTCGATGCCGCCGCGCAGCGCGGCTCCGTACCCCCGCTGGGGCACCGGAACCACACGCGCACCATGATCGGTGGCGATCTGCCTGGAATCGTCCGTGCTGCCGTTGTCGGCGACCACGATCTCATACTTCAGGGCGGGGTCGGCCTCGAGCGACCTGCGCACGGCGTCGATGCACAACGCGATGGTGCGGCTTTCATTAAGGCAGGGGAATACGAAGGTCAGGTCCATGAGGGCGGGATCAGGGCAGTCTGCAAAAGAAACACCTTAGTGAGCAAGCAACTCTTTTGCCGCCTTTTCAATTCCTGGCAGAAGATGCGCCGGAAGCTCTGTCAGCAAGGGCAGCACGGGGCCGGTGCGGGCGACGCCGGCCAGCTCCACCGCATGATGCAGCACCAGGATCGGACTGTGGGCGTTACGCTGGTCCTCAAGCGGCTTGAACACGGCGCGGATCGCCTCCGCCTTCACGTAGTCACCGGCCTGGATGGCCTGCAGCAGGGCGGTGCTCAGGTCGGGGCGGATGCACACGCAGCCGGCGGTGAAGCCGGTGATGCCAAAGTCCCGCAGATGCACGATGGCGGGCTGCTCGCCGATGCCGGAGACAATCAGGTCCGTGCTCACCAGCGTGATCAGCTTCGAAAGATAGGCGTCCTGGGCGGGATCCTCCTTGACCACCGCGTACTTGATCCAGGAAATCAGGCCGTCGTTCACCAGCTCGGCCGCCAGCTCGGGGGTGATGTAGGACTCGTCCTTGATGTAAAGCACGGCCTTGATGCCCGACTTCTCCACGAAATGCCGCACCGCCGTCGCCACGCCCGCCGGCTTGGACGGAAACAGCGTCGGCAGCAGCATCGCCGTCGGATATTCATGATCCCGCAGGATGGCCGCCTGGTCCATCGCTGTGCCGTACATCGGGCCGACGCTCGGCACGACCCACATGTCCTCGGGGCTGATCTCGCGCAGCAGGGTCAGCAGCGGCGCGTATTCAGACACGGCCATGTTGTACAGGTTGGCGTTGCCCCCGTAAAGCAGCGTGCGGATGCCGCCGTCGTACATGTGCCTGACCAGCCGGGCGTTTTCCTCACGGCTGAGGCTTAGGTCGGCATTACGGCAGAGCGGCGGGACGGCGATGACGGAGCTGCGAAGGTCGGCGGGAGCGTTGACGGGCGTGGTCTTCATACGGGAACCGCAGAAAAGGGAGGGCTGGCCGCTGAGCAAATGGTAAATCCATGACTGGGCACGGCACAAAGAATGCGGACATCTGGCGCTTGTCAGGCCGTGAAAGACGTATTACACCGAAACAACGATCCTATGAGCGCCCCCGAACAGCATGGCGACAACCGCCTCAAGCAAGCGGAGAAAATCACCAGCCATCCTGAGCAGTACAAGGTGTGCGAAGGCTGCGGCTCCATCGTGGTGGCACGGGCGGTCACCTGCCCGAGCTGCCATGGCTACTTGTTTGACTCCACCGCCCCGCGTGTGGTCGCCCAGGCCAGGGACCTGGCCATGAGGGCGGCACATTCCGTGCTGGCTTCGGACTTGATCTGAGCCGCACCCCATGGCCCCCACCGCCCCCTCAGTCGCATGCCTCGGCCCCGAGGGCAGCTTTTCCCACCTTCTGGTGAGTCAGCGCTTCCCAGACTCCCCGGTGATCCTGATGGCGACGATCGGCGAGGTCTTCGATCACCTTGCCGCCCAGCCCGATGACCTCGGCCTCGTTCCCATCGAAAACTCCTCCGGCGGCTTCATCATCGACACCGTCGACCGCCTGATCGACGACCGCTGCCCCCTTCACATCATCGAGGAGCTGACCCTGGATGTCAGGCTTGCCTTGTTAGGCCGGCCGGGTGCTCCCGTGCAGACCATCCACTCCCATGCCATGCCCTTCTACCATTCCGACGAATGGCTGAAGGCCCATCATCCGCAGGCCAGGCGCGTGGTCGAAAGCAGCACTGCCAAGGCGGCGGAAAAGGCGGCCTCGCTGCCCGGCGCCGCCGCCATCGGCCCGCGCCAGAACGCCGCGCTGCATGGCCTGGACATCCTGCACTTCCCCATTGCCGGCGAGGTGCCCAACATCACCCAGTTCTATGTTCTGGCCGACGCCTCGCGCCGACCCTCGGCACCACCGAACCGCACCGCCCTGGTCGTCGTCCTCCCCGACCGTCCGGGCAGCCTCTGCCATTTCCTGACGCCGCTCAGCGACGCCGGCATCAACATGAAGCGCCTGGAGTCCCGCCCCCTGCGCGGCCAGCCTAACAAATATCGCTTCTTCATCGAAATCGAAGGCTCTCCCGCCGACCCGGCCGTGGCTGAGGCCCTTGAAAAGGCCTGCGAAGGGGGTGTCATCATGCGCAGCGTCGGCTCCTACCCCGCCGGTCGGCGTTTTGAGTCCTGACACGCCTTGTGACAAATCTCTTACAAGCTGCTGACGGACGCCTGACAACTTCCCCGGCAACCATGCCAGAATGCTCCCAGATGAAAGCTCCGTCCTGCGGCTGCCTAATCGCCCTTTTCTCGTTGGTAACCTGCATGGCTGTTGGCAACCCTCGAATGCTCTGAGGCGGGTCGAAAGACCCGCCTCTTGCTTTAGGCACTGGCAACCTTCAGAGGAGGAAGAATCCAGCCCGGCTCATTTTCGAGAATGCCGCCGTTCCGAATCTGAAAATTTTCGCAAATAGTCGAAATCGAGACTTTAATTTTCAAAGCACTGGAATATTTTCAATAATTAGCACCGCCTGACAGAATAACTTTTCGATCCCGTGGCCAGCGCCGATCCTCTCCCTACCTCAGCTCCAGACCCAGGGTCTGACCCTGCAGGGCCGGGACGGGAAAATCCCTTCTCCGACGATGTCTGCCGCTCCCCCTGGGACATCGGCGGTTCCGTTGAAGCCCTGAATGCGGAGGTTCTTGATGATTTGATCGAAGCCGTTGGCGCGGGGCGCTCAGGCCCGATGAAACTGCTCACGGCCCCAAGGGCGGGGTATGGCAAAACCCATCTCCTAAGCCGCATCGCCGCCGCCACGGCAGGCCAGGTGGTGATCGTGCCGGTGGCCTTCCGTTCGGGCGACCCGATCACCCTGACCTCCCTGACCCGCAGGGGCATCGAATCCCTGATGGAAGCCTGCGACCAGGACCGCCCCGGCTGGACAAGGCTGCGCGAATACGGTGCCCAGGTCATCGTCACGCTGCTGCGCAGGCTCATTGAAGGTGGGCAGCTTGCCTGCGCCAATCCCGCCCAGGCCATCAGCGTGCTTTCCGGCCCCGTGCAGGAGGTCTTTGACGCCACCGGCCGCGCCCAACGCATCGGCGAATGGCTCGCCCACAACCGCAGCGGACTGCGCGGCCCGCTCGCCATGCTGGCCTCCCACGAACTGCCGCTGCGCGCCGAACTTTTGGATGGGTGGATGTCCGCCCTGCTCGACCAGAGCATCGAAGGCGGCTTTGCCGGCGTTGGCGAAATGCAGGAGCTGTGCGGCCTCGATCATGAAACCGGCGTGCCCTCCTGGCTTCGCCTCATGGACCTCTGGCGCCCGGTCGTGCTGCTGATCGATCACCTGGACGGCTTCTACCGCAACCCCGAGGCCGGGGTAAGGATCGCCTCCCTGCTCATGGAGCTGGTGGAATCCCATCGCATGCATGTGCTGATGAGCCTCAACCAGGACGTGTGGCAGGCCACCTTCGGCCATCACCTCCCTGGTGCCCTTGAAGACCGACTCACCGCCAGCCAGGTGCTCCTGCGCGGCCTGAATGAAGCCGATGCCGCCGCCCTGCTTCGTCTGCGCCTGGACCAGACCGACCTAGACGACCGGCAAAAGGCGGACTTTGAGTCCTTCATCGACGTCAAACGCCACTTCCTGGGCCGACCCGTGGGCAGCGTCTCGGCACGCGCCTTCCTCCGTCACTGCGCGCGCCAGTGGGACATCTTCAACAACACTCCGCCCTCGGGTGCCCTGCCTCCTCCCGATCCCGCCGACATGGAGGAATCCGGCACGCACCTGCCGCTCATGACGGACAGCGTCGAGGACGAGGCCCCGCCAGCCCTGCCCCTGCCGACGCTGTTTGATCCCGAAACCGCCAGCGACGTACAGAAGCTTGCCGGAAGCCTGGCCGAACCACGCCACGCCCTGCCCCAGGATGAGACCCCTCCGGTCATCATTCCAGCGCCTGCCATCACCCGGGCGCCGGAACCGCCGGTCGAAGAAGGCCGGCTGAGACCCACTCCACCGGCAGTCGTGGCCAGCCAAACCAACAGTGTGGAAGACTGGGGCGCGGGCGACTCCCCCGGCATCCAGGAGGGCGCGGATGTTCCTCCCGGTCCCGACGCCTTCGTCAGGCTGCGGGAAATGCTCTCCAAGCTCCGCCAGCCCGGCCATCCGCCAGGCCAGGCCGCCTCGCCGGAACCTGCGGCTTTCACCACGACTGCTCCCGCATCTTCAACCACCACCGCCCTGCCACCACCCCGACCGGCCCTGACTGCGCCGGCCGACGCCCTGCAGGGACGCTTCCAGGCCCTGCGCATGCAGCACCAGGCCGAGGCCATGGCGCAGCCCCTCGACCACGGCAGGCTGGCCGACATCATCCGCCTCGCCGGGCGTCGTTTCCCGCTTGTCCGCTACAGCGAACATGAACTGCCAGGCCTGACCGGTCGGCACGCCCTCTACTGGTCCCTGCAGGGTGTCGAACTCCTCTTCGGCCTCGCCCCGCCCGGTGACGCCGCCTACTGGCGCACCATCAGCGGCTTTGCCGCCGGCAGGCTGGCCGACCTTTCCGCCCAGGCCGAACGCGAATCCCACCCGCCCGTGAAGCTGAAGCTGCTCGGCTTCAAAACCGAGCGCGACCAGTTCGCCTGGCAGGGCATCCTGCAGAGCCAGTTCTTCCCGCCCTCGGTGAAGCAGTCCGTGGACATCGTTCACCTCGATGTCGACGGCCTCGCCGCTCTCTACGCCATGCAGCGCCTGGTGAAGGAATCCGAATCCGGCGTGCTGCAGGCGGAGCCCGCGCAGATCATCAGCACGCTCGCCAGGGAACTGGACTTCTTCTGGAAGCGCATCACCCGCACCAGCTAGACCGGCCAGCCGACAGGTTGTCTCCAAAGTGAAAAGGCACCGGTTCCCCGGTGCCTTTTCTGTGATTCATGCCAACGACCGGTCCCTCAGTCAGGCTTGTGGGCCGAATGACAGGCCTTGCAGTTCACCGCTTTCTTGTACTCGCTGAGACCGGCGGCATCCTTCGCCTGGATCTTCTTCACGGCCGCGATCAGGGCCTGGCATTTCTCCACCCAGGCAGCCTTGTCCCCTTTCGGCGGCGCCTCGGCGCACATGGCCTGGTAGGACTTCAGGATGTCCGCCAGCTCCTCGGGCGTGGCGGCGTTGTTGGAAACCTTCTTGCAGGTGGGGTCGGTTCCCTTCGGGGCCTTGTGGTAGTTTTTCATGGCGTCCTCAATGACCTCGGAGGCGGCCAGGGAGGAGACGCTGCCCAGGACGATGATGGCGATGACGCGGGGGAGGTGAAGCAGCTTCATGGATGAATGATGGATGTTGAATGTCTTGTTAGGTCGCCGGCATTGGCGCCGACAAGTCAAAGCCTGCCTGGATCCGCCGCCCGCCGTCAAGTTCCACCTTCAGCACAGCCCCTCGCTTCGGCATCATGGAAGCCCGGCCCGGTCACGCCGGCCTGTAAAATGATCACATCAGCACCAGGAGCATGAAAGAGCCTTTCCCCGCTTGTTCGGCCGCTCCGTCACAGTCCGCCGAATTTTCGATTTTTGAAACTGGCCGCCCGTTGTCTTTCCTGGCACAATCCAACGCCCCTTTCAGCCGCCTGATGCCCTTCCTTCGCCTCATCCTCCTGGCCCTGACCCTGACAGCCTCCCTGGCGCACGCACAGCTTCAGATCGGCGGTCGAACCTACCTGAGGTCGCCCGGCGAATCCGGCATCTCGGGCGAATGGGTGCTTTATGAAAAAAACGCGCCGCGCAACGAAGCCAGCCGCCGCTGGCTGACCCGGAAAGTGCTCGTACAGTTGGCCGGAGCCTCCGCTTCATCCTTGTCCCGGCTGCCCGGCGTGACCCGGACCGAAGCCCGGGGAAGCTACGCAGTGGTCACCTTCTCCGGCGATGCCACCGCCGCTGTCGAGGGTGCAAAACGCCTGAAACGCCTCCCTGGCATCAACTCCGCCGAACCCATGCTCGCACGCCAGATGCAGCCCCGGCTTGTCCCCGACGACCCCTACTTCGCCTACAACGTCTCCAACCCCGGCTATCAATGGCACCTGCGCAACACCGGTGAAAACGGCGCCACAGCTGGCATCGACCTCAATGTCGTCAACACCTGGGACGCCTTCCTGGGCGGCGGCATCCGCATCGGCATCCTTGATGACGGCCTCGAGACCGCCCACCCCGACCTCGCGCCCAACATCGACTTGATCAATGACCGCGACTTCAACGACCTTGATGACGACCCCAGCCCCGGCCCCGGGAACTTTCACGGCACCGCCTGCGCCGGAGTGGCCGCCGCACGCGGCAGCAATGGCGTCGGCGTCAGCGGCGTCGCCCCCCGGGCCACACTCGTCGGCATGCGCCTCATCGCAGCACCGACCACCGATGCGGATGAGGCCGACGCCTTCGCCTTCAGGAACGACATCATCCAGGTGAAGAGCAGCAGCTGGGGCCCCTTTGACAACGCTTTTGGTTACGGCGGTCCCGGCGTCCTCAGCCAGGCGGCACTCGCCGACGCCGCCGCCACCGGCCGCGGCGGCCTGGGCACGGTCTTCCTCTGGGCCGCAGGCAATGGCAACCTGAGCGGCGACGACTCCAACTACGACGGCTGGGCCGCGTCGCCCTATGCCATCGCCGTCTCCGCCATCCGTGACAACGGCCAGGCCTCCTCCTACAGCGAACCCGGCGCCAACATCCTCGTCTGCGCCCCCTCCAACGGCGGCGGCCAGGGCGTCACCACCACCGACATCAGCGGTGCCTCCGGCTACAACGCGGGCACCGGCCAGGATTACAGCAACGGCGACTACACCCTCAGCTTCGGCGGCACCTCCTCTGCCACGCCCGCCGTCGCCGGCGTCGTCGCCCTCATGCTCCAGGCCAACCCCGGCCTCGGCTACCGTGACGTCCAGGAAATCCTGCTGAGCAGCGCCACCAAGAACGATGCCAATGACGGCGGCTGGGTCACCAACGGCGCAGGTTTCAGCTTCCACCACCGCTACGGCGCCGGCCTCGTCAACGCTCAGGCCGCCACCACGATGGCCCAGGGCTGGACAAATCTTCCTCCCCGTGAAACCCGCACCCTCAGCGCTCCGGCGCTGAACCTTGCCATTCCCGATGGCGGCCAGGCGGGCCTCACCCACACCTTCACGGTCGATGCGGCAGACAATCTCCGGCTTGAACACGTCACCGTCAGCGTCAAGGCCACCCATCCTTATCGCGGCCAGCTCGAATGGTGGCTCACCTCGCCCAGCGGTGTCAGCGTCCGCCTGGCGCGCGCACGAGGCAACGACACCGGCGCCAACCTCGACTGGACCTTCATGACCACCCACTTCTGGGGCGAACGCTCCGAAGGCGCCTGGAAGCTTCAGGTTTACGACAACGACCTGACCGACGCCGGCACGCTCGACGAGGCCGCCATCACCTTCCACGGCACCCCGCCCACCGGCAGCCTGCCCGCCCCTGTCATCACCTCCAGCCTGATCATCGTCGGCCGCGAAGGCGCGGAAATGCAGCATCAGGTCACCGCATCGAACGCCGCGACCAGCTTCGGCGCGCTCGGCCTGCCCGCCGGTGTCTCCATCAACAACAGCACCGGCGCCCTCTTCGGCACGCCCACCACCACCGGTCCGCACTACGGCCTGGTCTTTGCCGCCAACACCACCGGCACCACGGTGGAAAACGCCGTTTTCTTCGTGCTGCCCGCCGACCCCGCGCTCTCAGACGCCGTCGAGCAGCCGGCCAGCCTGAAAATCGTTCCTTTTGGTTACGCCAACTGGTTCAGCCAGTCCGCCATCTCCCATGACGGCGTTGATGCGGCGCAGAGCGGCCCCGCCGGCCATGATGAGTACAGCGGCGTCGAGTTCACCGCCGTCGGCCCCGTGCGTCTCGGCTTCCGCTGGAAGGTCTCCTCCGAACAGGGCTACGACTACCTCGTCCTCGCGGTGGACGGTTATGTGAAGGCCTACATCACCGGCGAGGTGGACTGGACCGAGGTCAGCCAGGACATCGGCCCCGGCACGCACAACATCGACATCTACTATCTCAAGGACGAGGCCGTGACGGCAGGGCTGGACGCAGGCTGGGTTGATGAACTGACGCTCACGCCCATCACCTCCGCCCCCGTCGTCACCGGTGGCACTGTGCAAGCCTACGAAAACACGGCCCTGCGCCACCAGGTCGAGGCCAGCAACGCCCCAACCAGCTATCAGGCCACCGGCCTTCCCTCAGGCCTTCAGATCTCCCCCGCCACCGGCCTTATCTACGGCAGCACCTCTGTCACCGGCACCCACTCCGTCCTCATCGAGGCCGCCAACGATTTCGGCATCGGCTCCGCCACCCTGACCCTTGTCGTCGGCTCCCTCGCCGAAGGCCTGGCCGCTTCACTGGACGCACCTGCACAAATCATCACCTCCTCAGGCGACCTCCCCTGGATTCACCAGTCGCTTTATTCCAGCGACGGCATCGACGCCGCACGCAGCGGTGCCATCAGCGACCTGCAATCCAGCGTCATGAGCACCCAGGTCACCGGCCCGGCCAGGGTCAGTTTCTACTGGGGCGTCTCCTCGGAGGCCGGCTATGACTACCTCCGCTTTTACATCGATGACGTCGAACAGGCAGCCATCAGCGGCGAGGTCGGCTGGACCTTGCGTGAACTCACGCTGCCGGCGGGCGTCCACACGCTGAAGTGGTCCTTCATCAAGGATGACTTTGTCCGCAGCGGCCTCGACTCCGGATTCGTCGACCGCCTGCATGTGAATCCCGACGCCGACCTTGATGGCTTCTATGCCGATGATGAAGCCCGCTTCGGCACCAGCGACCAGGATGGCAACGCGGTGCCAAGGTCCGTCATTTTCAGCAGCGGCGGGCAGATGACGCTGCAGTTCCCCAGCGTCGCCGGCAGGTCTTATGTGATCCAGCAGAGCCTCGACGACATGAAGACCTGGACCACCGCCGACACCGTCCAGGCAACCGGCAGCGTGAGCTCATGGATTGACTCCCAGTCTCAGGAAACAGGCCGGAAGTTCTATCGCGTCAGCAGCCCCTGATCTCATTTTTGCTTAACTCAGGTTACGCAAAGATCACGATTTGCAGCATCCTGAACATTGAAGGGGAATGGCAAGGTGTTAGGGGTGGCATCAACCGTGATGCATCTTCGTTTATTCTCCACAGCTGTTGCTGCCTCGTTTTTTCTGAGTTCTGCGATGGCCGACCCGGCCATTGAATCCCTGGTGGGATTTGAAATGGGCCCCGCCACTCCGGGTGGCGCTCCGCTTTACCTTCACTCCAACGGCAGCTTCTACGCCACCAGCAGCACCGGCGGCGCTTTTGGATATACCAACTTCAACCCCATCCGTGTCGGCTACGGAACGGTTTATCAGGTGACCCCTGAAGGCGAGGTCGGCGGCCTCAGCTTTGGCATCCTGCCCGGTGACACCCCCAATCCCACGCTCGTGCCCAGCGCCGACGGCTGGCTCTGGGGCAGCACCACCAAGGGGACGCTGTATGGGAACAACGGCACCGTCTTTCGCGTGCACCCCGACACAGGAGCCTTCCAGACCATTTATCAGGTCTCCGCAGGCGGCACCAACGTCGTCTCCAACCTGGTTCGCGACCCGGCCACGGGCCTGATGTGGGGCACCGCCGGAGCGAGCACCTTCAAGATCGATGAACTCACCGGCGCTTATTCCACCGGCGGCACGGCTCCGGCAGGCGCCACGGGCGAGGTCAGTGACGGCGCAGGTTTCCTCTGGGGCGTGACGCAGACCGGCAACGGCACAGTTTATAAAAAGGAGATCGCCACCAGCAACGTCACCACCGTGGTGACCTTCAGCGGCACCTCCGGCAGCTTTCCCGGCACCGCCCCCATCGGTCCGCTGGTCCTGGAAAACGGCCATCTCTGGGGTGTCACAACCTCCGGTGGCACGGGCACCAGCCCCGGCCTTGGAACCGTCTTCAAGATCAAGGTCTCCGACAGCACCTACTCCACCGTGCTGCGCTTTGGCAGCCTCACCGGAGCCAATGCGGGCATCCGCAATCCGGCCAACGGCCTGGCCAGCGATGGCAAGGGATACCTCTGGGGCATCGCCAGCGCCGGAGGCGGTTCCTCCGCCTGGTGGATCTACAAGATCAGCAGCGCCGACGGCAGCTTCACCAAGGTTTCCGAATTCGGCCCCGGCACCAACAACAGCATCTACACCGCCCTCACCAACACCGCCGCACTGGCCGGACGTGTGCCTTACAAGGGCCTCAGCGGCAACGCCACCGACCCCTATCTCTGGGGCACCACCAGCGAAGGCGGCACAAAAGGCTGGGGCACGCTCTTCCGCTACAATCCATCCACGAACCATTACCAGGTCATGGTCAACTTCAGCGGCACCAGCCCCGGCTTCCTCGGCGGCCGCGCCAACGGCCGTCTGCTCGTCGATGATGACGGCGTCGTCTGGGGCACCACCGAAATGGGCGGTGCCAATGGCACGGGCTACGGCACCGTCTTTAAATACAACCCCTCCGCCCAGTCCTTCACCACCCTGCATTCCTTCAACCTCGGCGGCAATGGCGGCTTCCCCCGTTCCGGCCTGGTCGATGGCGGCGACGGCTTCCTCTGGGGCACCGCCAGTTCCTCGCCCAACGGCGTGATCTACAAGGTCAACAAGGCCACGGGTGCCGTGACGGTCGCCTACGCCTTCCCCTCCAGCCCGACCACGGAAGGCAGCAAACCTGAAGGCGAGCTCCTGCCCGACGGCGCCGGCAACCTCTGGGGCACCACCATTGACGGAGGCACCAGCGGCAATGGCGTGCTGTTCAAGTTCAACACCGCCACCAGCACTTACACGGCCATGGTGAAGTTCACCGGCAATGACACCGGCGCCTATCCCGGCCGCCAGCCTTCCGGTCCGCTCGTCATGGATGACGACGGCGCGATCTGGGGCACCACCGTTTACACCGTCTTCAAATACCTCCCTTCCACCGGAACCCTGACCAATGTCTTCAATGACAACGAAAACGCTCTCGCCCTTCCGCTGACTGGCATTTCCGTCGGCACGATCTCCAAGACCTCCGATGGCAAGATCCGCTTCCTCGGCACCGAAGGCACCAAGGATCTCACGACATCAGGAGACACCGCCAGGCTTTGCTACCGCGCGGTGATCTACGAAATTGATCCTGCCACCAACGCCGTCACCCAGGTGCAAAGCCTGGCTGAAGGACTCGTCAGCCAGCAGCCGGACTTCACTCCAGCCGGCGGCCTTTACGAACACAACGACAGCCGCTTCTACGGCCTGCTCAAGTTCGGCGGACAAGCGGACGATGGCTCGCCGGCCGGCGGCGGCATGATCTACCGTGTCAGCGGTGGTCCGGCGGTGATGACCCAGACTTACTACAGCTCCAACACGAACTTCAACACCCTCGTCTCCCTGACCACCGCCACACTTCGTGGTTATGCCAATCCCAACGGCAACGACATCACCTGCGCCTTCGAATGGGGACCCACCAGCGCACTTGGCAACGAAGTCTCCGCCTCCCTCACCAGCGGCTCCGCCGCCACCAGCACCGGCATCTATTCCGCCTCCCTCACCAACCTCGCCCCGGAAACCACCTACTTCTACCGCATCCTCGCCCGCACGGCGACCGGGGACCCCTCCTATGGCACGCTACAGACCTTCAAGACCGGCACGCCCGTCCCCTCCGGCACCCCGGAGATCAGCGTCGAATCCCCCATCGGCCAGGTGCTGACGGACGGCGCCGGAACCGTGGATCTGGGCAGGCTCGAAGTCGGCCAGTCCTTCCGGCAGTCCGTCGTGGTGCGCAACCTCGGCACCAGCGAACTCAACAACCTCGCCGCATCCATCACCGGCGACAACGCGTCTGACTTTGAAATCATCCAGCCGCTGGGCCTCACCAGCCTCGCCTACTCGCCTCAGAACACGGGGCTCCTCATCGCCTTCACGCCCACCGCCAGCGGTCCCCGTTCCGCCACGCTCACCCTCACCAGCAATGACAGTGATGAGGCCAGCTTTGAAGTCCCCCTCCAGGGCGAAGGTCTTGTCGAGCCTGAAATCGAGGTGCTGTCCCCTTCCTCCACCTCCCTGGAAAGCGGTGCCTCCTACAGCTTCAACACCGTGGCGGTGAACACGCAGGTCACCCGCACCTTCACCCTCCACAACTCCGGCAACGCCGACCTCTCATCCATCTTCACCAGCATCGACGGCCCGCACAGCACCGACTTTGAAGTCACCGAGCTTCCCGCCACCTCCATCGGCCCGGATGAAACCACCACCTTCGCCGTGACCTTCTCCCCCTCGGAAAGCGGCCTGCGCAACGCCACCCTGGAAATCCTCAGCGATGATGCGGACGAAGGCTCCTTCTACATCCAGCTCTCCGGCTCCGGAGTGCTCGCTCCAGAAATCGAGGTTCTGGATGACCTCCTCGACCTGGTGGATGGCAGTTCCACCCTCAACCTCGACAGCGTCAACACGGGCACCAGCGTCGTCCGCACCCTGACCATCTACAACGCCGGCAGCGCCGACCTCACCGGTCTCTCCGTCTCCATCACCGGCCCCCACGCCTCCGACTTCACACGCACCCAGCCGCCCGCCTCCATCCCTGCCGGCGAACAGGCCACCTTTGATGTCACCTTCACGCCCTCGGCCGCCGGCACCCGCAACGCCAGCCTTCAGGTCGCCAGCAACGACGGCGATGAAAACCCCTTCGACATCAGCCTGACCGGCTTCGGCCTCACCGCTCCGGAAATCGTCGTCGAATCGCCCCTGGGCAACCCCCTCGAAGACGAAGTCTCCAGCCTCGACTTCGGCCAGGTCAACACCGGCACCAACGGCCAGAAGGCCGTGGTCATCCGCAACTCCGGCACCGATGCGCTCACCGGCCTGGCCCTCGCCATCACGGGACCGGGCTCGGACAAGTTCAGCTTCACCGCCCTCACCTCCACGACCCTGGCCCCAGCCGGCGCCGTCGGCTTTGTCATCACCTTCACCCCCACCGCCGATGAAACCTCGGATGCCGTGCTCGAAATCACCAGCAATGACGAGGACGAACCCGTGTTCGAAATCGCCCTCACCGGCGTCGGCCATGTGCCGCAGGGCCCTTTCTTCGAAACCCCGCCCGACAGCCTGCTGACGCTCCTCGGACAGCCTGCCGGCTTCATCGCCAACGTCACCGGCGACCCCGTCATCACTTATCAATGGAAAAAAGGCACCAAGACGATTCCTGGCGCCACCAGGAACTTCCTCATCCTCCCCGTCACCAAGGCCTCCGACGTCGGTGAATACAGCCTTGTTGCCGACAACCCGGTCGGCGCCCCGGTAACCTCACGCACGGTCCACCTGGGTGTCATCACCCCCCTGACCGGGACGAAGATCCTCAAGAAGGGCACGCCGCTCACCCTCGCCTGCACCGTGGCCTATCCAAAAGTGCCGAATGTCACCGTGGCCTATCAGTGGCTGCGCGACGAGGCCGAGCTCGAAGACGGCGAACAGCCCTCGGGCTCCGTGATCGTCGGCGCCAGGACGTCCACCCTCAAGCTCACCAAGGCGGAGACCGATGACTCCGGCGTTTACACCTGCCGTGTCACCCTCGACACGCCGGCCAACGATGCGGAACTGACCCACGGCGACATGATGGTGGGTTTTGTCGATGATGTCCCCGTTCTTGATCCCATCCCCCTGCCCGCCACGGCCTCCGTCAGCGAGTTCTTCAACTACACCCTCACCGCCTCCAATTATCCGACCAGCTTCAGCGCCACCGGCCTGCCCAAGGGCCTGGTGCTGAACACCAAGACCGGTCAGATCACGGGCCGCCCCACCGAGGCCAGCAAGCTCGACAAGGATGGCAACGTGATCCCCAGCAGGATCGTCATCAAGGCCGCCAACCCCTGGGGAACCAGCCTGCCGGAGGTATTTGAGATGGTCATCGAAGGCCTCGATGAAAGTCTTCAGGGAACCTACAACGGCACCGTCGCACGTTCAGGCCACACCAACTTTGGATTCGGAGGCCATCTTCAGATCACCCTAGCCAGGACTGGCGTGATTTCCGGCTCGGTCACGCTCGCCGGACAGAAACACAGCGTGGCCGGCGCCCTCGATATTACGCTGGGCGGTGATCCTTCCGCCGTCATCAACATCAAACGCCCGCCCTCCATGGGCGACCTTTCGCTTTGGATCCAATCTCTCACCCCCTGGGGCGGCATGACAGGCGTCATCATCGATGAAAGCGTTTCCCTTTATCGCCGGGAGGCGGGCCTCGGCGACCCTGCTGAACCTGATCATGTCGACGGCGACTTCACCATCGTCCGATTCAAAACCCCCAGGGGATTCGCAACGCTCCACGATGAAGGCGCTTATGTGGCGGACACCGGCAATCATGCCATCCGCCTGCTCGACTACAACAACCAGGAGGCATCCACCTTCGCCGGCAGCGGCTGGCCTGGCTCCACGGATGGACCGGACACCGATGCCTCCTTCAACAGTCCCGAGGGACTGGCCCTGGACCAGGATGACATGCTTTTTGTTGCCGACACCGGCAACGCCACCATCCGCAGGGTCACTCGCCTGGGCCAGGTCTCCACTTTCGCCGGCAGCCCCGGCCAGCTCGGAAACCTCGACGGAACCGGCGCCGCCGCCCGCTTCAAGGCTCCCTGCGCCCTCTGCTTCGACCCCGCACGCAACCTCTACGTCGTGGACCGCGGCAGCCACACCCTCCGCAAGATCACCCCGGCAGGCGTCGTCACCACCCTCGCCGGCAAGGCCGACGCACCGGGCTTCAAGGACGGCAGCGGTGCAGGCGCACGTTTCAACGCGCCCCAGGGCATCACCTACAGCCCCTTCCACAAGGCTCTGTTCGTCACCGACACGCTTAACAACGTCGTCCGTAAGGTCAGCCTCACCGGCTCGGTCTCCACCTACGCCGGCTCCCCGGGCGTCGAGGGCTCCGATGACGGCCTGCTGGCCAACGCCCGATTCTCCAAACCGCTCGGCATCCTCTCCCGCAGCGATGGCACGATCTTCGTCGGCGACCGCCTGCTTCGCCAGATCAACCGCAACGGCACCGTCGCGACGGTTTCTTCGGAAATCGATGAGGAAGGCCATCTCGACCAGCCCATCGCCCTAGCCCCCCATCCGTGGTTCCCTGATGAAGCCCTCATGGTCGTTCATGACCGGCTTCATCTGGTCTCCGAGCACACCCCCGAAATTTACGATGCCAGCGCCACCTTCGAAGCAGCCCGCAACCCCTGGACCGCCGGAAACCCGGCACCCGAGGAAACCCGGGGGCTGTTTAACATGATCATCAGCAACCCCGACGGCAGCAGCCCCGCCCTCCCCCAGGGCGATGGTTATGCCCAGGTCACCATCGGCAAGCTCGGCACCGCCGCCTGGACCGGCAGGGCCGCCGATGGCACCGCCTTCACCTTCAGCTCCTTCATGGGTGACAACTACAGCCTGCCCCTGCACGCCATGCTCTACAAGAACACCGGCAGCCTCCAGGGCACCTGTGTCCTGGAACCTGCCTCGGGCGACATCAGCCATTATTCCCCGCCCTCCTTCGACTGGTACAAGATCCCCCAGCCCCTTGCCCTCGCCGACCGCAGCTACAAGGCCGGCTTCTTTGCCCAGGATCTTCAGGTGACCGGAGGCCGCTATGTGCCTAACAATCTCCATGACTACCTCGACCTCTCCGGCAGCCCCGCCGACCTCGAGCTCGACTTCGCCGCCTCCCTCATCACCGGCTTCCAGCAGCCCTTCACCCTCACCGCACCCAACACGGTCCAGATGCCTGCGCCACTCCGCTCGATGACCTTCAAGATCGATCCCAAGACCGGCATCTTCTCCGGCGGCTTCAAGCAGGGCACGCCCTCCTATGCCGTGCCCTTCCAGGGCCTGCTCATCAACTACTCGACCGGCGGCGACATCAGCGGCCACGGCCATTACCTGCTCCCCGCCTCCGGCGCCAAGGACGCCCCTATCACCTCCTCGCATGTGAGGCTGCAGCCGGTCACCGGCCCCTGATTTCATCGCTGCGGAATCGGAGTTCCGCGCTCCGTGCCGATCCCCGCGCCAGCGCGGGGCGCGGGTTTCCAAATCCGCAGCAAGACAGTTCGCCCAACCAAGACCGGAAGTCCCCAGCACCCGCCCCAACACGATGAAGGCACCGGCCTAGGATTCAAACAAGCCTGAAGACAGCTCCACCCCTCCCCCGCACTCCACATCGCTGCGGAATCGGAGTTCCGCGCTCCGTCTCGATCTCCGCGCCAGCGCGGGGCGCGGATTTCCAAATCCGCAGCAAGGCAGTTCGCCCAACCAAGACCGGAAGTCCCCAGCACCACCCCAACACGATGAAGGCACCGGCCTAGGATTCAAACAAGCCTGAAGACAGCTCCACCCCTCCCCCGCACTCCACATCGCTGCGGAATCGGAGTTCCGCGCTCCGTCTCGATCTCCGCGCCAGCGCG
>JBIJBP010000211.1:0-6355 GCA_044345155.1 Prosthecobacter sp. | reverse complement strand
AACTTGCATCGCAGCCACCCGCTGGGCGAGTCCCGGGTGCTTGCGGCCATCGCCGAGTGGCTGGTGAAAAAGGCCACGCAGCCCCGCTGGAAAGCCATGAATAAAGCCGTGCCGATAAGGGGGGATGTGATGGAGCCGTTGTTTCCTGGCAGCGAAGGGCCAGCCCCGGCCATTTCCGACGAAATCTTCCGGGCCAGCGGGCTGGAAAGGAGCATCTTTCAGCCCCGGGGCATGAGTCGGCCTCCACAGCCCCTGCTTGCGCCCAATCTCATGGCCTCCCTGCGTGCGCTCATTGGAGTCAGTGCACGGGTGGAAATCATCCTTTTTCTCGCCGGCAGCCAAACCGCCGCCGGAGCCGCAGAAATCGCACGCGCGACTGGCTACGCCCCGCGAACTCTCCAGGCGCTGCTGCAGGAAATGCTGCTCTCCGGCCATATTCTCAGCCAGGAGCCTCCAGCCCGAAAGACAACCAATCCGGGCCGCCGCGCTCGGGTCAGCTACCATCTGCAGCCATCTGACTGGTCTTTCCTCACCTCCTCCAAGCCCCTGCCACGCTGGACCCCGTGGGCTTCTCTCTACACCGTTGCCTACAGTGTGCTCACCGCCATCCCGGCTCCAGGCACCCAACCTGTCCACTCTGCTGTCATTTCGTCACGCTTGCGTGAAACGCTCGCTGCTGAAAGCCCAGCCCTGGCCGCCGCCGGCCTCCTCCCCGCTCTGGACCTTCGGCCTGAGGCCCCCGGCGTCGAACTCCTTCAAACCCTGTCCAATCGACTCCCTGTGCTGTTGGACTCCATGTAAGCCTAGGGCCATGATGAAGCGCTCCCTGAGCAGTGCTGATAACAAAAATCCAAGGATCAAAGGCACGGACAAAACCGGGAAGGGGCCTGCCAGAGGACGACACTGGATCTGAGCTCGGGACGAAATGAACCGGCGAAGTGTTCGTGGGCTGAATGAACCATGTTCTGGAAGGCGCTTGTTCCGTTGAAGTACCTGGATCATCTCACGCAGGCCGGGTTCGCGGAGAAGGCGAAGATCGGCCGGAGCTATTTTTAAATCAACCGTCTGCTCACCATGATCCAGCTGCCTGCAAATTTGCTTTCAGGTAGTCCGGCTTACCTGAGTTGGTGCAGGGGCAGTTTTAGAGTTCAAGAACACGGTTTGAACTGTGGCGGGACATAAAACAGGAGGCGAAAGCCTGGGAGTAGAATTGGAGTGGTTTTTTCGTGTTCAGCCTGTATCTGCCTCCCCTGGGTATTGTTGGAGGTGCAGGCTGGTTTCCTCTTCGTGCCTGTAGAATAAGATGATGGTCCTTAAGTTGTGGGCGGAATGGGGCGTGCAATTTGCTCGACATGTGGGCGGAATCCCGGTTAATCGTTACTTGTATGTGATAATTCATATCCTCACTGACGTAGTGCAGGCAATCGGACCCGACTTGTTTTACTGATCCGGAGACAAGGCAAGTCGCGGATTGCGCCAGTGAGACCTGCTCAAGTTTTATGACATGAACGTAGACGAACTCAACACCCGCAGCCAGAGAACTCAAACATCCTGCGAAACAAGCAGTTTTCTCGAACGGATTCGTCGTCGAGCCTGTGGCTGGCATGTCTTGCACGGCATCTTGATGGCCCAGTTGATCCTCATGCCCTGCCCGCCGTCGGCCCAGGCGGTGTGGATCGAGGTGGACACCGATGGCGACGGCATCATGGACAGTGGATATGATGATGGGATCCCTGACCCAAATGATCCCGGCTATGTTGATCCGGCTCACCCAGACACGACCTCTGATTCGGATGGAGACGGCTTGACTGATGACGATGAAACAGCGGCAGGCACCAACCTTTACAACCCGGATTCCGACTATGACGGGCTGACCGACCGTGATGAAATCTACCTGACGGGCACCAACCCTCTTGCCTCCGACAGCAACGGCAACGGGGTCTCCGACTACAACGAGTTCTACGGCAACTACACCGTGGCCCCAGACGGCGGCGGATCGCCGGAATCTCCGTATGACTACGATGGCGACGGCATATCCGACCCGGTGGACCCTGACCCTTATTCAACCGCCAACGACCCGGACAGCGATGGCGACAGCATCGCAGACTCCCAGGACACCGACCCCTACAACACCATGGTCTGGTGCGACTACAACCGCAACGGCGTCAATGACGATGCGGAGGCGCAGTCCAACGACCAGGATGGCGACGGGGTTTCCAACGAAACGGACTCACATCCCTATGACCCGGCCCTGAGCAATGACTGGAATTACAATGGTGCCAATGACCAGGACGAGGACTGGGACGGTGACGGGGTGAGCAACCTTCAGGACTCCCACCCGAACTCCAACGCCCTATGGTGCGACTGGAACTCCAACGGAGTCAACGACGATGCGGAGGCGGGAGGCATGGACAGCGACGGCGATGGCCATCCGGACGCCTCGGACTCCCACCCCTATTACAGCACGCTCTGGAATGACTGGAATTACAACGGCACCAATGACGAGGCCGACAGCCCCGCCACGAGCATGGACAGTGACGCGGACGGTCATGCGGACAATGCTGATTCCCATCCGTCAAACTCCTCGTTGTGGGAGGACTGGAACAACAACGGCGTCAACGACTCCCAGGAGTCAACAACCAGCGACTCTGATTCCGACGGCATAGAAGACGGCAGTGATTCAGACCCTGGCAATCCTTCACTCTGGAGCGACTGGAACCGCAACGGCGTCAATGACGGGAGCGAGTCTTATGTTGATGAACCGACACAGCAGGATTCGGATGCAGACGGACATGTGGATGCCATGGACTCGCATCCCGGCAACCCTGGGCTTTGGGAGGACTGGAACTTCAACGGGCTCAATGACAGCACGGAAAGCTATTTTACTGACAGTGACGGGGATGGAACCTCCGATGCGATGGACACCCACCCCAGCAACCCGGCCCTGTGGGATGACCAGAACAGCAACGGAGTCAATGACGCTGACGAGGTGGTGGTCATCGACGGCGATGGCGACGGCTATGCGGACACCCTGGACACGCATCCCGGAGACGCCGCCCTCTACAATGATCATGACAACAACGGAACCAATGACGAGCTGGAAGCCCCGCCTGATGATGACGCGGACGCCATGCCCGATTCACAGGATCCCTCTCCCCAGGACCAGGACAACGATGGCCTCACCGATACGGAGGAATACCTGATGGGTACAGATCCCGGGGAAGTGGACACTGACGGGGACGGCCTTGCGGATGGTATGGAGGCCTATGTCGGCACCGATCCGCTGAACGTGGACACCGACGGAGACGGGCTGACTGACTTTGAAGAACTGATGGCCTATCACACGGACCCGCTAAGCGCGACGGGCAGCCAAACTTCAGGAGCTGCCGGAGGCGGAGAGGAGGAGCCGGGGGCCGCTCCGGGAGAAGGGGACGGGGGCGGAGCAGGCGGCGGAGAGCCAACAGCATCCCCCGGACAGGCGGAGATCGACGTCAGGCTGGTGATGGATGCAGTCACCCAGGAAAGTTTTGATCTCCGCCAGGGCAGCCTGCTGAGCTTTCCAAGCACGAGCGGCAGGATGGATCAAAGCGACTTGAAAAAGACCTTTGTCATTCAGAACAGCGGCAGCGCCCCGCTCTCAGGCCTGCAGTTCCAGCTGACAGGTGCTGATCAGGCCGCCTTTGAGGTCAGCGTCCTGGCTGCGGACACCCTGTCGCCGGGCTCCTCCGCCACCTTCACGCTGACCTTCAAGGCCCCTTCAGCCTCTGCGACAAAGAGCCTGGTCGCATCCTTGCTGATTGCCAGCAACGATGCGGATGAGTCGGTCTTTGAACTTCAGCTTGTGAGCGTCTCCGGATTTTGGCATGCTCAAAGGGCTTACTTTTTCGCCGACCTCAGCGACAGCGATCACGACGGCATCCCGGACCGCGTTGAGGATATGTATGCGCCGCTGGTGGTCACGCCCGACGGTGACCTGGACGGCGACGGAGTCGGCAACCTGGCTCAATACCTGGCAGGCCTTGACCTTCGGGGCGGCAGCCCGGCGGGAGACTTTGACGGTGATGAGATTTCGGATGCTGTGGAGGATGCCTGGAGCAGGCATGCCCCGGGTGCGTTGAACAAATATCGCTTCAAGGACGCCTTCCAGGACCCGGACGGCGATGGCCTGCTGACTCTCGAGGAGGTCAACGGCTGGTGGGGTGGCAGGGATGATCCTGCGGCTGTCGCCACTCACCCGTTCAAGAACTGCACCGGCCCCAACAACGCAGGAACGGCCCCGACTTACAACGTGGCCGTGCGCACTCCACCCTTGGCCACCGGAACGGCCTCGGAATGGTTTAACCGGGAAAGCGAACTGTCCGCCTGGATGAATGACGGGCTGCTGCGTCTGGCCTGCCGCGAACGAGGCGGCAGCATGACCGTGGCCGCTTTCTTCGCCTCCAAATACCGCTACAAAAAATCTGGATCCTCGGCTTCCTACGGTTACGACCATCTGCCTGCGGGCTACCTTGCCTGGCTGGGATTGAATGCCGCCGCCATCCCGGCCACCACCTCGGTGCTGCCGGTGCCGCCCTCAGAAGTGGCGGAACGCATTGCACAGCGGAAGACGCTGCTTCTGGCGTCCGATCCTGACCAGGACGGCATGCCCTCCGAATGGGAGGCTGTGCAGAAGTTTCCCAAGGAAAATGTCTTCTGCCTGGACTGGCGCAATCCGTCCGATGCCAGCCTGCCTGCCGCCAGGACCTTCCTCCAGCAGCAGATCAGCGGGTTGACCGAGCGGATTCAAGCCCTTGGCTCGCAGATTGCCACGGCAACGGCGACAGCGCGACAGTCGCTCATCAACCAGCGCACCCTGCTTGAGGTGGAACGGACCGCCAGACAGCAGGTGCTTGACTCCCGGCTGGGCTCGGACGGACAGACGGGCGCAGTCGCCAGCCCGCATTCCGCCATGATAGGAACGAGCAATGTGCATCAGACACTGCTCATCGAGCCTTATCTGATCGCGGCCCCCAAGGCACCGGCCGCGCTGGCCAATCCGCCTGCGGAAACGGCGTCGGCAGCCGTGAAAGCTGCCTGGGAGCTCAAACGTGATGCCTGGGTGACCGCCTTCACGAACCGCCTCCCGTGGGAGATCCTCAACAAGATCGACCCAGATCATGACGGCCTGGTCAATGCCGATGAACATCTGCTCGGCCTCAGCCCGAGGCTGCCGGATTACCTGCCCACGGGCGGCCGCGACAGCGATGGCGACGGCTTCACCGACGCCCAGGAGCTGACCGCAGGCACAAACCACCTGGACCGCACCCAGTTCCCCCCGTTCACCCTGCACATCATCAGCGGCTCGTCCCAGGTGGTCAAAATCCACCAGGAGTTTCCCCAGCCCCTGGTGCTGGAGGCACGAAGGGCCGACGGCACACCCCAGCCAGGCATCGCCCTAACCGTGACCACCAGCCGGAACAACAACCTGGTTCTGCTCTCAGGGTCGGCCGGCACCGACGACTGGTGGCCCAAGACTCTTCAGATCATCACAGGGGCCGATGGGCGCGCCACGATCCGCGTCAAGGCGCCCAACACGGCCGGAGCCCTGACGGTGACGGCCACAGCCGCCATCAAGACGACCACCAAGGCGGCCTTTTCCACCATGGTAAACACCCTGATCGGAGACGCGGATGGCGATGGCATGCCGGATGCCTGGGAGACCAGGGCGGCTCAAAACGGCCAGCCAGCCCACGGCCTTAACAAGCTGAGCGCCCTGGACGCATCGGCATCCCCGCTCAATCACGGCTATCATCGGGACACACCCCCGGCCCGTCTGCCCCAGGACATCCTGTCCCAGCTTCTCGCCCTGCGTGACACCACGGGCTTCCTCAGCGACTACTCTTCCAACACGCCCCAGGCCACCGACCGGTTCACCACCGCCCAGCGCGCCACCCTCGCGCTCGTCGACCCCGACCACGACGGCTGGAGCAACCTGGAGGAACATCAAAACGGCACCCACCCGCGCATCGCCGACAACCCAGCCACCGCCGCCCGCGATGACGACCAGGACGGCCTGCCGAATCTCTGGGAGCACCGTCACGGCCTGAACTTCAACGACGACCGCGACGCCGACCTCGTGCTTGACCCCGCACTGACGCAGGCGCAGCGTGCCGAACTCATGGACATCAAGGAGGCCGGAGTCGTCAAATCCTATCCGGAGGCCTACGCCGCCAGCTGGGGGTTGAGCCAGCTGCAATGGGAATGGATGCGGCGCATCGACCCCGACCACGACGGCTGGACGAACCTGGAGGAGTTCCTTTCCGGCACCAACCCCCGGGTGGCGGACACGACGTATCTGCGCGTGCGGCGCGGAGGC
>JBIJBP010000011.1:0-59208 GCA_044345155.1 Prosthecobacter sp. | reverse complement strand
GCAACTCCACCTTCCATGCCTGGGACTTTTCAGTGGCGCCGGTTGGAAAACCCTGGTCCAGGCTGGTGCCATCCATGCGCGGCCCACGCCACTGGGGCCAGTTTTCAGCCAGGGCTGAGGCGGTGAGGAAGATGAAAACCAGCAGTCGGGTCGGGAGGCGCATAAGCGCTAGACTATCGAAGCCGGATGCCTGCTTCAATCATCAAACGCTTCCAGGGGGGATTCCGCGCCTCAGCCCTCCTTGTGCCTGGCAAAGATGGCCAGCGTACGGTCGCGCTCCCTCGCATGATCCACCATGGGGAGTGGATAGCCGGGTGCGAGCGACCTGCCGTCGGAGGGCGGTTCACAAAGGCGTGCTGGCGAAACTTCGCGCAGTTCGGGCACCCACTGGCGGATGTAGCTGCCCTCGGGGTCGTAGCGCCTGGTCTGGGTCCATGGGTTCTGGATGCGGAAATACGGGGCGGCATCCGCGCCCGTGCCCGAGCTCCACTGCCAGCCGCCGTTGTTGCTGGCGTTTTCGCCATCGACCAGGTGGCGCATGAAGAAGCTTTCGCCGAGCCGCCAGTGGCAGTGGAGATCCTTGGTCAGGAACATCGCGACGATCATCCGCACCCGGTTATGCATGAATCCGGTTGCAAGCAGCTCCCGGATGCCTGCATCGACGATGGGAAAGCCGGTCATGCCACGGCACCAGGTTTCAAAGTGGTCATCCCTGCCCGGCCAGCTGATGCCCCGGAACTCCGCATTGAACTCCTCATCAAAGACCTCCGGATGAAACCAGAGAATGGCGAGGTAGAACTCACGCCAGGCAAGCTCCTTGATGTAGGTGTCGATGGAGGTCCGTTCCTGGGGGGCGCTGACATCCTCACGGGCGCTCATGCAGCGGGCATATAGCTCACGGATGGAGATGAGGCCGAAGCGCAGGTCCTGCCCAAGCCTGGAGGTGGTCACGCCTGCCGGAATGTCGCGCTGCATTCCGTAGCGGTTCAGCCGGCGATCTTGAATGAAGGCTTTCATGCGCTCCCTGGCCGCCTTTTCGCCGGGTGCGGGAATGCTGGCATGAGCAGGGGCAAGCCTCCAATGATCGAGGCCTGGCAGCGGGTGGCTTTTCAGCGAAGCCTCCGGTGCCGTTCCCAGGCTGGATGGGCGTGAGACCGGGGCGGTCTTCGGCAGGGAAAGCCAGTTTTTGGAATAAGGCGTGTAAACGCGGTAATGCCCGCCTCCGCCTGTCTTCACCTCGTCGGGTTCATGAAGGACGCGGTCCTTGAAACCATGACATTCGACGCCCAGCCTCGCGCAGGCTTCGCGCAGCTTCTTTTCCATATCGCGACCGTAGGGATCGTAGTCACGGTTAAAGTAAACAGCCCCCGCCTGGGTCTCCTTGATCAGCCTCTCGAGCTCCTGATCAGCCCGCCCGCAGCGCAGGATGAGCCTGGAGCCGATGCTCTCAAGATTCCTGGCCAGGGACTCCAGGCAGCCGCAGAGAAACTGCTGGCGCATGGCGCCTGTCCAGCCGTGGGTGGACTTCCAGTCGCTCAGCACATAGGCCGGCACAACCCGTTCCCCATTGGTTGCAGCGGCGGTCAATGCAGGATTGTCCGTCAGGCGGAGGTCGCGGCGGAACAAGTGGATGACGGTCTTGTGTCTGGGCATGTTCGATCCATACGTCCGCGAGGTGGTCCTGGCCGATGAAAAAGGAGGGCCTTTCCTAACAAAAAAGACAGCATCTTTTGAACGGCGCTGTGCGCGGATTGAGTCTGAGTCAGCAAGGAGGACGCCATGAAGCCCACCCATTCCACACCGGACTCAGGGACAGGGATTTTCCGCGCTGCAAACGACGCCCTGGAGCATGTGGGCTGCGCGGGAGGCCCAAGGTCGCCGAGGCTCGGGCTGGTGCTGTCCGCAGGCGGCGCCCGCGGTCTGGCCCATGTGGGCGTCATCCAGGTTCTTGAGGAGAACGGCATCCCTGTCTCGGCCATCGCCGGAACCAGCATGGGCGCCTATGTGGGAGCTGTTTATGCGGCAGGCCTTGATGGTGCCGGACTGGAGCGGCTGGCCCGGGAAATTCCCGACCGGAAGGCGCTGCGCGCCATGCTGGACTTCGCGATTCCGCCGACGGCGGGCCTGATCCGGGGAAATCGGATCCGACGTCACCTGGAGCGGACGCTGGGTGACCTGACCTTTGAGCAGCTCAGGCGGCCGCTGATGGTGGTGGCCACGGACCTGGACGCGCTTCAAAGTCATGTTTTTGATTCGGGCCCTGTCGCTCCCGCCGTGCATGCCAGCGCCGCCATTCCGGGTATCTGCGCACCGGTTCAGCTGGAGGGGCGTCGTTACACAGACGGCGGTGCGGTTGATCCGCTGCCGGTCACCCTTCTGCGCAGCCGTTTTGACGTGGATCTTGTGGTCGCCGTCAACGTGTTGCCGACTTACGATGATCTGGAGCGCTGCAAGGATGCGGCCTTCACCTCGCTGATCCGGAAGTCGAGCATCGTCTCGCGCCTGCTCCGCCCGGTCAACCTGCTCGCCGACGGCAACGTTCTCGACACCTTCCGCCGGGCGCTCATGTGCGCCCAGGTGGGGCTGGTCGAAAAGGAGGCAAGAGAGGCCGACGTGCTGATCCATCCATTCCACTGCGGCTCGTCCTGGTGCGATTTCGAGAACCATGGCCGCTACATCGAGACCGGCCGCATGGCTGCTGAACGAGCCCTGCCGGCCATCCGCGCCCTGATTTCCTCAACAGCCACACCAACCCCCAACAGCCATGAAATTCCTCCAATCACCTCCGGCGTGGGATGCGTCGCCGCCTGACGTCTGGCACGACTGGCAGCTTCACCGCCTTCGTCATTATCTGAAGGAGCGGGTGATCCCGTTCAGCGCCCATTACCGGCGCCTGTTTGCAGCGCATGACCTGCATCCCGAGGACATTTACACGTATGAGGACTGGTCGAAGGTGCCGTTCACCACGAAGGCCCACCTGACGGTGCCGAGGGATCAGCAGCGTGACTTTGTGCTCATGCCCTCCCAGGAGGTGCTGCGCAGGGAATGGGGCGTGCTTTGGAACACAGTCTTCCATGGGCCCGGCTTTGCGCGCAGCGCGCTTGAGCAGGAGTTCCGCCCTGTGATGATGACCAGCACGACTGGGCGGTCGGCCGAACCTGTGCCGTTCCTGTTCACAAAACACGATCTTCACAACCTAGACACCACCGGGCGCAGGCTCATGGAGGTGGGTGGTTCACGCAGGGACTGGCGGCATGTGAACACTTTTCCGTATGCGCCGCACCTGGCCTTCTGGCAGGCTCATCACGCAGGTCTCGGCTTCGGCACCTTCATGCTCAGCACGGGCGGGGGCAAGGTCATGGGCACGGAGGGCAACATCGGGCTGATCGACAAGATCCGCCCGGAGGTGATCATCGGCATGCCGACCTTTCTTTATCACCTTTTGCGCGAGGCTGTGGAGGGGCGCAGGCGCTGGCCGCAGATCCGCCGCATCGTGCTTGGAGGGGAAAAGGTGGCTGAAGGCATGCGGGCCAAGCTGCTTGTCCTTGCGCAGGAGCTTGGCGCCGATGACGTCCACATCATCAGCACCTACGGCTTTACGGAGGCGAAGATGGCACTGCCCGAGTGCCCCACGCATCTCGGCGTCAGCTCCAGCGGCTTCCACATCAGCCCCGAGCTGGCCTTCTTTGAAATCGTCCATCCTGTCACCGGGAGGCCGGTGCCCGAGGGGCATGCGGGTGAGATTGTCTTCACGCCTCTGGATGCCCGCGGCACGGTGGTGCTGCGCTACCGCACCGGTGACATCGCCGAAGGCGGCATGACCTGGACGCGCTGCCCTCATTGCGGAAGGCTCAGTCCGCGCCTGAACGGTCCCATCAGCCGTGTCAGCGAGGTCCGTGAGCTTCACCTCGACAAGATCAAGGGCACGCTCGTCAACTTCAACATCCTTGAGCACCTGCTGGATGACATGAAGGGCGTCGCCGCCTGGCAGGTCGAGCTGCGCAAGCATGATGACGACCCCATGGAGGTGGATGAGATCCTGCTCCATGTCACGCCCGAGCCTGGTGTGAACACCCAGGACCTGGGCCACAGGCTGGAGCGGCGCTTTGCCGAGGTCACCGAGGTCAGACCTAACAAAATCCAATTTCATGACCTGGCCGGCCTGCGTGCGCGGCTTGGCGTGGGGCGCCTGCTCAAGGAGGCCAAGATCCTGGACGCACGACCCAGGGCCGACGCGCCGGTGACGGCGCCCGCCTTGCAGGCCTGATGCAGCGTCCTTCAACCACCGACCCAAAAACCCATGAAACCGCTCTTCATCATCGCCGCCACCCGGACACCCTTCGCCAGGGCTGGATCAACCCTGGCATCGCTCGATGCCGTGGACCTTGGCAGGGCGGCCGTCTCCTCCCTGATGGCGCGCAGCGGCGTTGATCCGGGCGCCGTGGATGAAACCATCTTCGGCTGCGTCGGCCAGCCCGCCCACGCCCAGAACATCGCCCGTGTGATCGCCCTTCGTTCCGGCCTGCCGGAGTCGCGTCCGGCGATGACCGTGCATCGCAACTGCGCCTCCGGCCTTGAGGCGCTCACCACGGCCCACGCGAAGATGTCGGCGGGGCACGGGGAGGTCTTTGTCGTCGGCGGCGCGGAAAGCATGAGCAACATGCCGCTCTATTTTCCGCGCAGCGCGGTCGAGAAATTCGCCGGCCTTGGCAGGGCGCGCAGCTTCATCGGCAAGGCCGGTGCGGCGGTTTCCTTTCGTCCTGCGGACTTTGCGCCCGTCGTCGGCCTCAGGCTCGGCCTGACCGACCCTGTCGTGGAGATGAACATGGGCGAGACCGCCGAGCTGCTGGCCCGTGAGTTTGGCATCAGCCGTGAGGAGCAGGATGAGTTCGCCCTCAGCAGTCATCGAAAGGCCGTGGCCGCCGCCGCGGCGCTGCAGGCCGAGGTTTCGCCGATCTATGTGATGGGGCACGATGTCGTTCCCGTGCTCGCCGACAATGGCATGCGCCCGGATTCAAGCCTGGAAAAGCTGGGCAGGTTGAAGCCGCTGTTCGTCCGTGAGCACGGAACCGTCACCGCAGGCAACTCAAGCCAGGTCACCGATGGGGCCGTCGCGCTGCTGGTGGCCGGCGAGGAAGCGGTGAAACGCCATGGCTGGCAGCCTCTTGGCATGATGACGGATTATTCCTACACCGGCTGCGACCCCCGCCGCATGGGCCTCGGGCCTGTACGCGCGATCGACCTTCTGCTGCATCGCAGCGGACGCAAGCTCGACGACATCGACGTCATCGAGATCAATGAAGCCTTTGCCGCGCAGGTGCTGGCCGTGCGGCAGTGTCTGAAAAACCCCGCCAGCGCCCGCCGTGCGGGCCTTGAGCAGCCTCTCGGCGACCTCCGTGAGGACCGGCTCAACCCGCGCGGCGGTTCCATCGCCCTCGGCCATCCGGTGGGTGCCACCGGTGCGAGGCTGGTTCTGACGGCGCTGGATCAGCTGCGGCAGTCCGGCGGGCGTCGTGCGCTTGTCAGCCTCTGCATCGGAGGCGGCCAGGGAGGCGCCGCCCTTCTTGAACGTGTCTAACCCCTGACCTGCTACCACCATGAAACACCCCCTGCTTGATTCCCTGGCCGTTTCCGCTGAAGCCGGCCGGACTGATGCGCCGCTGAAACACTTCCACCTTGAAGTGGATGCCGAAGGCCGGGCCTGGATCTGCTTCGACATGGCCGGCGCTGCCGCCAATGTCTGGAACGAGGCCACCCTGCGCGAGTTCAACCGCTGCCTCGACCAGGTGGTTCATCATGGCGGTGTAAAGACCCTGGTCATTCGCAGTGCCAAGGAGCGTGTCTTCATCGCGGGCGCCGACCTGAAAATGCTCCGCCGGGCCACGGCCTCCAGGCTGGAGTCGCTCATTGATCTTGGCCAGGCCACCTTCAACCGTCTTGCCGCTCTGCCGATGACCAAGGTCGCCCTGATTCACGGCGCATGCCTTGGCGGCGGGCTGGAGCTTGCCCTGGCCTGCGATGTGCGGATTGCCAGTGACAGCGAGCACACACGCCTGGGGCTGCCGGAGACGCAGATCGGGCTCATACCGGCCTGGGGCGGCTCAACACGGCTTCCAAAACTGCTGGGCCTTTCGAAGGCGCTGGAGCTTATCGTGAGTGGGAAATTGTTGAAGCCTGATGAAGCGCGCAGGGCCGGTTTGGTGAACGCTGTGACAGCCAGGGAGCATCTGGAAAAGAAGGCCGGCGAAACCCACGCGGGCCCGCCTCCCCGGCCTCGTCTTCTGGACCGCCTGCTTGCTCCATGGATGGCCAGCAGGTCGAGGGCTGCGATCATGGCAAAAACACGCGGCCTTTACCCAGCTCCGCTCAGAGCGGTCGAAGTCGCCACGCGCGCCCCGTTTGCCACAGCCAGCAGGGCGATGGAGATGGAGAAGCATGCGATCCTGGATCTCGCCCTGACACCTGAGACGGAAAGGCTCATCGACTTCTTTTTCCGCAAGGAGGAGGCTGGCAAAAAGCCGTGGCCGCAGGGTGTGGCGATTCCCGTTCATGACGTGACCGTGATCGGAGCAGGAGTCATGGGGGCTGGCATCGCCCACTGGACCGCATCGCGCGGATGCAGGGTTCTGATGCAGGACATCAGCACCGAGTCGCTGGCCAAGGGCCTTGGGCGCATTCATGAACTCCTGCGGGAGGGGGTGAAACGCCGCTCGATCTGCAGTCGTGAAATGCGGGAGGTGCTGGACCGCCTTGCGCCCGAGCACCAGAGGGTTCCGCTTATGAATCAGCAGATCATCATTGAGGCCGCCACGGAGGACATGGCCTTGAAAAAAAGGATCTTCGCCGACCTGGCCGCGCGCAGCAGCCCTGACTCCATCCTAGCCACCAACACCTCAGCGCTCTCAGTGGCTGAGCTTGCCTCCGTCGTGCCGCACCCTGAGCGTGTGATCGGGCTCCACTTCTTCAACCCTGTGCACCGGATGCCGCTGGTGGAGGTCATCATCACGAAGCATACTTCGGATGATGTGCTGGCCACGACGGTCAGCCTGGTGCAGCGGCTGGGCAAGGTGCCGGTCATCGTGAAGGACAGCCCTGGATTCATCGTCAACCGAATCCTGGTTCCTTATCTCATGGAGGCTGTGCATCTGCATGAGTCCGGAGTGCCGGCGGAGCTCATTGACGAGGCCATGGTCAGCTTCGGACTGCCGATGGGTCCGATGGGCCTGCTTGATGAGATCGGGCTTGATGTCGCCGCCCATGTCGGGAAGACGCTGGAAGACGCATTTCCGGCGCGGTTTGTCCGCCCTGGCATGATTCAGGAGCTGATTGACGCCGGGCGGCTGGGCAGGAAGACCGGAGCAGGCTTTTACCGGCATCCGCTACCTGTACGGCGGAAGGCTTCCTGGACGGAGGCCGACATGCATCTCATGGAGCGTGTCCGAGAACGTCTTGGCGGGCTGCTTGCCGACGAGGCCAGGCGTGTCCATGAGGAAGGCGTCGCACGGTCGGCCGAGGACATCGAAATGGCGATGACACTGGGAACGGGCTACCCGGTGACTCGCCGACTGCTGGCAGGGGCGGCTGTGTGATCCACCCCTGCCATGCGGATTGGAGTCCTTTTACATCTGATCGAGCAGATACTTGATCAGGTCAGTGGAGGTGACGATGCCGACCAGCTTTGTGCCATGCACCACGGGTACCGAGTGAAATTCACCACGGGCCAGGATTTCCGCCGCGTCCTTCACCGTGGCCGAATCCGGCAGGGCGACCGGATTCTTTTGCATGAGCTGCTCAATTGTGAAGGTGTGGTCCAGGGTGGCGTCCACGGAGCGTTCATCGGCCTGGAAGGTGTCTCCAAAGCTGACACGCAGGATGTCGGACCAGCTGATGAGACCGACCAGTTGATCGCCGCTGACGACGGGGATGTGGTGGATGCCGCGTGAGGCGGCGAGCTGGCGGACCTTGGAAACCGGGTCGCCATGGTGGACGGTGACCAGGTGGGTGCTCATGATCTTGGAGATGGATTCGTGTTTTTTCATGGTTGTCGGGTTGCAGGGGCAGCCTTGGCCGGATGGTTAGGCCATGCTCTGCCGGGCTTGCTCTTGATTGAGCGGTCCTTGCATTCCTGACGGCCTGAGAAAACTGCGGGCCGGGCTTGACGCCGTGCCTGGGGGGATATGCTCGCCACCCTTCGAAATCCACCTGACATGACCGACCTCACCGCCCAGACCCAGAAAGCCGATGTCCTCCTCGAAGCCCTTCCCTACATGCAGGGCTTCCGCGGCTGCACCTTCCTCATCAAGGTGGGAGGTAGTGCGATGGAGGACCCTGTGGTGGTTGACCAGTTCCTGCGTGACGTCGTTTTTCTGGAGGCGGTGGGGATCAACCCGGTGATCGTTCATGGTGGCGGCAAGGCCATTTCCAAGGCGATGCAGGAAAGCGGCCTGGAGGCCCGGTTTGTCAACGGCATGCGTGTCACCGACGAGGAGACGATCAAGATTGTCGAGGAAACCCTGGCCAGGGTCATCAACCCCGAGATTGTCAGCAAGATCAACGCCTTCGGTGGAAAGGCTGTGGGCATCCCCGGCACAGAGGTGTTTCAAGGCCAGCGCATGAAGGCAGAGCTTGGCTGGGTCGGGGAGGTGACCGACTGCAGTCTGGGGCTGATCCAGGCGGCGGTTGCGGGAGAGTTTGTGCCAGTTGTTTCCCCCGTGGCGCGTGACCTGGCAAGCGGCAGGACGCTCAACGTCAACGCCGACCTCGCGGCCTGCGCCCTGGCCACGCGCCTGAAGGCCACGAAGCTCATCTTCCTCAGCGATGTTCGCGGAGTCATGCGTGATCCGAAGGATGATTCGACCCTGATCCCAAGCCTGGATGAAGGAAGCATCGCTGCGCTCAAGGCGGAAGGCATCATCTCCGGCGGCATGATCCCGAAGGTGGACAGCTCACTGGCCTCCCTGCGTGGTGGCGTCGGCAAGGTTCATCTCATCGACGGGCGGATTCCCCATGCCCTGATCCTGGAGATCTTCACCGACCGCGGCATCGGTACGGAAATCCACCTCTGATCCCGGGGGTGGCTGGCTGGATCAGCCGAACCAGCTTTTGAGAAAGGCCGCCGCAGCCAGCAGAATCAGGGATGTCCATGCCCAGCGTTGGATTGTCCTCGCCCGCCGCCGCCGGACCTCCTGTTCCAACCCTGACTCGCCGACGATGGACGACTCCGAGGCGTTTCGTTCGGCGTCGTGCAGAAAGCTGAAGACGTCCAAGATGGCATCGACCAGGCTGACCAAGCCTTCAAGAATTGCTGCCAATGGGGAATTCATGGAGCGGGAAACCGTTTCTGCACGGCATACTGGGGCTGGCCCAGCCGTGTCAAGAAGGCGGAATATTTCCTTTTCAGCCCCCGGGAGCGCGGTTAACTGCGGCTTCCCCTTTTTCCATGAACGAACACCCCGAAACCCAGTGGCTTCCGCAATACGTGCTCGGCAACTACGGCCGTTACGATGTCTGGCCGGTGCGAGGCGAGGGGGCTCATGTCTGGGATCGTGACGGGAAAAAATACCTCGATTTTGCAGGTGGCGTGGCCGTCTGTCCCCTGGGGCATTGCCCGCCCCCCGTGGTGGAAGCCATCACTCGTCAAGCCGCAACGCTCATTCATGTTTCAAACTGGTACTGCATTGACAAGCAGGCCGAGCTGGCGCGCATCCTGGTGGATGAATGCGTCGGCATTCCGGGCAAGTGTTTCTTTTGCAACAGCGGCGCCGAGGCGAACGAGGGCCTCATCAAACTGGCGCGCAAGTACGGCCAGGCCACGGGCGGCCGTTATGAGATCATCACCTTCACCGGTTCCTTCCATGGCCGGACCCTGGGCGCGATGACCGCGACGGCGCAGGAGAAGATCCATGGCGGTTTTGGACCGCTGCCACCGGGGTTCGTCTATGTGCCCTTCAACGATCTGGAGGCCCTGAAGGCTGCGGTCAGTGACAGGACCGTCGCGATTCTTGTCGAGCCGGTTCAGGGTGAAAGCGGCGTGAACGCAGTGACGGCCGAGTTTTTGCGCGGTGCCCAGAGCCTGTGCCGTCAGAAGGACCTGCTGCTCCTGCTGGACGAGGTGCAGGTGGGTTTCGGGCGTGCAGGAGAGCTGGCGGGCTGGCGCGCGATCATTCCAGGCGATGAAATCCAACCGGACGCCATCAGCTGGGCCAAGGCCATCGGCAGCGGCTTCCCGCTGGGGGCATTCTGGGTGAACGACCGTCTTGAGCCGAACAAACTTTTAGGTCCAGGAACGCACGGCACGACCTACGGCGGCTCCCCGCTGGCCTGTGCGGTCGGCATCGCCACTCTTCGGATCATCATTGACCAGGATCTTGGTGCAAACGCCAGGGTCAAGGGCGCCGCCATCGCCGAAGCCGGGCGCGCGTGGAAGCACCCGCTGATCAAGGAGGTTCGTCAGCTTGGCCTGTTCATCGGCTGGGAGCTGAACGCCGACGCCTTCAAGGACAAGGCGGGCGGCAGGCTGCCCTCCATCTTCCTCGCCCAGAAGCTCCTGGATGCCGGCATGATGGTGACGCCTGCGGGACCCAACGTCGTTCGCTGGTTGTCGCCGTTGAACATCACGGAGGCGGACGTCCAGGAAGGTCTAGGCACCTTCAAGGCCGTCCTGGACGATATTTGCGGCGGCTGATCTGACCGTCTTGCCAAAAAAAATCATTCGACTGTTTTGACCATTCCATGAAGCACCTTCTCTCCATTGAAGAACTCACCGCCGAGGACATCGAAGGCATCCTTTCGCTGGCGGCAGCCCTGAAAAAGGACCGCAAGGCTTCGCCGCAGGTGCTTTCGGGCCAGCAGTGGGCGCTGATCTTCACCAAGTCGTCCACGCGCACCCGCGTCAGCTTTGAAGTTGGCGTGCGTGAACTAGGCGGCCAGGTCATGTTCCTCTCGGGCGCTGACATTCAGCTGGGACGCGGCGAACCGATCAGGGACACGGCACGGGTCATGGGCAGGATGATTCATGGCGCAGTCATCCGCACCTTTGCACAGAATGACGTCGTCGAGTTTGCCCAGTTCAGCGGCATGCCGACCATCAATGCGCTGACGGATGACGAGCATCCCTGCCAGATCCTGGCGGATCTTCAGACGATCAACGAACGGTTTGGCTCCTGGAAGGGCAGGCGTGTGGCCTTCCTGGGCGACGGTGACTGCAATGTGGCGCGTTCCTGGATCTGGGCTTCGGCAAGGCTCGGCTTTGAGTTGGTGATCGGCGCTCCGAAGCAGTTCCAGCCTGCGGCGGATTTCATGGCCCGCGTGCCGGGCGGAACGGTCAGCGTGACGGATGATCCGCGCGCGGCGGTTGAAGGCATCGATGCGATCTACACGGATGTGTGGGTGAGCATGGGCAAGGAGGCGGAGGGAGCCGAGCGTATCGAAATCCTGCGTCCCTGGCAGATCGGCGCCGAGCTGATGAAGCATGCCAAAAAGGATGCCATCGTCATGCATTGCCTGCCCGCCTACCGTGGCAAGGAGATCACTGAAGAGGTGCTCGAGCAGCACGCGGGGGTGATTTTCGACCAGGCTGAAAACCGTCTGCACGCGCAGAAGGCAGTCATGGTGAGATGCGTGCGTGACTGAGGATTGCTGAACTCAGGGCCTGCCGAGGTAGATCGCGCTCAGGCGGATGTCGGAGCGCCTGCTGCCTTCAAAGGCCACATGGAGACGCACCCTGTTCGGGAGCGTTCCTTCTGATGTCCATTTCACCGGTGTTTGAAAGCCGCTCTGGTTCACGGTGGTCGTGAATCCTGGAGCAGGCTTTTCAAGGTGGTCGAGCAGCGTGATGCGAAGCCGGGCCTCCTTGCCAAGGCCGTCGGCATTGATCCAAAACCGGGCTGAGGCGGGGGGCTCAAACGAAGCTGTGACAAGCTCGGCGTCCACCTTGGGAAGCTGATAATCGCCCGGGCCTTCATTGACGGTGTCCACAACGAGGTCTCCAAAACGGTCGCGTGGCAGCGTGGCGACGCCAACACCGCCACGGGGGACCTCCCTGCCACCCGTCGGCCTTGGATCCCAGGTGCCATAGTAGACCCAGGTCTGGGTGCCGATGTTTTCAAAGCCCTGGCCCTGCAGGACTCCGCCCTGATCCCAGGCACCTTCGTCCCCTCGTTGCAAAAAAGTCCATTCATGCCTGGGTTCGCGGAAATTCAGGCCGTCATTGCTCAGCAAAAAGCCGAGGTCGACGCGGACATCTTTCCACTCCGCTGCGCCATGCCAGCGGCCGTAGACGCCAAGCAGCACATTGCCCCGGTTCCAAACACTGATGCCTTCATGGTTCTGCTCGCCTTCGCGGCTGCGGCCCGGTCCCCAGTAATCGTGCTGGGTGTCTCTGACGAATGCGATGCTGTTGGTTGGCGCCCAGTTTTCAAAGTCGGTGCTCCGATAGAGGCGGCTGACGCGTCCCTGATAGGGCTGGGTGCCAGCCAGGGCGTTCTGTCCGCAGGCGTAGAAGAAGCCGTCCCACTGATAGAGGCCTCCACAGGGCTCGAAATGAAAGCCGGGAATGAACAGGTCCTCCTTCCGCAGTTCCGCCTTGAGTGGCCTGACGTTCCTGACGGGTTTCCAGTTCAAGCCGTCGGGGCTGACGAAGGGCAGCAGGGTGCCGAGCCGGGTCTGGTGCCGGAAGTAGACATGCGTCGTCATCTTGTAGCGCCTGGCGGGATCGGGTTCCTGCTCATCCTTGAGCACCTTGAGGTTGATGAACCCCCAGGATTCGCCGCCCATGTTGAGCAGGTTGTTGGCGCTGCTGCCGTGGAACTCCACAAGTCCCAGTTCCGGTTTCACCCAGGTCAGCCCGTCCTGGCTTTCCGCATAGGCCGCCCTCCAGCGGGCTGAGGCGGGCCTGCTCTTCTCATCATCATCAAAGGCCACATACCACATCCTGTAACGCCCGTTGTCGCGGATGATGGAGCCGTAAAACTGCACACCTTTCGCATCAGGTGCTCCGGATGCTCCGCGTTTCAGCACAGGGTTTTGCGGGTGCCGTTCAGGCTGACGCATTTCCAGCCGCAGGTTCTGGGTGTGCGGGATGGAAACCTGGTCGAAGGCAAAGAAGGTTCTCGTCTTCGTTTCATCGAAGAGATCCGTCGCCAGCAGGGAATGGCAGGTGAGGAGGGCGGGTAACCATTTCATGGCCGGGTGGGATATGGGGCGGCAGGGTGCAGCCTGCCCGAGCAGCCAGACGAACAGAGATGCGTCGTGCTTTCACAGGAATGCTTGCTTTTCGGCTTCCGGCATCTTGGGTGCCCTGATGCGAATGGATCCAAATGGAAGGTCATCAGTCATCGGGCGCCTGCTTGGATGGCTTGTGTGTTCGGCCAGCCTGTGTGCCTGGAGCCAGGTGCCGACCAATGCCAGGATGAGCTGGCTGGAGAATGAAGTGATCAAGGTCGGGGTGGACCTCTCGCGCGGCGGTGCGATGGTTTATCTGGGCGAGGTTGGAGGTGAAAACCTGGTGAACAATTTCGATCTCGGCCGGCAGGTGCAGCTTTCGTATTTCTCCGGTCCCGTCCCCTATGGCGTGGAAGGGAAATCGCCAGCCCCGCACTGGGCGCACATTGGCTGGAACCCCATTCAGGCAGGGGATGACTTCGGCCATGGTTCAAAGGTCCTGGTGCATGAGAACGACGGGAGGCTGCTGCATGTAAGCTGCCGTCCGCTGCAGTGGCCCCTGGACAACGTGCCAGGGGAATGCGTGATGGACAGCTGGCTGGAGCTTGAGGGGCGGGTGGTCAGGGCCAGGGCGCGCCTGACAAACGCACGCAGTGACAGGACGGTGTGGCCGGCGAGGTTGCAGGAGCTGCCTGCTGTGTATGCCAACGCAGGATTGCACCGCGTGCTCAGTTATCAGGGAGGGAGGCCGTTTACGGGAGACCGGGTCTCGCCGACGCCGACGCCGACGGGAAAGCACCCGTGGTCCTTTTGGTTCGGCACGGAGGGGTGGTCGGCGCTTGTGGATGACAACGACCGGGGGCTGGGGCTGGTCACTCCTGGCAGGGTTTATTTCACGGGCGGCTTTGCCGGCAGGCCGGGCAAGAACGACACCTTCGGTAACAGCACGGGCTACCTGGCTGGGCAGGGACAGGAGATCCTCGACCCCGACATCGTGCATGAGTTTCGCTACGAACTGGTGGTCGGCAGCCTGGAGGAAATTCGTGAGCGCGCCGCAAAGCATCGTCCGAGGACGCTGCCGGAGTGGGTTTTTGACGCTGACCGCCAGGGCTGGTTTTATCAGAACATGAAGGACCAGGGGTGGCCTGTGAAGGGGGCGCTGAAGTTGAAGCTGGAGGCTGATGATCCGCAGATGATCAGTCCGCATGTTTTCTGGGAGGCGGAAAAAGCCCCGCGCCTTGTGATCGAGGCGGCCTTCAAGACAAGTCACAAGCAGGCGGTGATCTACTGGCAGAAGCTTGGCGCGACAGCTCCTGGCAAGGAGGATCATGTCATGCTGCCCATCCTCGGAGATGGCTTGTTGCGCAGGTATGAAGCACGGCTTGGAGACAGCGCATCCTACCTTGGAGCCATGGTTCGTCTAAGATTCGACCCAGTGCCCCGGGGTGAGCCGGGAGCCTGGGCCGAGATCAAGTCAATCAGACTTTCTGCGGACCCGTAAGGCCTTAGAATGTGGCGTGAACGCGGGCGAGGGCCATGAGCATGTAAGAGGTGGTCAGCGTGGAGTCGCTCTCCATCCAGCGTCCTTCGGTGTTGGCCCAGGAGCCGTCACCCTTTTGAATGCTCAGAAGCTTTCCGGCGAGGTCTGCCCGCCAGTCGATGACCTTGCCGTCCTTGGTCTTGAGGAAGTCCACATCAGCCACGGCCAGGGCCTTGGCCATGGTGTGGAAATAGTAGAACATGCCCTGGGCACCTAGGCCGGGGTTTTCATCCAGGGTATAGTTTTCGCTCAGCCACTGAAGCACGGCTTTTACATTGGCGTCGTCCTTGCCGAGGCCCGCGTAGACGAAGCTGAGCAGGCCTGCGTAGCTGATGCTGCCGTAGCTGCGCAGGGCAGTGCGTCCGTCCGGGGTCTTGGTTTCGCCGCCACGGGTTTCCCCGGGGCTGTAGATGAATCCCCCCCTGTCCTTGGGGTCGTTGCTGACCCATGTGGCCTTGTTGGTTTCGGGCATGTTCTGGCAGTTCTTGATGAACTGGATGGCGGCGGAGTAGTTGAGCTGGGGTTCACTCTTGCCAGCGTCTCCCTTGTCGGCGAGCAGGGCCTGGGCGTAATAAAGGGCTTCGAGGGCGAAGTGGGTGTTGGAGAGGTCCGCATGGGCCGGATTGTTAGGCTTGGGAGTGCCGTAGCCGACGCCGCCGTCGAAGGGGTTGTCCTGCCTGCCCTTTTCATCGAAGTCGTTCTGCTGACCGATGATGAAGCGGCGCGCGGCGAGAAGGGTGGGCTCACGCTCCTGGCTGGGGGCGAGCATGAGGGCGGTGAGGGCGAGCGAGGTGTTGTAGTTGGCACGTGCCTTGACGTAGATGCCGCCATCCGGTTGGACGTTCCTCATCAGGAATGCGATGCCTTTTTCGACTTCCGGAGGAAGGGGATCCGCAGCTTTGCGCTCAGGGGCGAGAAGGATGCTGGTGATGGCCAGGGCCGTGAAGGCAACGGGTTCGGCATCGCCCCACTGGCCGGTTGCGGGGTTCTGTTTGGATTTTAAGAAGGCCAGGCCGCGGTCATAGGCGAGGCGGATTTCCTGTTTCAGGGACTCCTGGCGGGCCGGCGGGGTGGCTGCCTGGGCAAAAGTGATGGAAGGGCTGACGAAAAGCAGCGCAAGGGCGGCGTGGGTTTTCATGGCTGGGCGGGCGTGATGATGACGGTGACGGGGGTGGTTTCGTCGGGAATGTTGTCGGGCAGGGAGATCCAGAGGTCGTCGCGCCAGTTACCTTTGGCGGCAGAGTTGATGATGGCGCCACGATCCAGCCAGACGGCGATGATGCTGCCCTCATGCTGGGCGATGAAGCCGCGCTCATCGATGTAGGAACCGTTGAAGATCCAGGTGTCCAGATCGGGCGGCGGTTTCCGGGTGTCGACGTTTTGCACCATGAGCTTCAAAGGGGTCTTCTTCACCTGGTCACCCGCCTTCCACTCAATGTCGATTTTCACCCGATTGCCGCCCGGGTTTTTTGGGGGGGCTTCCTTCCAAACCTTGGGCCTTTCATCCTCGGGCACATCCTTGAGCAGGCCTTCGGTGGCGGCCTCGTAGCTGGCTAGAAGCAGAGCCACCTGGATGGCCGTTGGCTGAATGGTGGTGGTCAGGACCGTTTCATGCGTCTTGCCGGTGTCGGTGGTGAGCATGTATTCGATGGGTGCCTTCTTCAGGCAGACCTGGGCGGGGAACCGAACCTCGCGTGTGGAGGCGTTGATGTGAATGCCGTCCAGGTCATACTCGGTGCCCGAGAGCTTCTTGAGTTTCTGCCGGGCTTCCGCCAGCTGCCTGGCGCCGTCCACGGCAGGTGTCGAAGATCCTGAAGCAGCCGCAGGTTTTTCCTCAGGCTGCTGGGCGCTCAGGCCAGGCAGGCTGAAAAATGCAAGACAGAGGGCGGATGCAAGACGCATGGACCAAGAAAGACGCGGATGGGAGACCATCCGCGCAGTACATTCCAGGGTTTCGATCATGCAACGGCTACTTGGACATCAAGCGTCCAAGTGCCTTAGGGGGATGGACGAATGCTGTCCAAACAGGTTTTACCTTTCATCATCACTGCGGCCGCCAAGCAGCAGGGGCAGGGCGTAATGAAGGAAGCTTGCCAGGGCGCTGAGGAAGGCCGCCACATAGGTGAGGGCTGCCGAGTCGAGAACCTTGCTCATGGCGGAAAACTCAGCCCCCTGGGCGACAGCACCTGTTCCGGCCAGGATCTGTTTGGCCCTGGCGGTGGCGTCAAATTCGACGGGCAGGGTGACGAGTTGGAAGAGCATGACGATGCCAAAGGCGACCGCCAGCATGGGGAAGACGATTTTGGGTGCCAGGAACCAGCCGCCAATCGCCAGGATGGGGATGATGTTGCCTGCCATGGTGGTGATGCCCACGGCAGCCATGCGCCACTGGAGCGGGGCATAGGCCTTGGCGTGCTGGATGGCATGGCCGCATTCGTGGGCGGAGATGCCCAGCGCGGCGACGGACTGGCCGTAGTAGTTTTCCTCCGAGAGCACCAAACGGCGGTTTGTGGGGTCATAATGATCGACGAGGTGCCCGGGGGAGGCATGAATGCTGACATCACGGATGCCATTGAGGTCAAGGATGCGCTGGGCGATTTCAGCACCGGTGTAACCCGACGAGGCGGGCACTTGTGAATAGCGCCTGTAGCTGGAGCTGACTTTCCACTGCGCGTAGAAGGCGAGCAGCATGGTTCCGAGGATGAGAAGGAGCGTCATAGGGGGGATTGTTTCAGTTGTTAGTTTTACGCGTCGGCTCAGAAAGCGGAGGCAGGAGGAGTGTTGAGTGGAATTTCAGGGGGATTTTGGAAACCTGCGCTTCTTGCGGATCAAGTTGCCTGCATTGTTTAGAGCTTGCCTCCATCACGGATGATTTTGTAGCTTTTGCAAAAGAAATGAACCCTAGCATTTGTCGAACCCTCAGCACCCTCTGTTTTCAGGCGGGAATTCTCTCCATTCTTCTTTCCATCTGGATCTGGTGGTTCCTGAACGGGGACGAACCTGAGCAGCAGGCGCATGCCGAGCGCTTTGGCATTTTTGTGGGCCTGTGGGCGCCGACCCTGCTGATCCTGTCGAACCGCTTTGATCGTTACGCCGACAAGGCCCGGCCTGTTCCCGGCCTGCAAGATGAGGAGCCCGGGGAGAAGTAGGCGTTGCTTCATAAGGCCCGGTCAAGGAATCGACGTTCCTCCTTCAGGAGCAGACCGGACGGGACCCGTTCGGCAATGGCAAAGGCTTCCCCAACCCGGCCGCTGATGCTGAGCAGGCCGGCGTGAACGGCCCGCTGACCAGCGCTCAGGGAATGCGGGTCGGCAATTGTGGCGAGGTGATGCCGCATTTCATCCAGGTTGCCCATCCGGTAGGCGGAGAGGGCCCGGCACAGGCGTTCTTCATCCACGCCCCTGCCGCTGCCCTGAGGAAGTGCCTCAAGGCGCTTCTGGATGGTCTCGATGGACTGTCCTGTCACCAGGTGAACATAGATGAATTCATGAAGGTAACGCTGGTTCTCCGGGCGCAGTTCAAGGAGGGTGGAGGCGGATTCCAGGAGGGCTTCTACATCGCGGGAGTGGCGGGCCATTTCATGAAGCTTTTCGAGCATGGAAATGCGGCTGCCTGGCTGGTTTTCGGCCAGGTCCTTGTAGAACCTAGCGGCGGCGTCCCAGATGCCGGCCTGTTCCGCGAGGGCGGCGCATGCATTCGCAAGTCCGGCATTCCTGCCCTGGCCGGTTGCCTCCCAGGCTGTGAGGAGGTGCTGGCGGGCGCGTGTGGTTTCTCCATCGATCTTCCAGGTGGCCCTGGCCCTCCAGTAGGCGATGTAGGCCTCCGAGACGGGCATGCCAGCGGGACGAGACAGCATCTGTTCGATCTCCTGCCAGCGACCAAGCTGGGCAAGCGCCTGCAGGTAGGGTTCGATGATCTCCGCCGAGCGGGTGAAATAATCGCGTGGGTGCATGCCGACGAGGTGCTGCGGCATGCCCTGCTGGAGCAGCCAGAAGAGGGAGGGGGCAAGGTCTTCCACCTTGAGCTCGCGCATGCGTTCGATTTCCCCCAGCACGATCTGCTCCTTCTTTTCCGGCGAGGAGTGGATGAAGCCTGAGAGGACAACCAGGCGCACGGCATCCGTCTGGGCCGGGTGATGGCTGATGTAATCCAGAAGCCGCTGGGCTTCAGAAGGCAGCAGGGCCGCATCTCTGGCGAGATGTTCAATGGCCTGCAGGGCTGCGTCATCATCACCCGAGGCAAGTTCCCAGAGGGTTTTTCTGGCCTGTTCCTTGATCTCATCAAACGGTTCCCTCCGGTCCAGCAGCGCGAGACGGAGGCGGCATATGCGGTCATTCGGATCCAGCTTGAGGGCACGGCGAAGCGTCCTGTCGGCGAGGATCAGATCCCCCCGGAGGCGATGTATCTCGGCAGCCACTTCCAGGGCTGGTCTGGTTTCGCGCGCAGCGGGTGAGAGCTTTGACATTGCTTCCTCCGCGGAGGCTGCGTCCTGGAGCTGAACATGCAGCCTGGCCATTTCGATCCGATCATCCTCAGTGAGCTGGTTTTCATCTTCCAGCGTCCGCAGATAATGAAGCGTGGAGGAAGGCGGGCCGTTGGTGGTGATGAGGTAGTCGGCGATCACGCGCAGCACCCTGGGGTTGTCACGCTTCCAGTATTCCGCCTTGAGGATGGCATGCTGGACCTCCGTCCATTCCTTCCTGGCTAGGCTGGCTTCCGCCTTTTCTGCGTGATGTTCAGCCATGAAGTTCCGCGCGCCTGTCTTGAAGGGTGTCCAGAGCCACCAGCCGGCGATGCCAAGAAGGAGGCTGCCGGTGAGCATCCACGTCACCCAGGGCTTTCCAGGGCCGCCCGGGATTTCGATGGGGGCTGGTGAGGGCGGTGAGCTCATGGTGCCGACAGGTCGAGGATCACCCGGAAGCCAATGTCGGGGCTGGTTTTATCACCAGAGGTATGGCGTCGTGCCGAGGTGAGGAGCTTTTCACGGGCGGAGATCAGCCAGGAGCCACCGCGGACGACTCGTTCGCTCTGGGCACCCGGCCATTCATCGGCGCACCATTCAGCCACATTGCCTCCCAGGCCCTGGAGGCCCAGTTCGTTGGGGGTTTCCGTCGCCACGGGGGCCGTGTAGGAATAGTTGTCGGAGAAGCTGGGGATGTTGATCGCGTCGAGATTGGTGCTCATCGGCGGCGGTGGGAAGGAACCTTCGGCAGACCACGGGAAGTGCTGCTTGTCGGCACCATCACGGGCCGCCGGGTCAGCGCCGGGCTCATTTTTCAATCCGGCCATGAGGCTCCATTCCAGATCCGTGGGCAGGCGGTAGGAGGCGGTTGCCGGGATCAGGCTGCTGGAGCGTTCACGCCTGGTCAGCCAGGCGCAGAAGTCCTGGGCGTCCTGCCAAGTCAGGCCGGCGGCCGGGTGACCGCCGCCAAGCAGGAAGGTGGGCTTGTCATTCCAAGAGCGTTCACTGCTTTTCAGCCAGGTTTCATAATCCTGGACGCGTACTTCGGTCCTGCCCGCGAGAAGCCGTTCATTCAGGGGGGCCAAGGACATGCCGAGGGAGTTTTCAAAAGGCTTGCTTGGGGCGACGGGCTTCAGGCTGGCAGGATCCGGCAGGGCCGTGCTGGTGTCTCCGGCGAGAAGCTTTTTCCGGAAGGCCTCCACCTCGGACTTTTCAACAGGTCCGCCCATGACCTGGGAGCGGCGCTCGGCACGGATGCGTTCGCGGCTGGACTCTGCATTTGCCAGAAGGGTGGCCGTGCGCTCACGATCTTCAAAGACGCAGCGGAAGCCGATGGTGGGCATGCGGAGGTCCCCCGGCACCCTGTAAATGTAGCCGGAGCGAAGGCATTCCTGGCGGAAGTAGTTCCAGGCGCCACCCCGCAGCACGCCGTCCTGTTCCGCGCGAATCTCACCATCCCAGCACCATTCCCAGGCATTGCCCGCCAGGTCGTGCAGTCCTTCGGCGCTTGGCGCGAACTGCCCCACGGGGGAGGTGAAAGGGAATCCGTCTTCGTATCCGGGAATTTCTCCTTCGGCAAAGTTGCCGACCTTGGGCGGGGGAGGCCAGCGCATTCCCCAGGGGAAGGTCTGCTCATCCTGCACCTGTTCATCCACGGCCAGGTCAGGCTTGCGCGTCCTCAGCAGGCCGACAGCAGTGTCCCATTCAAGCTGTGTTGGCAGACGGTAGGCCTGGGTTGGCGTGATCTTCTTCTGATTGCGCTCCTTGTCAGTCAGCCAGGCGCAGAACGACTTGGCGTCCTGCAGGGTGATTCCCACGACCGGATGATCCGGGCCCTGCTTGAAGTGGGGTTTGTAGCTCCACTCATAGCGGGAGTCTGCCAGGAAGGCCTCCCACCGGGCCACCGTTGTTTCATGCCGGGCAAACAGCACCGCCGTGTTTGGAATGGCAACAAACTTTTCGTTCAGCACCGTGCTCACATGCTCCTTCAGCTCCGGGGCTTCCTGGGCGACGGAGGTGGTGGCGAGCAGGGCAAGGCTGAAAAGAGCGCGAAGGAAGAGCATGGAGGTCGGAGGCCCTGCATTCAACCGGCCAAGCCGCTCATGGTCAAGACAGCAAATGCTAGACGGGATGGACCGGCGCAGCGCCAGTTTTCACTTGGACTGCAGCACGAGCATCAGGGCGTCCAGGCGAAGGCGGGCTGAACCGATGGCCTCCTCCAGTTCGGCGATCTGGCTGCGCAGGGCCTCGATCTCCTCCGGTCGGACATGGTCGTTGATCTGTCGCAGGTCCTCCAGACGGGTGATCTCGGCTTCGATCTGGCCCTTCATGGAGCTGGTGGCTTCGGCGACGAGCCTTGCCATCTCCTCTTCGGCCATCTTGCGGGACGCCGTCATCATGGCCGGGAAGAGCTTCTTGCGGACAGGCGCCTTTTCCAGAAGCCGCGTGGGACTGGACTTGTCGAGCTTGGCATGAAGGTAGGCGACGTCCTGACGCAGGTCCTTGCCGGCGTGATCGACCACGATGCGGATCGGGGCAGGCGCCAGGAAGCGATCGGCATGGAGCCTGGCCGGAGCCACGCATTCAACCACAAAGTGAGTTTCCAGGACCAGGCCTTCACTGCCTGAACCACGCCATGCGGCGAAGCCGGAATTGCCCTGTTCGCCACCCAGCAAAAGGTCGAGAGCCCCGCGGACGATGGGGTGATCGATGGTCAGGAAGGAGACGTTTTCACGGGTGATGGCCCGCTGGCGGTCAAAGGTGACGGTCAGGCCCTCCTCCGGCAGGGAAGGGAAGGCGTCGGTGATGAGGTCGCCACGCTTGAAAACGTAGCTGCGGTTTTCCATCTCCTCGATCTCGAGGCCGAAGTGATCCGCCAGACGGATGAAGAAATCCTCGAACTCATCATCGGCATCCTGGCTGCGGATGGCCGAAATGACGCCATCAGCCTGATCGGGCTTGCAGGAGTTCAGCTCCAGGAGGCGGTCGTGGCCCTTCTCCAGCTTCTTGACCACCCTGGCGCGAAAGGCCTGGGTTTCCTTGATGAAGGCGGTGAGGGCCCTTTCATTGAATCCTGCCATGAGGGGTTCAAGCGAAGCCCGGAGGCCCTGGGCGATTTCGGTGGCGCCATGAAGATTCTTTTCGAAGGCGTTCAGGCCCTCGTCGTACCAACGGGCCAGGACTTCCTCGCCGGTGCCCTTCAGATAGGGAACATGGACATGGATGGTGCTGGTCTGTCCGATGCGGTCGAGCCGGCCGATGCGCTGCTCCAGGAGTTCCGGGTCCTCGGGCAGGTCGAACAGCACGAGGTGGTGGGCGAACTGGAAGTTGCGTCCTTCACTGCCGATCTCGGAGCAGAGCAGGATGCGCGCGCCATCCTCCTCCTCGGCGAAGAAGGCTGCCTGGCGGTCACGCTGCATGAGGGTGAGGCCTTCATGAAAGAGTGCGGCGGTGACGTTGATCTCACGCAAGAGCCGCTCGTGGATTTCCTCGGCCAGCCTGCGGGTGCGGCAGATGAGAAGCACTTTTTGTTCGCCCAGGCTTTTTAGCAGGCCTGCGAGCCATTTCACCTTCGCCTCGTTGGCCTCGTCGCCCGCCGCCAGCGCGGCGAGGCGTGCCTTGCGTTCCGGAAACCCGCTCAGTGCGGCGCGGGTGTTGCGGAACATCACACGGCCTGTTCCGAATTCATCCAGCAGGGCCGCGATGAGCTTCTCCCTCGCGCCTTCCACGCCATCCTTCATCGCCTTGGCGAGCTCCTGGACATGCCTGGACTTCCGGGCAAAGAGCTTTTGATCGGCCGCCGTCAGGTTCTTACCGTTCAGCAGGCGGTCAACGGCGCTGGCGACCTCCTCATAATGGCCGGTTTCCTCCAGAAACTGGGCCAGGTCAGCGTAGCGGCTGGAATCAAGCAGGCGCAGCCGGGCGAAATGTCCCTCGGGGCCGAGCTGCTGAGGAGTGGCGGTCAGAAGGAGCAGGCCGGGAATCTTAGCGGCCAGCGTTTCGACCAGCGTGTAGGCCGGACTGGCTTCCTTGGGGCTCCATTCAAGGTGATGGGCTTCATCAACAATCAGGAGGTCCCAGCCAGCACCCTGCACTTGGGCGGAGCGGCCTGCTGACTTGGCGAGGAAGCTGGTGCTGCAGATGACGAGTTGGCTTTCGAGGAAGGGATTGGCGCCCTCCTCGCCGGTTTCGATCTCGTCACAACGCGCCTCGTCATAGATGGAGAAGCGCAGGTTGAAGCGGCGGTACAGTTCGACGAACCACTGATGCACCAGGGCGTCTGGAACGAGGATGAGGACGCGTTCGGCACGTCCGGTGAGGTGCAGCCGGTGCAGGATCAGGCCCGCCTCGATGGTTTTCCCAAGGCCCACTTCGTCGGCGAGCAGCACTCGGGGCACCAGGCGGCCGCCGACTTCGCTGGCGATGTACATCTGATGCGGCAGCAGGTCCACACGACCGCCGCAGAAGCCGCGCAGGGGGCTTTGACGGATGGCGGCGCGACGCTGCAGGGCCTCGACGCGCAGGTCAAAGGTGTCGAGGTCATCCACCTGGCCGGCCATGAGGCGGTCCTGGGGCTTGCTGAAGCTGATGGTGTCGGCGAGCTCCGCCTCGCTGATCTCGGCGGCATCGGCGCCGAGGTAGAAGATCATGCCGTTGCGCTCCTCGATCCCCTCGACCTCCACCTGCCTTCCTTCATGGGTCTTGATGGTGTCACCGGGCTGAAACCTGACACGGCGGAGAGGTGCGCCGGTGAGTGAGTACTGACGCATTTCACCGGCGGCCGGGAAGAAGAGTTCGATTCGGCCATACTGGGCCTTCATCACCACGCCGAGGCCGAGTTCGGGCTCATTGTTGCTGACCCAGCGTTGTCCAGGAAGAGGTTGATCCATTGTCTTTGAAAAAGGGGGGCGCGATGGTAGGGGTGCAAGTCCTGTCTGCAAGCAGGATTCAGAAGAGATCAAGGCAGGTTCAGCCGGTCGCAAATCCGGCTCTGCATCCTGTCCCCATCCGTTGGTTCGCATGGATTGTCGCTAGGCTTTTTCCGGGTTCCTGGGGGTGGCCTCCGTGAAAGTTTTACGGCCCTTGGTGCCATGCGTGAACTCCGTGACCAAGCCGGGGAAATGGCTTGATCCTGCCACCTGTCATGCCTGGGTTTGCACGGGGAAAACAGCGGCATCAAGGGTGCGCTTCAAGGTGTCGAGCTGCTCCTTGCCCCTGAGCTTGTCTCCCTTGACGGACTGGATGTAGATGGCGTCGATCGCCACACCTTTTTCCGTGCAGATGCGGGCATGGGTGACGCTGTGGCCGAGCTTGCCGATCGCCATGAAGAGGTCGTACAGGAGGCCGAGCCTGTCCACGAGCTGAAGCTCTGCGACGGTGTGGTCGGGCGAGACATCGTTGTTGATGAAGATGCGCTGGGGGATTTCCTCCATGACTTCATCAAAGCCCGGGATGTCCTTGCGGACGGCGGCGATGGCGGGCGCGAAGTCAAACTTCTGCTGGATGAAGGCATCACGCACGGCCTGTTCGACCCTCTGCCTGGCGCTCTTGTTGGTGACGGCGGCGAAGTTGGTGTTGCAGACCCTGAAGATGTCCAGGACGAGGTTGTCCCCTCGCTGATAAAGGTCGGCGCTGAGGATGTTGATGCTCTGGGCGGCGAGGGCGCCGGAGATCCTGGCCAGCAGCAGGTGGCGGTCCCAGCAGACCACGGTGAGTTCGCTGTAGCCCTGTTCGGGATGATCCTCCCAGGTCATGACGGGCATGAGCCCGGCGGCTGCGTCCTCCTGCGTCAGTTGGATGAAGAACTGTCGGAACTGGCGGATGTGAGCGGCGATGACGGCCGGTTCGCGGAAGTTGAAGTAATTCCGCGGCATGTGCTGGAAGTGTGCGCTGATCTCCAGGCTGAAGTCCGTGTCCAGTTCCTTCTCGACGGCCTTGCGAACCTCGTCCAGCGGGACGGAGGCGCGGCGCATGAAGTCGGCCGGTGCATCGAGGAAGGCGACGACGCTGTGGTAGAGCTGGAGGATGGAGGCCTCCTTGTAGCCGGACCAGCTCGCCTCGCTGGTGCCCCTGGAGTCGGCGTAGGTCATGACCAGGAGGATGTCGAGGTACTCCTTGGTCTTCACCACGGCGGCGATTTCGCCAATGACCTGGGGGTCCTCCAGGTTGGAGGTTGTGGCGGTGCGGTACATCAGCAGGTGGTTGTCCACCAGGAAGAGCAGCAGCTTGCGGCGCTCGCCCTTGATCTGTAACCTGCGGCTGACGGCGTCGGCTAGCACGGTGCTTTCGGCGTCATGGGCCTTGGCGTTGGCCGCGCGGCCGGCGTCATGCAGCAGCAGCGCGAGGTAGAGGATCTCCGGCTGATGAAGGTCGTGGAAGAGTTTTTGGTACAACGACGGCCGTGACTGTGAGGCGGCGTCACTGAGCTCGTCGAGAATGTCGATGGTGCGCAGGGTGTGCTCGTCGGCGGTGTAGCGGTGGAAGAACTCGTGCTGCACGAGGTTGGTCATGGCGCCGAACTCGGGCATGTAGCGACCGAGGAAGCCGACGCGATGCATCTGGCGCAGTACGCGCGCCACGTCGCCCTTTTGGGAGAGGATGGCGAGGAAGGTTTCGCGCACGCTCTTGTTGTAGCGGTAGCTGACGTTGACGAGCCTGAAGCTGGCCTGCATGAGCTGGAAGAGCTCGGGACTCATGCGCAGGTGGCGCTTCTGGGTGTGCAGGAAGGTGCGCATCAGCCGTTCGGGCTCGGCCTTGTAGATGTCCTTGTCCTCGGGGAAGAGGCGTTCGCTGCGGACGATGAAACCGTCGAGCTTCTCGGTGCGCTTCTGGGCGGCCTTGCGGCGCGCCATGAAGCTGAGCAGGCCGCGTTTTGTCTCCTGGCTCTCCTGCTGCGCCAGGTTGAGGCTGTCCATCACCTCGCTGCTGCGCTGCAGGATGTCGCGGGTGGCGGTGTAGTAGTCGCGCATGAAGGCCTCGATGCGGCGCAGGATGCGCTTGTGGCGGTAGCCGAGGTTGGTGGCGACCTGTCCCTGGAGGCGGAGGGTCAGGACGTCACTGGCACGGCGCTCGGTGTAATGCATCTCATTGCGGGTGCGCAGGATGAAGTCATAGGCGGCGGACAGCTCGCGCCAGGCCAGGGGTGACATGTGTCCCTTCTGCACGAGGTCCTTTGGGTTGAGCGTGCGCATTTTCGCGTAGGTCATCCAGATCAGGTTCTGGTAGTCGCGCAGCCCGCCGCAGCCGTTCTTGACGTTAGGCTCCTGGACGCAGTGGGTGCCACCGTTCTTGGCGTGCCTTGAAGCCAGGTCGTCGAGGCGCTGCTGCAGGAATCCGGCCTCACGTCCGTCCATGCACTCCTTGTCAAAGCGCTGGCGGAACTCCCTGAAGGCACTCTCGTCGCCGCAGAGCAGACGCGCCTCCATAAGGGCCGTCTTGGTCAGCATGTCCTCGTTGGCGAGCTCAATGCAGCCACCAACGCTGCGGGTGGCGCGGCCGACCTTGAACTTCAGGTCGTAGTAGAACAGCAGGAAGTCGGCGATCAGCCGGGCGGTGTCCGGCGGCACCTGGGAGCCGTTGCCGGCGAGCATGAAGGTGAAGTCGACGTCGCTGTGCGGGCTCATCAGGCGTCTGCCGTAGCCGCCATGGGCGACGACGCTGACGGCGGCGGTTTTTGCGCGCCTGTCGGCGGGCAGTGCGGCCAGGCTTTCCGCCCAGAGCTGGCGCGCCAGGCAGTCCATGACATCGGACCGCATCCTGCAGACCTCCGAACCACCGACACCGGCACGGTGCCTCTGCTTGATGCGAGTCTCCTTGAGCTTCAGGAAACGCCTGGCAAGCCTGAGCGTCTCGGAGCGGCTTCGCGGCAGGGCCTTGTCGTCGCCGAAAACTTTCAGGCGGATGGCCTCGAGGTGCCTTTGATATTCACGTTCAGTCATGCTTGGCGCCTCAGGGTCGGATCAGAAGGTGATGAGGGAGTGGATCGGGGCGCCGCCTGCGAGCCTTTGCCTGCCATCGAGGAAGGCGAGCTCGATGAAGAAGGTGGAGCCGAGAAGCCTTGCGCCCGACTGGCTGATGAGTTCGAGAGCGGCACCCGCGGTGCCGCCCGTTGCCAGCAGGTCGTCGGCCAAAAGGACGGTTTCGTCAGGGGCGAGCGCGTCCAGATGCATCTCGATGCTGTTGCTTCCATATTCGAGGCTGTAGTCGAGCCCGCGCGTGCGCCAGGGCAGCTTGCCCTTTTTCCGCACAGGGACGAAGCCGGCGCCGAGCTTCTGCGCGATCATCGAACCGAAGATGAATCCGCGTGCGTCGATGCCGACCACCTTGTCGATTTTCTGGCCGACGAAGGGCTCGATCATGCCGTCGATGGCGAGCTGCATCAGGCGTGCGTCGGCAAGGACGGGGGTGATGTCCTTGAAGAGGATGCCCGGCTTTGGAAAGTCAGGCACGTCACGGATGGCGGATCGGAGCTGGTCAATGGAGGCGGAAAGCATGACGCGGCAGTCTTGGAGGACTGCCGCGCCGATGCAAGGAGTGGTTGGAGGGGGCGGAGGGTTTTTTGGCGCAGGGGATCAGCGGCCGAAGGAGAAAAACCAGCTCACACCGCTGCGTGAGGAATGTCCATGGTGATGGTGGGAGCCGTGATAACCGTAGGAAGGGGGCGGGCAGACGGGGCGCGGGCTGCAGAGGCTGCAGCCGCAGGCCTGGCGCTGGGTCACCCAGCGGCCGACCGGGTTGCCGCAACGGTCACGGCCATAGATGACATAGTTGGCATAGACCGGACGTCCACAGGGGAGGTAGCTGACGATGCGGCTGTGGGGGCTGCAGCGGTCCCAGGCCTGGGACTCCGAGGGAGCGGCAAAACCGAGGGTGATGGCTGCGGTGGCGAGGGCGAGGATGGTTTTCATTGATGTTGAACTTGGTGTTCGCGGGCATCTGACGAGCGCCGTGAAGCCTTATTCAGCATCGCGGAAAAATTTATTCCGGGATCGTGTCACCACGTTTCACCGTGATGCCTTCCCACACGGCCTCATCAGTTTTTCGATCATAGGTGAGCACGCGGCTGGCGCTGCCCGGAGCAGGCGGCACGTCCGTGGCCGGCAGCCATTTCTGAAGTTCGGCGATGATGGCGACGTTCTCCGGCTTTGAGGCGACGTTGGTCCATTCGTCGGGGTCCTTGACCATGTCATAAAGCTCCTCGCTGCCGTCGGCATACCGGATGTAGCGCCACTTCTCGCTGCGGACGGCGTGGTTCCCCTGGTTGTGGCTGGTCACCGCAGGCCGTTCACGGCGGGCGGCGGCATTCTTGAGCTGAGGAACCAGGCTGAGGCCTTCCAGGTCATCCCGTTTGGGCAGTCCGGCGAGGTCTGCCAGGGTGGGATAGATGTCGAGCAGTTCGGCGGGCTGTCCGCAGCGCTGTCCGGGCGTGACGCCGGGTCCGGCGAAGACGAGTGGAACCTTGGTCCCGCGGTCCCAGAGCGTGTTCTTGCCGGAGATCTCCTTTTCACCGAGATGCCAGCCGTGATCGCCCCAGACCACCACGATGGTGTCGTCACGATGTCCGGATTCGTCGAGCGCGGCCAGCAGTCGGCCGACCTGGGCGTCGGTGAAGCTCGTGCAGGCCAGGTAGCTGCGCACGAGGTTGCGCCATTGGTTGGACTCCTTGAGGAACTTGAGGCGGGGCTCGGGCAGCAGCCAGTGGATGTACCAGGAAAACCTGGGCGTGTCCGCGCGGTCGTTCTCCATCACCTTCGGCAGCACGCTGTCATCATCAGGGTAGAGGTCGAACCATTTCTGCGTGGCATAACAAGGAACGTGGGGAAGAAAGAAGCCTGCGGCGATGAAGAAGGGCCTGTCCTTCGGTGCGGACTTGATCTGCTCGGCGGCCCAGGTGGCGACCTGGTAGTCGCCCTTTTGCGTGTCATCGTTGTCGAGGGGCCAGACACCCCAGTCCATGAGCGGGTTGTTGCCCATGGGGGTGTCGCCGATCAGCTTCTTGGGTGGCTTGGTGCCGACGCCGCCGAAGGGTGCGGTGACCATGAATTCAGGCTTGCCGGCTGCGTCGGCCTTGGCGGCTTTTCCCTTTACCCTGCCTCCTCCTCCGCCACCTGTGCCGCCGTGATAAATCTTGCCGGTGGCGGCGGTGAGGTAGCCGTTGTTTTCAAAGTGCTGCGGCAGCGTCACGCGGTCCTTCCACTTCGGCAGGGTGCGGAACCAGGGTGACAGGCCGTAGATGCCCGTGGTGGTGGGGCGCAGGCCGAGCAGCAGGCTGGTGCGCGAAGGATTGCACAGTGCCATGTTGCAATGGGCGTTGGTGAAGGTCGTTCCGCGCGCGGCGAGCCTGTCCAGATTGGGTGTCTTCGCCATCGGATGGCCGCCAAGGTGGCCGATCCAGTCGTTCTGGTCGTCGATCGCGATGAAAAGCACGTTCGGTCGGTCCGCGGCCGAAATGGGAACGGTGGCGGCGGCGAAGATGGCGCACAGCAGCGCGATGCGTGGCAGGTGGTGGAGCGTAAGTTTCATGCGAACGCCAGCAAACGATACGGGATGACGAATCATTCCATATTTGCGCGCCCGTCCTGGCCAAGAACGCGAATGCGTTCGTCTTGGTCCGCCCCCGAGAGAATGGAGCCGGCCGCAGGGTCCTGCAGGAGGTGAGTTCTGAGCATGGCCAGCGCATAGCGTTCATAGGTAGCTCGTCTTCCAGGATCGGTCCGTCCGCAGACCAGTTCGGCCATGCGGCTGGTGGGGTTTTCAGGGTCGCAATGGGTGGAGTCCCTGATGCTCAGGGCCAGGAGGTTTGAGGCCCCCCTGCCGGTCCAGCGCCTCGCATTGCCGTGGCGGTTCCAGGCACCGGGTTCGGCCAGCAGCATGAGCGCAGGCGTTGTCAGGGACTTCACGACGCCCAGGCCCATGTCCATGAAATCGACGGGATCGAGGCCTATCCAACAATGCACCTTGTCGGACCCGGCGGCCGCCAGCAGCGTGGCAAAGCCGCCCGCCGAATGGCCGACCAGTCCGGTCCTGCCTGTCGGTTGAGGGCCGGGTTTCAGGCTGCCGGGCTTGTGGAGATGCTCGGCCAGTTCTGCGATTGCGCGTGCATTGCGGGCGTGGTTGGCGAAGGCGGGCAGGTTCGGCACGGCGGCGATCATGCCGTTTTCGGCGATCCGGTGGCCCCACCCTGACATGACGCGCCGGTGCCGTGTGAAGCCATGGGCGACAATCACGACCGGAGCCTTGCTGGCCAAGGCTGGCAGAAACAGGTCCACGGAAACCCTTTCGCCTTGAAGCATGATTTGTTCGGTGCGGCGAACGACGCCGGGATGTGGCGGCAGGTAAGGAACCCGGTTCAGATGGTCGGCGCCAAGCAGCAGGCCGATCATCAGGGGTGCCAGGAGCAACAGCCGGCGCAGAAGCCTCTTCACGGGATTTTACAGGTTCTTGTTTTTGCCAGCCTTGCCCTTCAGGCCGGCCTTCCTGGGGGAACCAGGCATGTCCTTTGCCGCAGCCTTGAACGTGGCATCGAGCTCCGCCGGTCTTGCGTCCTGGTAACGGCCCAGGCAGGCCTGAAGTTTCTCCCTGGCGCTGGTCGCCTTTGCGGTCAGGGGTTCCTTCAGGGCGGCTTTTTCCAGGGGGTCTTTCTTCAGGTCAAAGAAGCCGCCGTCTCGATACAGCTTGTAATCCCGGTCAAAGGCGTATTCGCGCACGGTCATGTCTGGTCCCTGACGGGGCGAGTACCAGGCGTAGATGCAATCTCGTGGAGTTCCTGATTCACCAAGCAGCTGTGGCAGGAAGCTGACACCATCCACGGAATCCGGAAGTCGTGCGTCAGCGGCGGCGCACAGGGTGGGCAGGAAGTCGGCGCAGGAGACCAGATCACTGCAAACCCGTCCCTTTTTCATCACGGCCGGCCAGCTGACGATGAGCGGCACATGATGTCCGTTGTTCGTGGTCCGCCCCTTGCCACCCTGGAAAGCCCTTCCCTGAAAACGGCTGGTGATGCTGCTGTGTGTACCGTTGTCTCCGGTGAAGATCAGCAGCGTGTTGTCGCGGATGCCAAGCTGTTTCAGATGCTCATCGAGCCGTCCGACCATCTTGTCCATGTAGCCCACCATGTCCGCGAAATGGGCGGTCTTGCGGCCGGCGTTTTCGCCCCTGGCCTTCGGATCCCAGTCCGGACTGTCCGGCGTGGGTTGGAAAGGGTCATGCGTCAGGATCATCGGGTAGTAGAGAAAGAAGGGCGCGTCCTTGTGCCTGGTGACGAAGTCGAGCGCGAAATCGTTGATGAGCCTGGGTCCGTAGGAGCCCTCCGGATAGTCTTTCTCAACGCCATTGAGCTCGAGCTCGGCATTGGCATAGCGTGGCGGGCGGCGTGTGTGCTGCCAGAGCAGGGCCTCCTGAAAGCCGAAGTGGCTGGGCGCGTCCGTCTCGCGGCCGAGCTGCCATTTGCCACAGATGCCGGTGGCGTAGCCCGCCTTTTGAAGCAGGTGCCCGAAAGTGGTCTCGCTGCGCAGCAGGGTGCCGAAGTTCAGATAGTTGCGCACATTGTAGCGGCCCGTCATCAGCTGCACTCGTGTCGGTGTGCAAAGCGGCTGCGAGTGGCAGTGCTCGAAGCGCATGCCCTCGGCGGCCAGCCTGTCAAGGTTGGGGGTCTGGTAGGACTCACCTCCATTGGCTGTGACGCATTCCTGTCCGAAATCATCGGCCATGATGAGGATTACGTTTGGCTGGCCGGCCGCAAGGAGGGGCAGGGTCAGCAGGGCTGAGAGCAGTGGGAAAAGTCGCATGTGGTGCGAGGATGGAGTTGGCGATTGCGGCTGCAGCGCGTTCTTGGACAGGCAACGAACCCATGTCCGGCATCTTCCCGGGATTTCTGGATCAAGGCCGGCTGGCGATGTCACCAGAGGATGTCGACCAGAACGGCGGTGATCATCGCCAGGCTGAGTCCCAGCCTGACCGCGAGTCCGACGCCCGTTCCGAGCAGGGTTCCCCAGGTGCTTTTCACCGCAGGTGCCATGCGCTTTTTGGCAAAGATGAGCTCAAACACCAGACCGCCGAGCAGAGGACCAAGCACGAAGCCAAGAGGCGCGAAAAAGAGGCCGATGACCCCGCCGACAAAGACTCCCAGGATGCCCCATCGGCTGGCTCCGAACCAGCGTGCGCCCATGGCCCCGGCGGCCATGTCAACGAAGTAGGAGGCCACCAAAAGAAGCGCAAGCAGGATCATGCCAGCCCAGCTCATGCCCTGGGAGGGCAGCAGGACCGTGTGCAGGATTCCGGCCAGGAAGATCAGGAAGGGGCCGGGCAGCAGCGGCAGCACCGATCCCAGCAGGCCGGTCAGCAGCAGGCAGGATGTGAGCAGCCAGACTCCTAGCACCTGCCAGGGCAGGGCAGTGATCATCTGTGTGAACCATTCCCAGGAATCTTGAAGCCATTCCATCATGCTGAAGTCCTAACCCGCACACGTCGTCCGCGCCAGCACCGGCACGGGATTTCTCCAAGCAGGCTCACGGATGCCAGGTGAAAGGCACGGATCTGAATCACCCCAAGGATTGAGTGTCATCATCAGGCAAAGGTTTCATGCCAGGGTAGTCTCGCAAGAAAGTTGAGGTCAGGTTTCCGCCAGCAGCGCTTCGAGATCCAGCGGTTCCGTGGTCATCGTGAGTTGACCGGCCTTATCTCGGGGCCATTGGGCGGGATCACGGTCGATGTAGAGCTCAAGACCGTTGCCATCCGGGTCCTTGAGGTAGATGGCCTCGCTGACTCCGTGGTCGGCGGCGCCGTCGAGAGGGATTTGATGTTCGATCAGCCTTCGCAGGGCGTCGGTGAGAGATCTCCGGTCCGGGTAGAGGAGGGCGACATGATAAAGGCCGGTGGAACCACGTTGAGGAGGCCTGCCGCCCCGGCTTTCCCAGGTGTTGAGGCCGATGTGATGATGATAGCCGCCTGCGGAGATGAACGCTGCGCCCGGGCCGTAGCGTTGAGTGATCTGGAAGCCGAGCACGCCACAGTAGAATGCCAGGGAGCGTTCAAGATCGGCCACCTTCAAGTGAACGTGGCCGATGCGAACTCCGGGATGAATCGGCGTGCTCATCACATCGCTGGATAATCCGTGTATCCCCTGGGGCCTGGCGTGTAGAAGGTCGCCGGGTCTGCGGCGTTCAAGGGAGCCTGGGCGGCGAAGCGTGCGGGCAGGTCGGGATTGGCGAGGAAGGGGACGCCGAATGCGACGGCGTCGAGGCTGCCTTTGGCAATGGCCTGCTCGGCTTCGTCGGCGCTGTAGCCCATGTTACTGATGAGCGCGCCTCTGAAGTGCTGGCGGGCGGGCGTGAGGACATCGCCCTGCTGTGCCTGGAAGAAATCGGCGCGCATCACATGCAGATAGGCGATGCCCCGGGAGTCACACTGCCGGGCGACATAGGCCGTGAGTGCGGCGGGGTCGCTGTCGCTCATGCTGTTGTAGCTGTTGAGCGGCGAGATGCGCAGCCCCACTCGGTCCTTGCCCCAGACGCCAATGACGGCATCGAGCACCTCGAGCAGGAGCCGGGCGCGGTTTTCAATCGGGCCTCCATAAGGCCCTCCGCGCTTGTTGGAACCGTCGCGGAGGAATTCGTCGAGCAGGTAGCCGTTGGCCCCATGCACCTCCACGCCGTCAAAGCCGGCCTTCAGGGCGTTTGCGGCGGCCTTTTGAAATCCGGCGACGATGCCCGGGATCTCATCATCGCGCAGTTCGCGAGGAGTGACATAGGGCTTCTTGCCTTCAGGCGTGTGGACTTCATCACCCGTGATCGGAATCGCGCTTGGCGCCACTGGCTGGGCTCCGCCATTGAGCAGCGGATGGCAGGCCCTGCCGCCATGCCAGAGCTGGAGGACGATTCGGCCGCCCTTGGCATGAACGGCGTCGGTGACGGTCTTCCAGCCCTTCACCTGGTCATCGGAGTAGATGCCGGGCTCCCTCCAGAATGACGAATTTCCTTCCATGACCATGGTGGCCTCGGCGATGATCAACCCGGCTCCGGCACGCTGGGCATAGTATTCGGCCATAAGCGGCGTTGGATTGTGCTCCGCGTCAGCCCGGCAACGTGTGAGCGGGGCCATGAGGACGCGGTTGGGGAGGTGAAAAGCACCTGCGGAGAGAGGAGAAAAGAGGGACATGATTTGAAGAGTGGGGCGGAGTTAGTTCGATGCCAGGAAGGCTTTGACGAGGGATTTACGGCTGGCGAGCACAACCAGGGAAAGGATGCCGAGCACAGCGGGCATCTCATAGCCGCCTTTGACCAGGAAGAGGTGATACATGCCGATGTTGACGATGACCGGCCCGAGAAGGAGCAGGCCCAGGTTGGTGAGGCGGCCTGAGAGCAGCAGCACGCCACCCAGGACTTCGAGCACCTTCACCACCGTCAGGAAACCGGTGCCGTAGATGGCGAACATGAAATCCTTGGCGGGGCCCTCGGGTGGCGGGGGGATGGGGATGAAGTGAAGCCACATGTTCAGTCCGAAGACGACAAAGAGGAGGCCGAGGAGGAGGCGGACGAGGGTGGTGATTTGTTTCATAACTTGCGGATTTACTTTGGGGTTGGGGTGATGGTCAGGCAGGACAGGATCAGGCAAGGTCGAAGAGCAGGGCTTCGGCATCCTGGGTGGCGGTGAAGGTCAGCGTGCCGCTGTCCTCGGTGCTCATGGCGTCACCGGGCTGAAGCTGGGTGCCGTTCACCGTCATGAGGCCCTTGATGAGCTGAAACCACACGCCGCGGCCTGCGGCAGCCTCATGGGTCACTACTTTGCCCGCCATGAGGCGCACGCGGTAGATGTCGGCGTCCTGGTGGATGATCGCACTGCCTTCACGCCCGTCGGGGGAGATGACGAGGACCTTGGCATCGTCCTCCCTGGCAGGATCGGGATGCCACTCGGTATAGCTGGGGGTCAGGCCGCGCTGGCGGGGGCGGATCCAGATCTGCAGCAGGGAGGCGTCGTCGGACTGGGAGGGGTTGAACTCGCTGTGGGTGACTCCTCGTCCGGCGCTCATGAGCTGGATCTGGCCGGGCTTGAGCACGCGGCCGTTGCCCATGCTGTCCCTGTGCTGGAGAGCGCCCCAGAGGATGTAGCTGAAGATCTCCATGTCAGCGTGGGGGTGGGTTGGGAATCCAGCACCGGGGGCGATGATGTCCTGGTTGATCACCCGCAGGCTGCGGAAGCCCATGTGGGCGGGGTCATAATAGTCGGCGAAGGAGAAGGTGTGGAAGCTGTCGAGCCAGCCATGATTGGCATGGCCGCGTTCCTGGGAGGGGCGAAGATTGATTTTCATGACAGACCATGCTGCACCGGAGCCCGGTTCCCTGCCAATGCACGTCTGTTTGCCTCAGGCTGCGCGCCGGGTATGCTCCATGGTCTTTTCATGGAACTCCGACTGCTCCGCTCCTTCATCGCCGCCGCCGAGGATGGCAACATCAGCAGGGCGGCCTCGCGCCTGAGCATGACCCAGCCCGCGCTCAGCCGGCAGATCAAGGCCCTGGAGGATGAGCTGGGTGTGTCCCTGCTGGAAAGGGCGGCGCACTCCTTTTCACTTACGACCGCCGGCGAGCTGCTGCTGCGCGAGGGCAGGGGGCTGGTGGAGCGCGCGGAATTGCTGGAGCAAAGGGTCAGGGCTGCGGCCAAGGCGCAGATGATCCGCGTGGGCTATTCACCCTCCCTCACTGCGGGGATCCTGGCGCCGGCGATCGAGGCCTTTTCCCAGATGCATCCCCGGGCAAGGGTGGAGCTGTCTGATCTCAACAGCCTGGAGATGGTGGAGGGGTTGCAAAAAGGGGCGCTGGACGTGATTGTCACCGTGCCACCTTCCAAGGAGGTGACGGAGATCATCTGGACGCCCGTGCAGCAGCAGAGCTGGCGTGTGGCGGTGCCGCGTCAGCATGCGCTCATGTTCAAGGCCGCGCTGACACCCCAGGACCTGGACGGCCAGCGGCTGGTGATCTACAATCAGCGTGAGTATCCGGATTACTGGGGCCTGCTGACCGGCTGGTTCAAGAGCCAGGGAATCAACGCCCGTATCGCCAGTGAATGTGACGGAATCACCAGCCTCATCAGCGCCGTGGAGGCCGGGCTTGGGATTGCGCTCGTGGTGGAGCGAACCGCCTGCCTCATCCCTGAACGCATTCTGCTGAAAGCCCTGAACCCGCAGCCACGGCCTGTCTGCATCGCCGCTGGAATGCTGGATAAGCAGCGCCGTGACAAGGTGCTGGCTGTCTTTGTCGAGGAGCTGAAGCGGGCGGGTGAAGCCGGCCAGCCGCCCCAGTGACGGAAGTCTTCGTTATTTCACCGAAGGGGCATCCTGATGATGATGGAAGGGCTGGGCGGGCAGGCGGGGGGCGCCGGATGACAGGCCCTCCATCCGGGCATGGTGATGCCGACGCCATGGCCAAAAGCCTGTCCATAACCATAGCTGTAACCGTAACCCGGCCAGCCATAGGGAAGCTGGCGGGCGCGTTCATAGATTCGCAAATCCTGTCCAGGGTCATGGACGGCTCCGAGGGCGGGAAGCACCGGCACGACGGAGACGGTGTCGGATGAAACCTGCCGGCGGGCAAGGGCGCGCGCCTGCGCCTCCTGTCCCATGATCTGAATGCGGGCGCGTGCCGCAGCCTCGGCGAGCTCCCTGAATCTTGCCTCCTCGACCGCGGCTCGGGCCTTTCTGGCCTCCTCGCGTTTTTCCGCCAGCTCCTTCTGCTGCTGACGGTGGGCGGCGGCCTTTTCTGGATCATAGCCCAGGCGGCTGCGCCATTCGGAGGACAGGTCGGAAAACAGCACCCTGGCGGCCCCGGTGGCGTGGCGGAAGGACACTCCGTCCGGATGCACGCGCACGATTTCACACTTCCGGAAGGTCCGTCCCTGCAGCGTGGTGATCTCCGGGATCGTTTCAGCCCCTTGAAGCCGGGCTGGAGCGGCCGATGCGAACCAGACCGCGGCAAGAAGGGGCGCAAACAAGCTTTTCATAACAGGGCATGAGATGGTGCTGCCGGGAAGTCTGTTGAATCATGCCACGGACGCCGCCGCCCTGTCGAGGCCTTTACGGGAGGTGGTCACGTTTTTAGTTCGGCTGCGCCGCCCTGGCCCCGGCCTTCCGGGCGCCCTGGCGTCTGGAGAGGAAGTCGAAGAGGACCCTTTCCAGGGGCGTGTCGGAAGGGGTCCAGAGGTATTCGACACCCTGCCGCTCACAGGCGGACTTCACCCTGTTACGGTGATCCGTCAGGCGTGCGATGTAGGCCTCCCGGGCGGCAGCGGGGTCGATGAAGCGCTCGGTGCCTGTTTCCGCATCCAGGAAGTGCGCGCCCTTCTCGAACAAAAAATCGATCTCGGTCCTGTCCATGACATGAAAGAGGACCACATCATGCCCCATTGCTCCGAGGAGGCCGAGCTGGCTTTCCAGCTTCTCCGGGGGGGCCAGCAAGTCGGAGACGATGCAGATCATGCCGCGCCTGCGCAGCAGGTCTGCCAGCTGGCGAACGCTGAGGTCGAGGGCGGTTGCGCCGGGCGGGGCGGGCTTTTCCAGCTCGTGCATGAGCCGGCGGAGGTGGCCGGGGCGGTTGCGCGGGGGAATGTGCTCCTGAAGCCCCAGGCCGAAGGTGGTGACGCCGACGGCATCGCCCTGCTGCATGAGGAACATGGCGAGCGTGGCTGCGAGTGTTGCGGCGTAGGCGGCCTTGGTCATGGGACCGCCAAAATTCATCGAGCGGCTGTGGTCCACCACGAGCTGGCAGCGCAGGTTGGTCTCGTCCTCGAACTTCTTGATGAAGCAGCGGTCACTGCGCGCCATCACCTTCCAGTCCATGTAGCGCGGATCGTCGCCCTGGACATAGGCGCGGTATTCGGAGAACTCGACCGAGAAGCCATGGTAGGGGCTGCGGTGCATGCCTCGCCAGAGGCCCTCCACCACGCTTTTGGCCCGCAGTTCAAGCGAACGAATGCGGGCGAGGGCGGCGAGGTCGAGGGAGGCAGGCATTCCTGGAAATCTGGTATCGGTCTGAGGCGGAGCTTTCTAGCAGGGTTTCGGCCATCAGCGGCGTGGGCACGTGTTGCCGAGGAGCTGGTCGAGGTACCAGAGCATGCGTGGCAGATGGAAGGGTCCCTTGAACAGGCTGCCCTTGGCGGTCTGGGACGGGCTGCCGTCGCGATGCAGCCAGCCGAACCACTCACCGTGGCCGGGATCGGGGAAGTGGCGGAAGCTCCAGTCATGAACCCGGGCGTGCATTTCGGCGTACCTGGATTCGTGCGTGGATTCATAGGCCAGGGCGGTGGCGATGACGGCCTCACAGTGGGGCCACCAGAACTTCATGTCCTGCCAGTATTCCAGAACGGGATGGTGATTGAGGTCACGGTAGTAGAAGATGCCGCCGCATTCCTCGTCCCATCCACGCTGCCACATGGCGTCGAGGAGCTGAAGGCCGAGCTTCTGATAGCTTTTTTCGCCGCGCAGGCGGGCCTCATGGAGGATGAACCAGGCGCACTCGATGGCATGGCCGGGATTCAGCAGCCGACCTTCGGAATGGTCGATGATGCTGCCGTCGGGGGCGACGGTCTCCATGAGTACGTTGAGGTCTGGCTTCCAGAAATGGCGGCCGATTTCAAAGATGAAACGGTCGATCCATTCGGTGGCCGTGCGGCCGTTGACGACGACATGACCGAGGCTGGCGCGCAGTTCCTGGGCGGTGACGATGCCGATCATCAGGGGCGCCAGGCCCATCATCGGTCGTGTCTCGCTGTTCACCTTCGGGGTCATCAGGCCGGGTTCGAAGGAGTGCCTGAGGTAGAAGGAGAAGTCCGCCAGCGCGGCTTCGCGATACCTTTCGTCACCGGTTGCCCTGGCATAGGCCGCGTGGGCGATGGCGGCGAAGGCCTCGCTGTAGACATAGCGGCGCATGCGAAGTGGGCGTCCGTCACGGGTGACGGTGTAGAAAAGCTTGCCGTCCGTGGCGTAACCATGTTTGTCGAGGAAGGCGATGCAGGAGCCTGCGGCGTCGAGGTGTTCGCGGCTTTTCCCGGCTGTGTTGAACAGCGTCGCGAACATCCAGCCGGCGCGGCCCTGGAACCAGATGCTCTTGTCAGTGTCAATCACGGCCCCGTCACGGGCCAGGCAGGTGAGGATGCCGTCGTGCTCTCGATCCATGCCATGCTTCAGCCAGAAGGGCATGACGTCCTCAAGCAGCGTGCGGTGGTAGAGACTGCGGATTTCCTCACGCTGGCCGGATGAATCGAGATATGGCATGGAGCAGCATGCTTCGGGTCACGCTGTGGGCGCAAGTTTCGATTAATCCGGGTGGGCTGCGTGATAATCAAAGGGCCGCCTGGAGGATGGAGCGTAGCGCGGGGAGGTCGAGAGGCACGGGATTTCCTTTCATGCTGCTGGCATTTGAAGCCTTGAGGGCAAGGTCATCAAGGTCTTGAAGTCGGATTCCGTAGGATGCCAGGCCTGGGATTCGCAGTCGTTCTGCAAGGCCGCTCAGCACGGGCAGTGCTGCTTCAGCGTGGGCGTCCGGCCTGCTGGTCAGGAGTGCCGCCGCCGTTTGGAATCGTTCCAGTGTTTCCGGGTCGGCGGCCTGGCGTGCGGCGGAAAGGTTGGCCTCCCAGACTGGAGCAAGAAGAGCAGCGCAGACAGCGCCGTGCGGTGCGGAAAACTGCCCGCCGACAGGCGCCGCGAAGCCGTGCACCGCCCCCAGTCCTGCGTTGGCTAGGGCCATGCCGCTGAACAGGGCCGCGAGAGCCATGTCTTCACGGGCATCCAGGTCCCGGCCGTCCTTCACGGCACGCTCCAGTGAGCGCGTGGAACGCCGGATGCCTTCGAGGCAAAGAGCATCGGTCATGGGCTGGGCCCGGCAGGAAACAAAGGCTTCCAGGCACTGGGTCAGGGCGTCCATGCCGCTGGCCGCCGTGACTTCCGGCGGACATTCCATGGCAAGAGCAGGGTCGATCAGCGCCACACTGGGCAGCATGGAGGCGTGGCGCAGGCTGGCCTTCACCCCGTGTTCCGGGACGGACAGCACGGCGTTACGTGTAGCTTCAGCGCCCGTGCCTGCCGTGGTTGGCATCGCGAGAAAGGGCAGGGGTGGGTGGTCGAGGGCATGGCCCAGGCCCACCACTTCGAGGTAGTCGAGGGCGTCCTTGGGCTGGGTCGCCAGGGCGGCAACGGCTTTTCCTCCATCCACCGCGCTGCCTCCGCCCAAACCAAGGATGGCATCAGCCTTGATCTCACGGGCCATGACGGCGCCGTTGCGTGCCTCCTGAAGGGTGGGTTCCTTTTGAATGCTGAAAACCGAGACGTCGAGGCCTGCGGAACGCAGGGAATCAAGGATTGGGGAGGCACGTCCAGGCCGTGAGCCGGTGACCACCAGGATACGCCGACCCCATGCAGCGCACAAGGCGGGTGCCTGGGCGGCGGTGTGGCGGCCGAAGATGATCCGGGAGGCGGTCGCGAATTCAAATTTCATGCCCACTTCGTGGACGCCAGGGGAGCTTCGTCAAGGGGGGAGACAGAGGGACGGCAGGTGGCGATCCTTTTAAATGAACCCTGTTTTGCCCTTGCAGGGCATCATCGGGATGCTTAACCGTCTTTGCTCATCCCATGGTTTCTCCTTTGCGCCCCCTCCTCTTCCTTTTCTGCACCCTGGGCCTTGCAGGCGTGTCGTCCGCCCAATCTTCCAGCAATGGCATCGCGGCCGTGGTGAATGGCAACGTTGTCACGCGTTCCGAGGTGAGGGATGCCGTGAACGCCCAGGAGCAGATGCTGCGGTTTCAGCTTCAAAACGACCCGGGTGCCCTGCAGCGTGAAATTGCCAACCTGCGGGCCACGGCGCTGGACAGCCTGATCGACCGCGAACTGGTACTGACCGAATTCAAGCGCCTGGGGGCGCAGATCAAGCCGCAGTGGGTGGAAGATGACATCAATTCGATCATCCGGGAGAGCTTCAAGGGCGACCGCGACGCCTTTGTGAAGGAGCTCGCCAAGAACGGCATGACGATGAAGAAGTTCCGCGAGATGCGCGAGAAGATGATGATCGTGCAGGCCATGCGTGGCAAGATGGCGGCCCAGCAGGTGCCTGCCACGCCGAAGGAGATCAGCGACTACTACGATAAGCACATCGACGAATGGCGCGAGGGTGGGATGATCAAGATCAGCACGATCACCCTTCCCAAATACAGCGGCGGTGACGGCACCACCCCTGAGGGCCAGAAGAAGCTGGCTGAGGAGATCCGCCGCAAGGTTGTGAATGGGGCGGACTTTGCGTCCACGGCCAAGACCTACTCCAAGGACAGTCATGCGGAGAATGGCGGCGCATGGGACTGGATGGCCCGGGACCAGATGAAGCCGTCCATCGCCGCCGTTGCCTTTGCCCTGAAGACCGGAGGCATCAGTAGTGTGATCGAGGAGGAGGGTTCCTACATCATCATCGCCTGCGATGCCATCAAGCACGGCAAGGCCAAGTCGCTTGAAGAGGTCCGAAAGGAGATTGAGCGCTCCATTTCCTCGGAGAAGTCAAAAACTACCCTGGACAAGTGGATGGAAGGGCTGCGCAAGCGGTCGGTGATCAAGAAGTTTGGCTGGTAAACCGTCGGGCTGTTCCTGCCATGCCCGATATCCGCCTGGTCCTGACGACGTTTCCGGACATGGAGACGGCACGCCGGACCGGACGGGTGCTTGTGGAGGAAGGGCTGGCGGCCTGCATCAACCTTTTGCCAGGCGTGGAATCCATCTATCGCTGGCAGGGAAAGGTCGAGCAGGCTGCGGAGATTCTGGGGATTTTAAAAACCACCCCAGATGCTTGTCAGGCCCTTGAGCAACGTCTTGCCGCCCTTCATCCCTACGAGGTTCCTGAAATCGTCGCCCTGGAACCCGCTGCGGTCAGCGCACGTTACGCTGAATGGCTGATGCTTTCGGTGGAGCCGGAGACATGAGGGAAGACCGGGCCGCAGTCTTCAGGCCCGCGACTTCACCAGGGCGATGATTTTGGAATCATCCTCGCCAGCCGCCCAGACGTGACGGAGAAAGTCGGCAGGATGGATGTCGTATTTGGAAAGGAAGGCGCGATCACCGCCGCAGCCAAACATGGTGTCGGGGTCCATCTCGCCACGCAGCTTGGCTCGGGCCTTGACGATGATCCTGGGCAGCCAGGTGATGCCTTCGACCTCGGCGGTCTTCGCGGGCAGTTCGGAGGGGGCGACGACATGCGTGCTGGTCACGCCTTTCTGTACGGTCAGGAAGTAGTCACGGCGCACGGCGGTGATCAGCAGGGCGGTCGTGGCGGTGGGGTCCTGGCCGTCTGAGACGCAATGATCTTCGACGAAGTCAAACAGTTCACGCTCCTTGCAGCCGATGGCCTTGAGGTATTCGAGGTCTTCATCGGTGAACCAGGCGGCATAGTCGCGGTTGCCGTCGTCGTATTCCTGTACGCACGAATCGAACAGTTCGGCGAAATAGGCGTCCCAGATGTAGTGCTTGGTCATGAGAAAAAGGGGAGGTGGGCAGGTGGCGGTTGCAGGAATGAACCCGGCGTGTCGGATTCATAGCGCGGATGCTGCGGCTACCAAGGGGAAACCTGGGGGCTGGGAAAGTTTGAGCCCCGGAGTTTTTTCCAACCTGCGGCCGCTGACTTGTGGACAGTTTCGCCGGCGGGGCCACGTTTGATCCGCAAGCCATGAAACTGAACGCTTTTTTATTCGCCTTATTCATTTCGAGCACAGGCACTTTGATCCAGGCCCAGCAGCCGGAACAGGGGCAGGGGCCGGGACAGGTGCCCCAGGAGCTGATGCAGCGTTTGTTCAACCCCGGCGCAACCGAGCAGGAGCTGATTGAGGCGGCCAAGGAGGCCAACAAGGCGGGCGTGCCGCGTCAGCAGATCATCGAGGCCAAGCTGATCTGGGGCCTGCGGACACAGAATGCAGCCTGGCTGATGAAGATCCTGCCCGAGCTTGAGGTGCTCGCGGCGAACTTTGACGCGGCCCAGTCGGCCGGCATCAAGTCGGCTGACGACATCCGAGCCTTCATTGAGTTCACCAAGGGTTTGCAGGCGCAGGAGAAGAAGGACGAGGCTGGCTTCAAGAAGCATATGCAGGAGGCCTTCTGGCTGGCCCCGGCCCAGGCGCAGCTGTTTGCCCAGGCGATCGAGAAGGGCAGGCGTGAAGCGAAGATGGCCACGATGAAGATCGACCTGCAGCTGGTGCTGGCCATGTCCAATGGTGAAACCACGACGCTGGCGGATCTCGTGGCAGGCAAGAAGGCGGTTCTGCTCGACTTCTGGGCCTCGTGGTGCGGCCCCTGCATGCAGCTCATGCCGGAGCTGAAAAAGAAGGCCGGGCATCTGATGAAGCACGGCATCGTGGTCGCCGGCATGAACAAGGACGATGAAAAGGCGGAGGCGGTTTCCGAGAAGGTGCGCAACGAGCAGGGCATTGAGTTTCCCTGGCTGATCGAGCCTGCGGAACGTCCGTTCACGAAGATGCTGGAGATCGACAGCATCCCCCGGATGATCCTGATCGGTCCTGACGGCAAGGTGCTTTACAACGGTCACCCCCAGGATCCGGCGCTGTGGTCGGCGCTGCAAAAGATTGATCCTGAAATCAAGTCGCCGGATGCCTGATCTCAGGCATCCGGATTGATGAACATGTAGCCGGCGCTGCGCACCGTTCGGATGTAATGAGGCTGGTGGGCGTCGTCGCCGAGCTTCTTGCGCAGGGCGGCGATGTGGACATCGACGCTGCGGTCAAAGACTTCATACTGGCGGTCGCGCAGGTTTTCGATCAGGGCTTCGCGAGATTTGATGCGCCCGCGAGACTTCATGAGCGCTGCAAGGATGTCGAACTCCACCGGCGTAAGCACAAGAACCTGGTCATTCTGGGTGGCGACACGGGCGTCGAGGTTGAGGCGCACGGTGCCGACGATGAGTTCCTTGACCGGTGGCTCCGTCTGCTGGCCCTGCGAAATGACGGAGCGGCGTGTGACGGCTCGCAGACGAGCCAGCAGTTCGCGGGTGGAGAATGTCTTGGGCAGGTAGTCATCAGCCCCGATCTCCAGTCCGACGATGCGGTCAGCCTCCTCCCCCCGGGCGGTCAGCATCAGGATGGGCACGGCAGATTTGGCGCGGATGCGCTTCAGCACCTCAAAGCCGTCACAGCCCGGCAGCATGACATCGAGAATGATGGCATGCCAGGGGGCTGCCAGGGCGCGCTCGGCTCCCTCGGGGCCCGAGTGGACCAGTTCCACCACATAGCCGAGAGGCGTCAGGTAGTCACGGATCAGGCCTGCGAGCTTGCGGTCATCATCAATGACGAGGATGTGGATGAGAGCATCTTGAAAACCGGAAGGTTCGGGAGGCATGAAGAGAAAGCTAGACGGGCGGCAAGCGGCTGGGGAGGGGATTTACAATGAATTAACAAAAATGCCCGGGTTTGCACACAGGATGTTTACATGACACAGGTTGATTATGAAGGCCGCATTGAGCTGCGGTTTTTTCACGTCACCTCATGACAAAAACGACAGAATCAGACCTGCTGATCGACGCGTTCTGCCGGACGCACTGGCGTCGGCTGCAAGGACTGGCTGTTCGTTCCGTCGGCTCGTGGACGGAGGCTGAAGATGTGGTCCAGGAGCTGTTTCTGGGCTTGGCTAGGAACAAAAAGCTGGCCGGTCTTGCCGTCAGATCGGCGGGCGAACAATCGGTCTACCTGTCTTTGCGGTTGAATAGTCTGCTTCGCAGCCGCTGGCGCAATGCACGAAGGGACCGGCGTTTGGCGATGGTGGAGGCCGTGCCGTTGGACAAATGCCATGCCGACATGGCTTCAACGGCCGTGTCACCTGCATCTGAGGCTGACAGGGTCTGGCTGGCGCGCTGCATTGAAACAGCCATCGACCGTCTGCGTCTGCAGACACAGGAGGCGGCCTGGAACCAGATCAGTTCGAGGCTGGAAGGGGAAGGCGAGCGGGCGGGGCGGACGGGAGCGCAGCGTGTCGCGCTGCACAGGGCCCGGCAGAAGCTGCGTGAACTGATTCGGGAGGAGATGAACGGGGCCTTCCAGGATTGGAACCTGAAGCAGCCGGGTCAGGCTTTTTCAAAGGCGTCCGCCACACGCAGGATGGTAGCTTCATCCAAGGGTTTACCGATGATTTGAAGGCCGACAGGAAGCTGTCTGCCGCCCTCCTCGGCGGTGCCGCAGGGAATGCTGATGCCTGGCAGGCCGGCCAGGTTCACCGGGATGGTGAAAATGTCCTCCAGGTAGGCCGCCAGCGGGTTGTCCTTCAATTCGCCCAGCTTGTGGGCTGGCGTCGGGCTGGTGGGGCTGACGATGACATCCACCTGCTCGAAGGCTTTTTCAAAATCCTGGCGGATCAGGGTGCGGGCACGCTGGGCCTTGAGGTAGTAGGCGTCGTAGTAGCCGCTGCTGAGCACGTAGGTGCCAAGAAGGATGCGGCGTTTGACCTCGGGACCGAAACCTTCCTCCCGGCTCATCATGTAATGCTCCATGAGGTCTCCGGCTCCTGCGCTGCGGTGACCGTAGCGGACGCCGTCAAAACGGGCAAGGTTGGCGGAGGCCTCCGCGGGGGCGATGATGTAGTAGGTGCTGACGCCGACATCCGTGTGAGGCAGGCTGATCTCGACCGGAATGGCGCCGAGGCCCTCCAGCTTTTGGATGGCGGCCTGGACGGAGGCTGTGACGCCGGCGTGGATGCCGGAGATGAAGTACTCCTTCGGCAGGCCGATGCGCAGGCCCTTGATGTCCCTGCCGAGGGCGCTGGTGAAATCCGGCACCGGCACGTCGAGGGAGGTGCTGTCGCGCGGATCTTTGCCGCAAAGATGGTTAAGAAGCAGGGCGGCGTCCTCGACGGTCCTGGTGATGGGGCCGATCTGGTCCAGGGAGGAGGCGAAGGCGACCAGGCCGAAGCGTGAGATGCGGCCGTAGGTGGGCTTGATGCCGACGCAGCCGCAGAGGGCGGCGGGCTGGCGGATGGAGCCTCCGGTGTCGGAACCCAGGGTCGCAACGGCCAGGTTGCCAGCCACGGCGGCCGCGCTGCCGCCGCTGCTGCCGCCCGGGATGCGGTCGAGGTCATGCGGATTTCGTGTGACACCGAGGGCGGAGTTTTCCGTGGAGGAGCCCATGGCGAACTCGTCCATGTTCAGCCTGCCGAAGGGGATGGCTCCGGCGTTGCGAAGACGGGAAATGGCTCCGGCGTCGTAAGGGGCGGTGTAGTTTTCCGACAGCATCCTTGAGCCGCAGGTGCAGGGCTGGCCGGTGACATTGATGTTGTCCTTGATGCCGATGGGGATGCCGCCCAGGGGCAGGTTGAGGTCGGCCTTTTCTGCTTCGGCGAGGGCTTTGTCGACATCCCAGGTCAGGTAGGCGCCGAGGGTGCCGTTCCTGGTTTCGATGGCACCGGCCAGATCGGTGATGATGTCACGTGGAGAGATTTCCCGGGCGGCAAGCTGGCGGCGCAACGTGGCGATGGTGGAGGAGGAAAGGGACATGAATCGGGAGGTGCAGGGCTGGAAGGCAAGGAACGGCTATGCCGGAGTCTAACCCAAGGGATTATTCGATGACCTTGGGGATCTGGAACTGGTCCATGGCACGGCGCGGTGCGTTGGCGAGAGCCTGGTCCTGGGTGAAGCCGGGGCGGGTTTCGTCGGGACGGATGACGTCAAAGACCGGCATCGCATGGGCGCTGGGCTCGGCGTCGAGCGTGTGGGAGCTGAGCTGGTCGATGTGACCCAGGATGCGGGTCAGTTGCTCCTGGTAATGGGCGGCTTCCTCATCGGTGAGGGCGAGGCGGGAGAGCTTGGCGACGTGGTGGATGTCGATCTGCGGGGAAGGCATGGCCTGCCTTTAGGCCGTCTTGGCGTGGTGGCAAGCGGAGGCTCTCGCCGCTGACGGGATGAGGCGACTTTTGCCGGGCCGGTGGCCGTCCTTCTTGCAAACGCGGAGGAACTCGCCAGACAAGAGCGACTCCCGTGTCAGCCAGCCAAACACCGCCTACAGACGATCATCACTTTCGTCGCGGCATGTTCTGGATGCTGGGGTCGCTGGCCGGATTCACCGGCATGGCGCTGCTGGTGAAGCATCTCGGCAGTGATCGTGGCGTGAGTCCCTGGTGGGCCTTGTTTTTCCGGGCCTGGGTGGGGCTCGTGGTGGTGGCCATCGTCTATGGGCCGCGAAAAAACGTGAGCTTCCATCGTGCTGCGACCGGCCGCATGCTGGTTTCACGCGGCGTGCTTGGGGCGCTGGGAACGGCGGCCTATTACACCACGCTGCCGGTCCTTGGCGCAGGCAAGGCGACGCTGATCGGCAACACCTGGTCGATCTGGGCGGCGCTTCTGGCCGTGCCGCTGCTGGGTGAGCTGCTGACGTTTCGCAAGGTCATGGGCATGGTGCTGGCGATAGGCGGCATTGCCCTGATCACGGAAATGGAGCCGGGGGCGGCCGGGCATCTGGGCCTGCATGAAGGCGTCGCGATTGGCGGAGCCCTGGTGGCGGCCTGCGTGGTTGTGGTGATCCGGCAGCTGACGCGGACGGAGAGCAGCGGGACCATTTTCGCCAGCCAGTGCATCTATGCCGCGCTGCTGGCGCTGCCGTTCTGCCTTCAGGCGACGCTGCCGGGCGGGCTGGACATTGTGCTGTTGACACTGGCGGCCGTGCTTGCGGCGGGGGGGCAGATTGGAATGACGGAAGGGTTTCGTTTCCTGCCGGTCAGTGTCGGCGGCGCCTTTCAGATGCTGCTGCCGCTGCTCATCACCACCGGAGGCTGCCTGTTGTTTGGCGAGCGCTTCACCTGGATGCAAAGCCTTGGTGCGGCGCTGATCCTGGCGGGCTGCCATGGCGTCGTATCCTCGTCAGCCCGCAGGCCGAAGTGATGTGAAATCAAGGTGGCTGCAAATGGAGGTGGCGGTTTTTCCAGGTCGCTGACATCATGCCTCTTCATGAGCGCCCCTTCCTCTGGTCTTCAGCTTCCGAAACGCCATTCACTGGTTTCGGAAACCGTCGTCAGCCTGCGTGAGAACATTGAGGCGGGCCACTGGATCGGTGAGCTGCCTGGCGAGCGCGAGCTTTGTGAGATGCTACAGGTCAGCCGAAGGACGCTGCGCGCAGCCCTGGATGAACTTCAGCGTCAGGGCGTGCTGGAGGTGCAGGGGCGTCAGCGGCGGCGCATCCGTGAACAAAAGGCCTCGTCCAGGCAGGCTCCACATAGCAAGGTCATCGGCATCCTGACTCCGGGCTCCTTTTTATCCATGCCGGGACCGATCGCCTTCATGATGGATACGGTGCGTGCCAAGCTGACGGCGGCGGGTTACGAGGTCAGGCTGCATTCCGCGCCAGGCTGCTATTCGGCATCGCCGGCACGGGTGCTGCGGCAGTTTCTGGCCGGTCACAAAGCCTCGGCCTGGCTCGTGCTGAGCGCTGAGGAGGCGATGCAGCGCTGGCTGGAGTCCCAGAAGGTTCCCTGTCTCATCCTGGGGTCTTCGGTTCCGGGCATTCATCTGCCCTCGATTGATGCGGACTTTCAAGCCACCTGCCGTCATGCCGGGACCCTGCTCTGGCGCAAGGGGCACCGCCGGGTCGCCCTTGTGCTGCCTAACAGCCATTTCGGCGGTGACATCGCCAGCGAGGCTGGTTTGCGCGAGGCCCTGGGGCAGGTGCCGGGGGCAAGCCTGCGCCTGCTTCGCCATGACGGCACGGCCTCGGGTGTCTGCCGGGTCATTGATGACAGCCTCAGGCTTCCGCAGCCGCCGACCGCCTACATCGTCGGCCGCAGCGCCCACATCCTGACGGTCATGATGCACCTTATGCGTCGCGGAAAACGCATTCCGCAGGACGTAGCGGTGCTGGCCCGGGACAGCGATCCGATTCTGGAATGCACCAGCCCGCAGGTGAGCCGGTATGCCTCGGAGCCAAAGCAGTTTGCTGCTCGTCTAATCACGGCGCTTCGTCAGCTGGCGGACCATGGCGCACTGACGACGCCGACAGTGCGTCTGATGCCGGCCTACATCGCCGGGGAGACCCTGTGACTGCGGCTTGAGCGGTGTCAGTTGCGGTTCTTGCGCGTCTTGAGGCCGTTCAGGCTGCGTTCCCGGATGCGGGAGCGGAGGCGCTCGGCGGTGAGCGCTTGCTTCAAGGCGGTGTTTTCCTGGCGGAGGGTCTCGACTTCGCCAAAGCCGGCTTCACCGGCGGCAGAAATACCGCTGGGGGATTCCGCAGAGTCGGAAGCCGTGAAGACGTCCGTAGCCTGCCATGCACCGTTCAGGTCGGGCAGGGGAGCGAGGTCGCCGTTTTCAGCAACGGAAGCGACGGAGGCTGAACCCGTGCCGAGAGATTCGCCCGTGTCGATGCCGAGCAATCCCTCAAGCTGCATGAGCCTGGCCTTGGCGGAGGGCAGTTCGGCACCCATGCGGCGGGCGATGTCGAGCTCGGCCTGGAGGTCGCGTTCACGTTCGCGGGACTGTTTCAACAGGTTGTCAAAGCGTGTCTCCTCCACCTTGAGCTGCTCGCTGGCCATGTGGCGGAAGAGGTCGAACTGACGCTGCATCTCCGCGCGCCAGGCGTTGGCGTCGGAGCGCACCTGCATCAGCTCCTTCTGCTGAGCCAGGACCTGCCTTTCGAGGGCGTCCTTGTTCTTCAGCAGCCTGTCCTCGACCCTGCGCAGGAGCCAGAGGCGGACAATGGCGGCGGCGAAGAACACCCCGATCAGGGCTGTCAGAACAACAAATGGCTGGGCTTCAGGGTGAAACATGCTCACGTCGAGGAGGGAAGCAGCTCGCGGGCCTGACAGCAAGCCTGCCTGAGAATCGGTGAAAGTTTTCCATCTCAGGAATGAAAGGCGGCGGTGAAAATTCAAGAGGCGTGAAGCAAGCGACGGGGGGCAGGCCGCTTTGCCGGAGGAGCTGGAATCCCGGGCATTCCTCCTTGCCGCTCCGGCCGTCCTGCCCATGCTCGTACTTCCATGCGCGTCCTGCTTACCACCACCAGCTTCCAAGACACTCCCGGAGACCACCATGCCCTGCTCGAGTCCCAGGGTTTTGACATTCATCGTGAACGCGGGCCGCTTCCTGAGAGCCGTATGCTGGAGCTGGCGGGCGATTTTGACGCGTTCCTTTGTGGAGATGACGAGATCACAAAGGCGGTTTTGGACAAGGCGCTTCCCCGCCTGAAGGTCATCAGCAAATACGGCATCGGCCTGGACAAGATTGATGTCGTCGAATGCACCGCGCGGAAGCTGCCGGTGCTGTTCACCCCGGGCGTGAACCACACCACGGTGGCCGAGCACACCTTCTGCCTCCTGCTCGCCCTGGTGCGCAACCTGGTGGACAGCGCCAATGCCGTCCGCGATGGCAGGTGGAAGCGCGTGACCGGCAACGAAATCTGGAATAAGAAGATCGGCATCGTCGGGCTGGGACGCATCGGCCAGGAGGTGGCGAAGCGCGCCCTCGCCTTCGGCATGGAGGTGCACGGCATGGACCTTTACTGGCCCGAGGCCTTCGTCAAAGACCACCCCGTCACCCGGCACGAAACCATCGAAAGCCTCATTGCCCAGGTCGATGTGCTCAGCCTGCACGCCAACCTCAGTGAAAGCACCCGCCATCTGGTCCGTGCCGACCGCATCGCGCTGGCAAAAAAAGGGCTGCTGGTGGTCAACACCTCGCGCGCCGAGCTGGTGCACATGCCGGACATGATCGACGCCCTCAACAGCGGTCATGTCGGTGGTTATGCCACGGACGTGCTTGACGAGGAGCCGCCGCCTGCGGACCACCCGCTGCTGAAGCATCCCCGGGCGCTGATCACGCCGCACATCGGCAGCCGGACCTACGAAAGCGTCCCCCGGCAGGCCATGCGCGCCACCCTGAACCTTGTGAACTTCCTCAAGGGCGGCGCAGATGTGATCCAGGCGAACAAGTGGTGATCCTGCCGCTGATGAAGGGGCCAGCACGGCGCGTCACTGATTCCTTCCTGCCTAACCTTTTGACGCCCGATCCTGTTTCTCCACGCCCTCCGGCATCCTTTTTTCATGTCCAAACATCTTCACTTCATCGGCATCTGCGGCACCGCCATGGGATCGACCGCAGTCGCCATGCGCCAGCTGGGTTACACGATCTCCGGCTCCGATGAAAAGGTCTATCCTCCCATGTCCGACGTCCTGCGTGACGCCGGCATCAAGGTCACCGAGGGATATTCGGCCGCGGGCCTTCCTCTCGATGCCGACCTGTATGTCGTCGGCAACGCCATCAGTCGCGGCAACGAGGAGCTGGAGGCCATGCTCGAAAAGCGCCTTCCCTACACGAGCATGGCGGAGATGCTCCGGCGCGAGGTGATCCAGGGCAAGCGCAGCTTCGTCGTCAGCGGCACCCACGGCAAGACCACCACGACCACGATGCTGGCCTGGATCTTTGAAAACGCAGGCCGCAACCCCGGCTACATGATAGGTGGCGTGCCGGAGAACCTGCCCAGCGGCGCGCGCTTCAATCATGGCGATCTGTTTGTCATCGAGGGGGACGAGTATGACACGGCCTATTTCGACAAGCGCAGCAAGTTCCTCCACTACCTGCCGGAGTGCGCCATTGTGAACAACATTGAGTTTGATCACGCGGACATTTTCCGGGATCTGGATGAGATCAGGCTGACCTTCCAGCGCCTGCTCAACAGCGTTCCGCGCAACGGACTGGTGCTCCTCAATGGCGACGACAGGAACTGCCTGTCCCTGAAAAGCTACGCGCCGGTGAAGACCGTCGGGCTTGGCGAAGGCTGCAGCGAGCGCATCGTCATCACCTCGGCCGATCCGGAAAGCACGAGCTTCAGACTCAACGGCGCCGCCTTCAGTGTGCCGATGATCGGCGAGTTCAACGTCCGCAACGCCGCCATGTGCGTTTGTGCGGCCCGCCATGCCGGGCTGACGGATGATGAAATCCGCGCCGGACTCGAAAGCTTCCGGGGTGTGCGCCGTCGTCAGACGGTGCGGGGCGAGGTCAACGGAATCACCGTCATTGACGACTTTGGTCATCATCCCACGGCCATCCGTGAAACCCTGCGCGGCTTCCGGCAGAAGTATCCCGGCCGCCGCCTGTGGGCTGTTTTTGAGCCGCGCTCCAACACCAGCCGTCGCAACGTGCTTCAGGGCGAGTTGATCGAGGCGCTCAAGCAGGCCGATGGCAGCGTTGTCGCCGCCGTGGCCAATCCTGAAAAAGTGCCTGAAGGACAGAGGCTGGACGTTGAGGCCGTGGCAAAGGCGGTTGTCGAAGGGGGCGGGCTTTGTTTTCACGAGGCTGGAACCGAGGCCATCCTGGCGCGTCTGAAGGCCGAGACGAAGCGTGGTGATGTGATCATCATCTTCAGCAACGGCGGCTTTGACGGGATTCACGGCAGGCTGGTCAAGGCCCTTGCCTGATTTGCCGGATCAGGGGTCCGGTTGAAAGATGGAAACCCATTTCCGAGGCACCTCCCACGGGGCCAGGGCGGCGCAGGCGCTGCTTTTGAAGGCCTGGGTGAGCTGTTCCTGGGGAAGCTTGATGGCGCAAACCACATCCTGGGTGCGTTCGGGGTCGCGGCTAGGGACTCCGCTGATGGTCACCTCGTGGATGCCTGAGGCTTCACGAATCCGGGCGGCGATCTCCGTGGGGCTGAGCTTGCGGCTGGCGACGTTGATGCCGTTGCCCAGGCATCTTTGAAAAAGCAGCCGGCCTCCGGCTTCCGTGATCACATCCCAGGTCAGATGTTCGGAGGCTTCCAGGACATCACCGGGCAGGACTTCATCATAGCCAAGACCTGCCGCATCACTCCGGACCCGCAGGCGTCCGCTTTGTTCCTGCCGGATTTCAAGGCCGGGAAGCAGGGTGCCGATGTCCTCGGCGGAACCGCGCGGCGTGAGCGTGGCGTCGTAACTGATGGCTCCGCATTCACTGGTGCCGTACAGGTTGTGCAGCTTGAAGCCAAAGGTGTCGCGCACCTGTTGTTCAAGGCTCAGGGTCAGCGGCGATCCTGCGGTGACGGCGAGGCAGACCTGGCGGAGGTCGAGCGCGGCGATGAGCCAGGCCTTCCACATGGCAGGCACGCCGGGAAGGAAGACCCGTTCATGATGGGCGAGCGCCTCGTTGATTCCGGCGGGGAAGGGTGTGGGGAGCCAGTGGGTTGGCAGGCCGTTGAACAGGGTTTGCAGGACGGTGGTGGTCAGGCCGAAGGAGTGCGCCACACTGAGCGGAGCCAGGGCCACCACAGGGTGATGAAGTTCCAGCGCTTGATAGAGACGATCCACGTCAGCGGCGATTTGCGCCAGGGTGAAGAACTGGCATCTGCGCACTCCTGAGCTGCCCACCGTCTGCTTGATCAGGGAAACCGGCGCTTCCGGGACGGAGTGAGGCACACGCCGCTGGCGGTCCATTTCAACGACCTGCACGGGCAGGCCGGTGAGAAATCCCGCCAGCAGGGCCAGGGTGACTTTGACGCCATCGCCCTGGGCCAGGAAAAAGGCGCCGAGACGAGGACAGTGCAGTGGTTGCAGGCTGCGGGCGAGCTGGTCGAGTTCCTGAAAGGTCAGGGCACCGCCAGGATGCCAGAGGGCGGTCTGCCCGCCTTTCTGATTCAGGATGTTTTTCCAGCGATCACCAAACATTTGACACTCAAGCCTGCGCGCCCTTAAACCGAATCCGCAACAACGCAACCCTGGCGAGTCTGGCGTGCGGATTCAAGCGCTGGAATCCACGGGGATCTGCGGACCGTTTTTCTGATACACATGGCGAACCACCCCTCCTCCCAACGCATCCTGGTCACAGGAGCGGGCATTGTGTCGCCGCTGGGGTTGAACTGGCGTGAAAATGAGGCGTCATTTCGTGCAAACCGGATGAATTTCACGCCGGTCACTGCCTTTGATGTCAGCCAGCGGATCGCGAAAACAGCGGCCCAGGTGGACCTGCCGGACGAGCGGCTGTTTCTGAAAGTGCCTTCCAGGCGTGATGCGCTGATTGATCGCGGCACCAGGATGCTGCTTCTCGCCATTCGTGAGGCCCTGGCGATGGCGGGCATGTCCGGCTTGAAGGGGGTGGATGCCATCATCATCGGCACCTCGGCGGGGGCGATGAGCGTGGGGCAGGATTATTTTCGCAAGGCCATCAGCGGACCGGGCCGTGCGCCAGGCCAGCTGTCGAGGGTGGAGTTTTACCAGCCGCAGAAGCAGATCGCCGCGATTGCCGCGGAATATGACTGGCATGGACCGATTCTTGTGGTCTCCAACGCCTGCGCCAGCGGGGCCAATGCGATCGGGGACGCCATGGCGATGATCCAGGCCGGCCGGGCGAGGCGGGTTCTGGCCGGTGGTTACGATGCGCTGGCCGAGCTGGTGTTTGCCGGATTTGACACGCTGCGTGCCCTGGCTCCGAGCGGAGTGCCGCGTCCATTTGATGCGGCTCGTGATGGTCTTGCTCTGGGCGAGGGCGCTGCGGTGGTGCTGTTGGAAAGCGAATCAGCCGCTGCAGAGCGAAGAGCCCCCGAGCCTCTCGCGATGGCGGCGGGTTATGCGACCGCCACGGACCTGCATCACCTGACCCAGCCTGATCCTGAGGGCAAGGCCGCCATTCGCACGATGCAAGGCGCCTGTGAAATGGCCGGAGTCCGGCCTGAGGAGGTGGATTACATCAACTCCCATGGCACGGGCACGCCTTACAACGATGTGGCTGAAGCCAGCGCCATCCAGGCCTGGGCGGGCGAAGCTGCTTCCGGCATCGCCCTGAGTTCCACGAAGTCGGCGATGGGACATCTGCTTGGTGGCGCTGGGGCCGTGGAGGCGGTGATCTGCCTCATGGCCATGCGGGGGCAGTGGCTTCCCGCCAGCCTGAACATCCGGGAGGTGGATCCGGCGGTGAAATCCAGCCTGGTGCGCGAATGGCGTGAAGCGCGGGTGGGGGTGACCTTGACCAACAGTTTCGGCTTTGGCGGAACCAATGCCACGCTGGTGTTCCGCCCGGCTTCGGCCAGCCTGCCCGGCTTGAGCGCTCCCGTTGCCTCCAAGGTCGTGAGGATCGCCGGTGTGGGAGCAGTTTCGCCCGCGGGCTGGGGGACATCGGCCCTGGTTCAGTCGGTGACGTCACGGCAGGAGCTGCCTCTTTTGGAAAGCCCGCGCAGCGTGGGAATCCGCGACTGGAATTGTCCCGTGCATGTGGTGCCACCCGCCCCGCCTGAGGCACTGCCGAAATTCGCCCGCCTGCGCCGGGCAAGCGCTGTTACCAAATTTGCCATGGGCGCGGCGCTGGAGGCCCTGGCTTCCGCCGGTTTCCAGAACGGGCAGGGTGCCGGCAGGCTGGGCATCATCCAGTGCATGTTCAACGGCTGCGTCCAGTTCAGCGGCCGGTTTTACCACGAGGTGATCGAGACTCCGGCGCTGGCCAGTCCGCTGATCTTTCCTGAGACAGTCTACAACGCCCCGGCGTCGCACATTGCCGCATTCCTTGGGGTGGACGGGCCGGTCACCACGCTGATTGGTGAATCCAGCGCCATCATGGAAGGTGTGGCGATGGCGCGTGACTGGCTGACGCTTGGCTGGGTGGACCGCGTGCTGGTCATCGGGGCGGAGGAGGGTGACTGGGTGGGTGCCGAAGCCGTAACCTATTATCACCCTGAGCTCCATGCCTCCGAGGGAGCTGGGGCGCTTCTTCTCAGCCTGCATGATCCGGGCCCGGTTCTGGAGGCCAGCCCTGCCTTCTGCTTCCTGACTGAGTCCGAACGTGCGGACTGCCTGGGCCGGCTTGCCGGGCAGCAGGTCTTGAATCCCGGGTCGCCTGTCATCCACGTCAGCGGCTGCTGCGGCATTGCGATCCTTGATGAGGCGGAGGAGGCCATGCAGGCCGGCCAGGGTGCCTTGCAGGTGCTTGAACCGCGTGCGGTGCTCGGAGAAAGCATGGGCGCGGGTGGTGCGCTTCAGCTGGCGCTTGCCGCGCAGATGGCTCGGGAGGGGCGGGCCGTCCAGGTGCTCCTGCCGGGCAGCCTGTGCGCGGCCTATGCCGCCCTGGTCAGGCCGTGAAGGGACTGAAGTTCGATTGTTGGTTCGGCCAGCCGCCGCCGCCCTACGCCATCTTCATCTTCGTGTAGGCGCTGCCCTCGTTCATGTCGATGCGCTCGGGCCTGCCCTTGTATTTGTAGACCAGGCGTGTGTGGTCGATGCCCATCAGATGAAGGATCGTGGCGTGCAGGTCATGAACGTGCATTTTCTGATCGACGGCACGCAGGCCGAGCTCGTCGGTGGCGCCGATCACCTGGCCGCCCCGGATGCCGCCGCCGGCCATCCACATGGTGAAGCCGGTCGGGTTGTGGTCACGACCATCGCCCTTTTCGCTCATGGGCGTGCGGCCGAACTCGCCGCCCCAGATGACAAGGGTTTCGTCCAGGAGCCCGCGGGCCTTGAGGTCCATGAGCAGGCCTGCCACGGGCTTGTCGGTCTCCTGGCAGTACTTGCCGTGGTTGGCCTCGATCTTGTCGTGAGCGTCCCATTTGCTGCCGGAGCCTGAGTAGAGCTGCACAAAACGGACGCCGCGCTCGACCAAGCGGCGGGCGAGCAGGCAGTTGCGGCCAAAGGTGGAGGTCCTGGGATCGTCCATGCCGTAAAGCCGTCGGGTCGCATCGGATTCGCTTTTCAGGTCCACCGCCTCCGGGGCCTCGGCCTGCATGCGGAAGGCGAGTTCGTAGGCCTTGATGCGCGCGTCGAGCTGGCTGTTGTCGGCTCGCTCCAGGCCATGACTGCGGTTGATCTTGTTGAGGAATGAAAGCTTGGCGAGCTGCCGTTCCTGACTGACGCCCTTGGGTGCCGTCAGGTTGGCGATGGGTGTGCCGTCCGGCTCGAATTCGACCCCCTGGTAAACGGCGGGCATGAAGCCGCTGCCCCAGTTGCGGACACCGTTGACGACCTGGGAGTCGGTGTCCTTGATGATCACGAAGGCGGGCAGGTCCTGGTTGAGGGTGCCGAGACCGTAGTTGACCCAGGCCCCCAGGGAGGGGCGGCCGCCGAAGATGCTGCCGGTGTTCATCGAGCATACGCCGCCGGCATGGTTGATGCCGTCGGAAACACAGGAGCGGATGACACAAAGCTCGTCGGCCAGACGGGCGGTGTGAGGCAGCCAGTTGCTGATCCAAAGGCCGCTTTCGCCATGCTGTTTCCACTCACGCTGGTCGGCGAGAAGCGGTGCGCGGCTTTCACCCATGGCGGTGATCACGGTGCCAAAGCTGGCTGGCAGCTGCTGGCCGGCGATTTTGCGAAGCAGGGGCTTGGGATCAAAGAGGTCGATGTGGCTTGGGCCGCCCTCCATGAAGAGGAAGATGACGCTCTTGGCCTTGCCCGTGCGATGGGCGAGCCTGGCTGACATGGGGCTGGCGGCGCTGCCGCCGACATCGCCCAGGGCGGCGAGGGCGGGGTCTTCACCCAGCAGGGCTGCGGCGGCCAGGGCACCAAAGCCACCCCCGGCACGGCGCAGAAAGTCACGGCGGTTGGTCAGTGCTTCGTGATGGGGGACGATGGGCGGCATGGGCAGGTCAGCTACATACAGGCCATGCGGGCTGAATCTTGGACAGGAAAGCATCGCTTTCCGGGAGCCGGTGGCGGGCCTGGCAAATCAGACCTTCTGGCTCTTCGAGGAGGGCTTGAAGGGGGTCGTGAAGGCAGTTTCAAAGTCGTAGCCGCCGGAAAAGTCCTCCAGGCTGTCGCCGTCGTTTTTTCCAAAGTAACCCGTGTCGATGAGGTTGTAGACGATGTTGCCGATGTCCTCGCCGCGTTCCAGCCCCCATTCATTCAGGACGGTCAGGGCCATGGGGCCGTATTCCTCCAGGGCGTGCAGACGAACGCCTTCCAGCACCTCCTGGCCGCTGACATGCTGGTCCTCCTTGCCTTCCCGGAAATGCTTCACGGCCACATGCAGGGCGTCGCGCACAAACTCATAGGCGAGAGGTTGGTAACGAGGGTCTTTGCTGACGGCCTGGGCGACGGCGAGGTGAAAGGGAAGATCTTGGGACATCCAGTGGGGGGAGGAGCGATTTGCCAATGTGGCGGCGGCAGGGAGGTTTCGCAACTTTTCCTCCTCTCAGACAAGCCAAACCAACTGGATGTCAGGATCCTGGGCGGCGGCATGAAAGGAAAAAGCCCCGCCGGGGAGGTCGGCGGGGCTTCTACATCCTGTGAATGTGAATGAGGGGGATCGAACGTGGCTTACCAGCCGTGGGCTTCGCGCACCTTGATCATGGTGTCGAGGATGGTGTTCCAGGTGCCCGGGGTTTCGAGCACGGCGTTCGGGAACATGCAGCCGTCCCAGCAGATGTGCTGGATGCCGCGTGCGGCGGCGTCCTTGAGCCAGTAGCCGGAGCACTTGACGATGTCGAGCTTGCCGTTCGGATCGTCAGCGCGGCAGTGCTTGCCGGTCTTGTCATGGCTGCCGGCGCCGTGGACGGTGCCGTCGTTCTGCGCGACGTGGAAGTCGATGGTCCAAGGGCGGAGCGCGTCGGTCATCCTCTCATAGGCGGCATAGAACTCGGCCTCGCTGTAGCCTTCCTTGAGGAGGGCGTGCTCGGGGGCGTTGTAGCCGAGGGTGTAGAGATAGGTGTGGGCAAGGTCGGCCTGGAAGCCCAGGGCTTCAGGCATGCCGACGCCTTCGAGGACGTCGAGCATGTCACGCCAGGAGTGCATGCCGGCCCAGCAGATTTCCCCCTCAGCGGCCAGGCGCTCGCCATGATCCTTGGCGATGGCGGCGGCCTTCTTGAAGGTGTCGATGATGCGGGCGGTGTTCGCCTTCGGGTTTTCGCGCCACTTGTTCACGCCGAATTCGGCGGAGTCGATGCGGATGACGCCGTACTTGCGGATGCCGGTGCTGTTGAAGACCTTGGCGATGCGGCAGGCCATCTTCACGGCGTCGAGGAACTTCGCCTGCTGGGCGTCGTCGCCCATGGCGCTGTCACCGACGGTGCCGGGCCAGACGGGGGCCACCAGGGAGCCGACGGAGAAACCCTTGGAGGCGATAAGGTCGGCGATGCGCCTGATCTCGTCGTCGCTGGCGTTCGGGTC
>JBIJBP010000092.1:0-20747 GCA_044345155.1 Prosthecobacter sp. | reverse complement strand
CCAACGTGGGCGCCGGAGGACGTGCGGCGGCGCCTGTGACCGCCTCGGCCGCCGCAGCGCCCGTGGGAAGGAACAGCCTGGTGGCCAACGTCAAGCGTGAGGAGGGCGGCGACATCGTCATCACCAATGTCCCCATGGTGGACCAGGGACCCAAGGGCTACTGTGCGGTGGCCACGGCCGAACGAGTCTTCAAGTACTACGGCATCCCCGTGGACCAGCACGAGATGGCGCAGGTGGCGGACACCTCCGACGAAGGCGGCACGAGCCCGGACAAGATGCTCGCCGCGCTGACGAAGCTGGAGGGCCGCATGGGCGTCAGCGTGCGTGTCATCGAGGACTGGGACTACAAGAAGTTCATGGACAAGGTGGCCGACTACAACAAGGAGGCCAAGCGGATGAAGAAGCCCGAGGTGGATGCGAGCCCGAGGGGTGGTGTGATCTACATCAATGAAATCATCGGCCAGATGGACGGCGAGGTGCTGAAGACCTCCCGCACCGAACGCGACCGCTCCGGCTTCGGCAAGTTCCAGCGCACAATCGCAGGGCTGATTGACCAGGGCATTCCGGTGATGTGGAGCGTTTCGCTCGGCCTGCTGCCCGAGAAGGAAATTCCACAGGCCAGCGGTGGCCACATGCGCCTGATCATCGGTTACAACGCCAAGACCGGTGAGGCTCTTTACTCCGACTCCTGGGGCGCCGAGCACGCCTTGAAGCGCATGCCCCTGGCCAACGCCTATGCCATGACCAACGGGCTCTACTACATGCAGCCCCGGGCCCGGTGAGGGATTTCAGGATTGACGCAGCGTCAGGCGGTCCCTAGCCTCGGCCTCCTATGAGCACACTTTCCTGGATCATTGTTGGACTCATCGGCGGCGCCCTGGGGAAGTTGTTTCATCCGGGGAATGACTCGAACGGCCTCATCCGCACCATGCTGCTCGGCATCCTCGGCGGCGTCATCGGCAATGCTCTGTCCAGCAAGTTTCTCGGCTGGGGCATGACCGGCATCGACATCCGCAGCGTCGGCATCTCGGCGGCGGGTTCACTGCTCCTGCTGCTCATTTACAAGCGCGTCTTCAAGAAGGGCTGAGCTTTGGGCGCTCCAGCGCAGGGATCATCCACCGAGGTTACATGGCAGCTTCCCGCCACCATGTCACCCATTCTTGGCCGGGCTCTCTTCCCGGTCGTCGGCCTCACTTCTTCAGCCCGCCGATCAGCGCCTTCATCCGGGCGATGGTCTCCCTGTGGGCGGGATCCTTGGCAAGGTCCCTGGATTCCTGCGGGTCGTTCTGGAGGTCGAAGAGCGTCGCACCCTGGCGGCCTTCATCCCATTCGGTGTAGCGGAACTGTTCGTCACGCACGGAGACACCCAGGAAACCGCCGGCCTTGCCCTTGCCTTTCCCCTTCGCCTTGCCCTTGCCCGGGCCTTTGCCGCCGGGACTGAGGTTCTTCGGGTTGAAGGAAGGCGCGGTGGTGCCGACGGGCGCGCCGCGCAGCACCTGGGTGAAGGCCGGACGATCCCAGGCAGCCTGGGGATTGTCGAGCAGGGGCTTCAGGCTGACACCGTCGGACTGCGGCGCGGGCAGGCCGCAGACGTCGGCCAGCGTGGCATGCAGATCGATGAGCTCGACGGTGCGCGGACAGGACCTGCCGTTGTTCGGATTGCCCGGCACGCTGATGATGAGCGGAACATGGGAGGAGTTCTCCCACAGGCTCATCTTCTGCCACAGGCCATGGTCGCCCAGATGATAGCCATGATCGCTGTGAAAGACGATCACGGTCTTGTCGCGCAGGCCGAGGCGTTCTACGGCGGCGACGACCTGGCCGACCTGGTCGTCCATGTAGGTGGTGGAGGCGAAATAGGCCTGCAGAATCTCCCTGCGCAGCGGATCGGTGAGCTGGTCCTGCTCCTTCTTGTAGCTGCCGTAGGCGGAGGCCGGGATGCCAGGCGCGTCCTTCATCGGACCGGAGGCGAGCTGCACCTTGTCAACGGGGTAGGCTTCAAAGTATTTGGAAGGCGCGACGTAGGGCGTGTGGGGCCGGTAGAAGCCGACGGCAAGGTAAAACGGGCCGTCCTTTTTCTCTTCAAGAAGCCTGATGGCCTCCGCAGCGCCGACGGCGTCGGTCTGGGGTTCCTCGGAGGGGTCGTTGAACCAGCTCAGTGTGCCACCAAACTGGCCGGGGATGAGCGAGTGGATCTGGTCCTCGACCTTCTTGTCGTGGCCGATGGGATTGACCACCTGCTGCCAGGAAGGTTCGTCGTCGAGGCCGCTGGTGCCGATCTGCGTGGGCACGCCGTAGTGGTAGAGCTTGCCGACACGGGCGGCAAACGCGCCCGCCTTGGAGAAGCTTTGCGGGATGCTCAGGACATCCGGCAGGTTCTGGCGGAAGTGCGTGCTGTTTTCATAGACCTTCGTGTTGCCAGGCCTCATGCCGGTCATGAAGGAGGCGCGGCTCGGGTTGCAGAGCGGGAACTGACAGTAGGCTTTTTCAAAACGCACACCCTGGGAGGCGAGTCTGTCGATGTGCGGCGACTTCACCTGGGCATGGCCATAGCAGCCCAGCGAGCAGTTGAGGTCGTCCGAGACGATGTGCAGCACGTTGAACTTCGGCGTCGCGGCGGGGGCGGCGGCCGCCAGGGCGGCGATGAGAACGGCGAGGATCAGCTTCATGGTGGCGCCTTTTAACGACGGGAGGAACGTCTTCTCGCCACAAGTTCCGTCACCACACGGTGAATGACGGCGTTATTCGCCGGGGAGAACTGCTCGGCTTCAGGCCAGCGGCCCAGTCCGCGCTCGCGCTGAATCAGGTCGTCGGCGGCATCGAGAGCCTGAAGCAGTTCGCCGATGAACTGCCATCCGGTGAGGTCGAAGTCCTTCAGCACGTGATCGCCGTTGATGTAACGCGCTTCCTTGAGCTCCCGGGGAAGACGTTCCTCGGGCAGACGACCGCCCGGATCCTCCAGGGCCAGCAAAGGCCCCCAGTAGCTTCTGGCAGTGTCGTAATCCCCGGCAAACACGGCCTGTAGGGCGTCATCGGCGGGCGGCCATGCCGCAGGCTTGAGCCCGGCTGGAAGCCCGCCCCGGCCGAGCGCCGCCTCGGACCAGCGTGCCGTGCCTTCGGTAAACCAACGATTCTTCAAAAAGCACACGCTGTTCTGCAGGATGTGAAACAGCTCATGGGCCGGGGTGAGGTTGGCCGGCGCCTTTACCGAGGTGGCCACATCAAAGCACAGGCTGCCCGCGCCTTTGGGCTCGCCCTCGCGGCCGAAGCGCTGGATTTCATCGTAGGCGACGCCGTTGGATCCGAGTGTCTGCCTGCTGAGCAGGTGGATGTCCAGCCACCGGCTTCCCTGGTAGCGCGGCGTCGTGAGCGGATCGGCAAAACCGAGGCTGACCCACAGCCGCCAGGCAGCCCGGGTCTGGATCATGACGTCCTCCGCCTGATCCGGGATGGCGTTCTGGTTGAGATCGTCCGCAGCGACGGCGTGTTCGCCTTGCGTGGCGTAGAAGACCCGGATGCGCTCCTTCGTCAGGACATGCGGAAGTGAACGCCTCAGGGCGGCATGGCTGAGCGGCTTCGTCCCGGGAACGTCCAGCGCCGCTGCGGAACCCAGGGCAAGCAGGAGGGGAAGCGCGAGAACGGCGGAACGGCGGCGCATGAACTGGAGAAGTTGAGCTGCCGCGGTGAAGCCGCGCCATGGTTCAAAACTGCGAGCAGGAGGCGGGCACGAGCAGGAGGTTCGTGATGCGCGAGACAATCTCCTTGTCGGTGAAGCCGGGCGTGGCCTTCAGCTTCGCCCAGGCGGGGTCGTTGCGGAAGGTGTTCCAGGCCTGATCCTTCGCGGCGCTGTCGCTGAAGGCGAGCATGTAGGTGAGGTTGGGCATCAGCGGGCCGACAAGGGTTTCACCGAAAAACACCGGTGTCAGGCCGCAGCGCTGGAAGATCTCCAGCTCGCCGATGTTGAACATCTCGATCTTCTTCTTCGCCGCCTTTTCACCATGGCTTTCATAGATGCGCAGCTGGTAAAGCCCGCAGCCCTTGGGCGGAAGCTTCAAGGCGGGCATGCCCTCGATGCCGCGCATCAGCCAGCTTTCGACGCGTTCATAGACCGGGTCCGTGGCGGGCGAGCCGAGATAGGCGGCACCGGCCGTCTGCAAAGCCGCGTCATCAAGCAGGTCCGCGGCCTTCACGACCGTTTCCAGCGAGGCATGGCGCAGCACGACATAGAGCAGCGGCGCGGCCTCCGGCTTCTCCGGCAGAAACACGCCCACCTGGGCCACTCCGAGCCGGTTCAGCGCCGGGATGGCGGCGTCACGCAGGTAGGCCTCAAGCAGCGCCTGCTTCTCCGGGCTTTTCAGCGTGAACCTGCGGATCTCGAAGCATTCACGGCCCGCAGCCTCCGCAGCCTGGGTGCGGCTGACAAGGGCCGTGGCCGCGAGGGCGGATGACTTGAGGAAGGCGCTGCGTTTCATGGGAGGATTGAAATGCTGGCAGTTAGGCCGGAGCCGGTCAACGTTCATTCTCCCGGACTTGCTCCGAAGCGCGCCAAGCGCTTGTTTGAAATGCATGAACGCCATGCCTTCCATCGCCGAGCAGATCGCGGCGGTTCATTCGCGCCAGGACATCGCCGCCTGGGCTCTGGCCCGGCTGGGGCTGCCGCCGGATTGGCGGGACACCAACGAACCCGGCAACACCCAGCGCTGCCAGGAGGCCGTGGATCGCCTGTTCACCCTTTCGCGTTCCGACATCGAGGCCGACCTGGCCGCGCGTGGCATCATGCCGGAGCAGCTGCCGCATGTCGAGACCCAGCCGGGCTCACATGACGGCGCCTACTTCGTCCCCAGGGCAGGCCGCGGCTGGGAGTATTATTACCAGGAGCGCGGCATGACCTGCTGCAGCGCCGGCTTTGACGACCTGGAGGAGGCGCGCAGGCTCATCCTCAATGACTACCTGCCGGTCTGGCTGCGCCGACTGCATGTTCCGGCACGCACCCGTGACGGCAGGCGGATCACCCGGATGTGAGCGGCCCCGGGGCCCCGCGCCTGACATTTGAAATGACTTTGGGTTTGGCGGATGGTTTCGGCGGGCTGGTGCCGTACTGCCAGGAATGAACCTGTCGCCAGCCTCCTTTCCACACCTGGTGCCCGGCGTCGTGATCATGATGCTCTGCGGGGCCATGACACTGCATGGCGCGGAGGAGGACGGCGCCATCCCGCGCGCGCTTCAGGAGGACGCCTTCGATGCGCTCCTGGCCGGTTCTCCCTTCACGCGTTCGCTGGGGGTTTCTGATTCACTGATCCTCACCGGCGTTGTTCACGTCGAGGACGATGTGCTTGCCACGCTCCTCGACACGCGCACCCACGAGTCGCAGGTGGTCTCGCAGCAGCCGAACTTCAAGGGCTGGCGCCTGGTCGGCCTGGCTGGAAGCCCGGACCGGATGCAGACCTGGACGGCGCGCGTTCAGATCCCCGGCGGAGAGGTGGTCTCGATCCGCTATCAGAAGCCGCCGCCGAGGTCAGGCAGCTCAAAGTCAGGAGCAGGAGGCGGAAGCTCTTCCGGCAGCACATCCGGAAGCAAGCTGCCACCGCTCAGCGATTCCCAGCTCAAGGAGGCCAGGCTTGCCGCCGAGAACTACAAGGAGGGCTTTAGCTCCGACGGCTACCCGCGCCAGCCGCCGCCGGAGATGGTGGCCAAGCTGTCCCGCCTCAGCACCAGCCAGCGCGAGGAGATCAACCGCGAGATGTTGGGCCACCGCAACCGGGGCCTCGGTCTCGATGACCGCCGCAAGATCTATGAAGGCCTTGTGGATCGTGCGGTGCAAAGGCGGTGAATGGAGCAAGGGCCGCCCTCGTTCGCCGCTCACACCGACGATGAAACGACCTGATGTGACTCAGGACGACGGAGCATGCCGGGCTTGACCCCCGTGTCGGCTCCTGGCGTAATCACACGCACTTATGCGCCAAACCGCCTTCATCACCCTGGGCTGCATCCTGCTTTCCCTTCCTTCCAGGGCCGAGCTGCCCGGCACCGGGCCGATTGCCGTTCCTGAATCGGGACCGTTGGAAAAGGATCATCAGGCGCTGCGCATGCGCTGGGCGCAGAAGCACCTTCTGCCGGCTGCGGAGCCACAATGGCGGGGGCAGGCCTGGGCGGAACAGGCCCGGGATGTCACGCTCAAGGGATTGCAACTTTGGTTCGGTGGTCCTTTTGAGAGCGCCTCAGGCGAGGCAAAAACCGTGGAGGCGGCAAAGGCGCTGCTCAGGACGGAATGCAGCGAACCCCTGGCCTGCCTGATGGCGCATAAGATTCTCTGGCAGCTCGGCCAGGACTGGTGGGGAGGCAACCGCGGCCTCGGCAGGGCCTTCAAGGTCATGGATGACACCGCCCTGCCTGGCGCTCTCAGGGTCTGGATCGTGGATGAGCAGATCGACCGGCTCAAGTCGCTCAACTGGCGGTATGATAACTTTCATCGTGAGCAGGCGGAGCGGATCGCCCAGGCGGTTTCAGACGCGGGCTACGGCCCCGGTTTCGAACCAGTGCTGGTGCGCGATTTTCTCGACTGGATGGAAAACATCCGTGAGCTGGATGAACAGGTGTTCCAGAAGCTCGAAAAGGTCATCGCAGACTGCCCGCATGATGAATGGACGCGGGCCTGCCTTCTGGGCGACCTGCATGTTCACTGGGCTTGGTTCATTCGCGGAGGCTCCTGGGCCAGGGATGTGAAGGATGAAGCCTGGAAAGGATTTGCCGAACATCTCGCCACCGCGGCCAGCCACCTGGGCAAGGCCCATAAGCTGCACCCAGAACGCCCGGAAGCCGCGGCGCGCATGATCCAGGTGGTCATGGGAACGAACGGTGGCACTGAGAAGCTGCGCGCCTGGTTCGACCGTGCCGTCGCAGCACAGTTTGACTACCGGAACGCCTACAGCGGCCTGGTGTATGCCTGCACCGAACGCTGGGGAGGTAGCGACGAGCTGGTGCTGACCCTGGGCCGGCGCTTTGCGGAAACCCGGCGTCACGACACCCACGTTCCCGAGGAGTTCTTCCAGGCCTGCAAGCAGATCGCCATGGAGCACGGCAACGCCCGGAAGGTGTTCTCGAATCCTCTGGTGAAGGAGACGTCCTCAGCCTTTGCCAGGGGCCTGCTCGATCACCAGGAAACCAATCCCGCCAGGGCACGGCGCAGCCAGGGGCTGGCGGCAGTGACCGCCTGGCTGGCCGGCGATGATGCCCTGGCCAGCCGTGCGCTCAAGTCAGCCGGCAGGAACCTGGTCACTTCTGTTGCCAGGGATCTGGGCGACCTGCTGCATCATCAGGGCACGCTGAGAACCTCCGTCTTTGCCGGAAACGGCGGCTGGGGGGAGGGCGTGCAACGCCTGGAGCATCAGTACCGCCAGCATGATGTCGCGGCCGCCCTGCAAACCCTGGCCGGGCTGACGCCGGAGAGCCTGCCCACGGACAACGCACGCAGCTATGTGGCGGAAATCCGTGCCGTGCTGGAGCTGCCGGAACGGCTCAAGGACGGCGGCTGGCATCCACTGCCTGTGTTTCAAGGGCTCAGCACCTGCCTGTGTTCCGGTGGCAACTGGCGTGTGACTGCCTCCGGTGAACTCAGCCTGACCGGCAGGGACGCCGCCTTTCTTGACCTCGCCTTCCCCATCCTGGTTGACGAAGCTTTCGAAATTCGGGGCGAAGTTTCCTACGACCTGATCCCTGAATCTCAATGGTTCGCCCACTGGTCCTTTGGCCCGAGCCTGCGCTGGCTGCCCGCCCGTCAGGGTGCTTTCCAGCCTCCTCATGCCGTCCGCGGCCTGACCTACCATTCCCGAAAAGGCAGCGTCGAGGCCAGGGTCACCGGAGTTTGGAACAACAAATTCCAGGACGGCCGGGAGGTCTCCCTGAAACCCGTGAACACCTTCCTGGCCGGGCTCCGGGGCGATGAGATGGGCTTCACCTTCAACGAGGCCGCCGTGCCACCGCAGGACATCAAGCCCTTCGGACTGAGGCATTCCAAAGGCCTCGTCGCCTTCACCGGCATGAACGTGCCCACCGGGGTCAAGATACGCCTGAACAAGCTGGAGGTGCGCCTGGCCAGATAAGGCCGCCGGCCCGAACAAAAAAGCTCAAAGGCAGGCGTTGCTGGCGGCGCCTAACCATAACTCATCTTCGGGTGAGGAAGCCGATTCGACCATCAGTCGAAACTGCAAACACCTCTACCCTTTGCGGATTTAGAATTTCAGCCTCAGGTACGTTCCAAGCACCGACTCATGCCTCCAGGACGGCTGCGAGTGGCTGGACACGATCATGTAAAACAGGTCCAGGTCGGCGTGCCCGCCGGCTTTGAATGTCAGGCCAAGCGGCACCAGCCTGTTTTCACCCAGGCGGCGCTGATGCAGGTCCGTGAGCCATTCATTGCTGGCAAACATCCGGGTGAGAGGTCCGAGCGGCCTCGGCAGGGTCCAGGCAAGCTGAAGACGGTTGCGCAGCCGGTGCGTGGTGAAGGGCTCCTCCTCGTTCCAGCGCCATTCCATGCGGTTGCGCCATTCCAGGGCCAGGTGCGGGGTGAGGTCAAAGTGCGGCTTGACCTCCAGCTCCGGGCGGAACTGGCCGTGGCGTTCGCCGCTGGCGGGGCTTTCGATGCTGAGGAAGGACGCGCCCAGGCCGAGATCGAGCCACGGATTCAGGGCGTGCCGGAAGCGCGGGCTGACGATCTGCACATAGGAACTGTCATCCGCATCAAGGCGGTTGCCGAGAAACAGCCATGCCCTGTCATGCCCTTCCGTGGTTTTCCAGAGATCCACCGACGACCAGGCCCACCATTCGTCGGCCCGCAGGCCGGTCACAAACAGCAGAATCGACAAAAACATCAGCCGGAGCATGCCGGACAAGCAGAGAACAAAGGATGCCAGGACGGCCGGTTGTTGATGAATCCGGTCATGCGTGGCTTGCACCCGGGACGGAATGCAGACAAAGCGTGGGCTTGCTTTTCCCCATGCCGTCCTGGTTCATCGAGCTTCCACCCGTCTGGCAGGCCTTTCTGGCCTGCCTCTTCACCTGGGGCGTGACGGCCCTCGGCGCCGCGCTGGTGTTCTGCTTCAAGTCGATGAACCGCGTCGTCATGGACGGCATGATGGGCTTCGCGGCGGGCGTGATGATCGCCGCCAGCTTCTGGTCGCTGCTGGCACCCTCGATTGAAATGGCGCGCGAGCAGGGTGTGACGCCCTGGCTGCCGGCGGCCACCGGCTTTGTGCTCGGCGGCCTGTTCCTGTGGAGCCTCGACATCGTGCTGCCGCACCTGCACATCGACTATCCGATGTCCGAGGCGGAGGGCGTGAAGACCACCTGGCGGCGCAGCGTTCTGGTCGTGCTCGCCATCACCCTGCACAACATCCCCGAAGGCCTGGCGGTGGGCGTGGCCTTTGGCGCCGTGGGATCAAGCCTGGGCTCGACCACCCTGGGCGGCGCGGTGGCGCTGGCGATCGGCATCGGCCTGCAGAACTTCCCGGAAGGCGCGGCCGTGGCGATGCCGCTGCGGCGCGAGGGCATGAGCCGGTTGAAATCCTTTGGGTACGGCCAGCTCTCCGCCGCCGTCGAGCCGGCGGCTGCGGTCATCGGAGCGCTTTCGGTCTCCAGGATGCATGTGATGCTGCCCTATGCGCTCGCCTTCGCCGCAGGCGCGATGATCTACGTCGTGGTCGAGGAGCTGATCCCGGAGGCGCAGCGTGAGCGCAACATGCACGCCGCCACCTTCGGGGCGATGGCGGGCTTCACGGTGATGATGATCCTCGACGTGGCGCTGGGAAGCTGAAGCGCGTGCCGCAGGTCAGCGCCGCAGCCTGAGCTCATGGCGCAGCTCGTCGACCTCCTGAAGCAGCCGTGCCATCAGCTTCAATCCGCCGAGGTTCATGCCGCAGGACTCCCGCAGGTGCTCGATGCGGCGCAGGCAGCGCACGGTGTCGTCGTCAAACTGCGGCCGGATGATGCCATGCTCCTGGTATTCCACGAGGGTCCGTGCGGTGATCCCGGTCATCTCGGCGAGCACTTCAAGCGTGTAGGTTTCGTTCATGGCTCAGGCGCGTGGGTTGAAGGTGGAAGTGGCGCGCAGCTTCTCCCAGAGCTCGCGTTCGGCGTCGCTGACACGATCCGGCAGCACGAGGTGGATCGTCACAAAGAAGTCGCCGCGTTCCCCCGACTTCCCCTTGGGCAGTCCGCGGCCGCGCACACGCAGCTTCTGGCCGTTCTCCGTCCCGGCCGGAATCCGCAGCTTGATGGAGCCGTCGAGCGTCGTCACGACCACCTCGCCGCCCAGCACGGCCTCCCAGGGGGCGGTGTCGAGCTCATGATAAACGTCCGCCTCACGGGTGGTGAAGTCTGGATGGGCCGCATGCCGGACGCGCAGGAAGAGATCGCCCGGAGCGCCGCCATGACGCCCGGGTTCACCCTGGCCGGGCACGCGGATGCGCCGGCCGTCGGTGGCGCCGGGCGGAATGCGTACCTGGAACTCATGAGTCACCGCTTCGCCCGTCCTGCGGTCGACGGTCTGCAGGGAAATGGGCCGGAGCGTGCCGTGCATGGCCTCCTCCAGGGTCACCAGGATGTCGCCCTCGATGTCATGCCCGCGCCGGGCGCGGCCCTTGGGGGCGGCACGCGTTTTGTCTTCCTCACCGTAGTCGTCGGGAAAGCCGTACCGGCTGCCGCCGCTGAAGTACTGCTCGAAGAAATCACTGAAGCCGGTGCCGCCAAAGTGGAACTCCTGCGAGGAGGTGAAGCCGTGCTCCTGCTCCGGAGGCGGCATGCCGTTCTCGGCCTCGTTCCACCGCGCCCCGAGCCGGTCGTATTTTTGACGTTTCTCCGGGTCGCTGAGAACCTCGTTGGCCTCGTTGATCTCCTTGAACTTCTCCTCGGCGGCCTTCTTGTCGGCGGCGGTGTCGGGATGATGCTGGCGGGCAAGCCTGCGGAAGGCCTTCTTGATGTCGTCCGCGCTGGCGTCCCTGGGCACGCCGAGCGTCGCGTAGTAGTCTTTGAACTGGGCTGGCATGACAGCAATGTGACCGGGGCTCCGCGTTTGTCATCCTTCCAAGCAGGCCGGGCAATCAACGCGTGAAAATCGCCAAGTCCCGTGGAGGAAGTTCCAGGAGATGTTCGTTGTTAGGCTTGCATGAAAGCGAAACCCAGCTCCGCCTCCGGCGCCAAAAAGAAGACCGGTTCCGCCTCGGCGGTCACCGCCATCCTGAAGACGCCGAAAAAGCCCGTGACCGAGGCGATTCACACCACTGAAAAGCCGGCCGCACGCGGCAAGCACAATGCGGCCTCCCGTGAGGAGATCCGCGAGACCACGCATCGCGTCATGGGTTCACGCCAGTCGCAGCGCCCGCTGGAACGCAGCGGCCAGCCGCGCAAGAAGCGCGGTTGATCAGGCAGCGGCCGGTTCATGGCCAGAGCAGCAGGATGAGCGTGCCGATGGCCAGAGCCGCTCCCATGCCGGCCAGTACGGGCCGGATGAAGGCACGCGCCCCGAGGGCTGAGGCGAGGCCCATTTTAAACAGCACGTTGGCCAGGCCACCGACGAGGATCATCCGCCAGGCGATGCCCGCTTCAAGGTGACCCGTGTTCACCAGGCGCGAGGTGGACAGGGTGATGGCGTCCATGTCCGTCAGCCCGGAGATCGCCGCCGCCGCGTAAAGGCCCGATTGGCCGAAATGCTGCCGCGCGGTCGCCACGATCACCAGAACCACGGCGTAGAGCAGGCCGAACATGACCGCGTTCTTGAGCTCCGAAGGCGGTGACTGATCCGCATTGTGACGGCCGCGTTTTTCGGAAAGGCGATGGGTCAGCGCCGCGATCAGGCCGAAGGCGAACATCATGGCGAGAAGAGGCGGCAGCATCCGGGTCCATTGCTGGGGGGCAGCGATCATGACCTCCACCATGACGCGGAGGAAGACGACGGCGGAGGCGATGATGGCAATGGCGGCGAGACAGAGACCGCAGGCGCCGGCGTCATGGCTGCGGCGCGCCAGGCTGGCGGTGGTGGCGGTGCTGGAAATCAAGCCGCCAAAGAAGCCCGCCAGGGCCGCGCCCTTGCTGCTGCCGAAAAACTTCTGAGCCAGGTAGGCTGACAGGCTCAGTCCCACGATCAGCACCACCATCAGCCAGATGGCGAAGGGGTTGAGCACGCCCAGGTAGCCCATCTCCCGGTTGGGCAGGGCGGGCAGGATCACGAGGCCCGCCAGCACCAGCCGCGCAATCTCACGCAGGTCGTCCTCGCCAATGCGGCGCACCATGCCGTGAAGCGGCTTCTTGCTCTGCAGCAGCACCAGGACGCTGCCGGCGATGATCACGGCGAGCAGGCGCTGGCCGGAGACCGTGAGGATGCCGGTGGCAAACATCACCAGCATGGCCATCTCGGTGGTCAGGCCCGAGTCGGGTTCGCTCTGCTTCATCTCCGCCAGATGCCCGAGCACCACGAGGCAGGCGAAGGCCAGAAAGGCGGCGGCGACCACCCAGCCTCCGTAGATCATGCCCAGCAGCCCGGACAGCGAGCCAAACAAGGTGACCAGCGCAAAGGTGCGGATGCCGGCGATGCGGTTCTGCACCCACTCGCGCTGCAGCCCGACCAGCAGGCCAAGCCCCAGTGCGGCACCGAAGGACTGCAGCAGGTCGGAGGTTTCAGGGAGCGTCACAGACATGGTTGGGGCCGGCCTGGCCCTGCCTAACCATCGCTGAAACAAGCGCGCAGGCAACCGGCGGCTTGATCATCGCCGGGCGCCTGCTTGTGAGGCGGGCTTCACCCCGCCTTGCCGGGCAGGTCGACCAGCATCTGGGCGTTGCTGGGATAGCGTTCGCAGAGGGTGATGACGCGCTGGATGGCGTCGATGGGCTTGCCGCCGGCCAGGCCGCGGCGCAGCATGTGGATCTTGTCGAGCTGGAAGGCGGGCAGCAGCAGCTCCTCGCGGCGGGTGCCTGACTTGAAGATGTTCACGGCCGGGTAGTAGTACTGCTCGGCGAGCTTGCGATCGAGCACGAGCTCCATGTTGCCGGTGCCCTTGAACTCCAGGAAGATCACATCGTCCATGCGGCTGCCGGTCTCGATGAGGGCGGTGGCGAGGATCGTGAGGCTGCCGGCGCCGCGGGTGTTGCGGGCGGCGGCGAACAGGCGGCGCGGGATCTCCATGCCGCCGACGGCCATGCCACCGCTCATGGTGGCGCCGCCGGACTTGGCGTTGTTGAAGGCGCGGGCCAGGCGGGTGATGGAGTCCATGAGCATGAACACATGCTCGCCGGCCTCGACGAGGCGCTTGGCGCGCTCGATGGCGAAGCTGGCGATGCGGGTGTGGCTGCGGACATCCTGGTCGTTGGAGCTGGCGTAGACCTCGGCGTTGGTGAAGATGCGCTTGAACTCGGTGACCTCCTCGGGCCGCTCGTCCACGAGCAGGATGATGAGGTGCATGCCAGGATGGTTCTGCACGATGGCCTCGGCGATGTGCTGAAGCAGGGTGGTCTTGCCCGTGCGCGGCGGTGCGACGATGAGGCCGCGCTGGCCGCGCCCGACCGGCGTGAACATGTCGATCACGCGCGTGGTGATGCGTTCCTTGGTGGTTTCAAACTGGATGCGCTTGTTCGGGTTGACGGCCTTCAGCTCTTCAAACAGCGGCAGGTCACGCACGGATTCCGGCACGCGCCCGTTCACCTCGCTGATGCTGGTGACCATGAGGCCGCGCGGCCCCTTCTGGGCGGTGCCCTTGATGTGCATGCCCTCGCGCAGGCCGAGCTGACGGATGGTGTCGCCGTGAACAAAAGGATCGAGCGGATGCTGGACGAACATGCGGTCACGCATGCGCAGGAAACCATGCCCCTTGGGGTTCAGCTCCAGCACGCCTTCAGCGGCTTCCGGCGGTCCCAGGACCACATCGGCGGAAGGCGGTGCTTCATCCTCCTGGGGCTGATGCCTGCCGTTGGACGAAGGTGCGGAGCCGTTCGCATGAGCGCCTCCATGGCCACCTCCATGGCCGCCACCCTGCTGGGCCATGCGGCGGGCGAGTTTCTCCGCCTTGAAGCGTTCACGACGCTCCTTCCAGCGTTCCCAGCGGGTCTTCTTGCGGCCGGAGCCCCCTTCTGCGGAGGGCGCGGCGGCTTCATCGGCTCCCCCTTCGTCATCGGCATCAGGCTCCTGCCCCGAGGGCGTGGCCGACACAGGCGCTGGTGCGGCCGCAGCCACAGGGGCCGGGGCAGGCGCAGGCGCAGGCTGGATCGTCGGAGGTTGAGGAGCGGGCGCTGGGACGGGTGCCGGAGGAGGAGGCGCTTCAGGTGTGGCTGGAGCGACATGGGCCGCAGCCATGGAATCCTGCATCTTGGCCAGGATCTCGGCGGCCTTCTTCTGCAAGGCGGTGCGGCGGGTCTTTTTCTTCACCGGCTTCTCGGTCGCCGTCACGACTTCAGCGGCAGGGGCGAGGTCGAGGCGCAGTTCCAGTTCGGGAGTTGTGGCGGCCTCCGGAGCTTCAGGGGTCCTGGCCTTGGCCGTGGACACCTTTTTAGTCGCGGCCTTTTTGGCGGGGGCCTTTTTTGCCGCCGCCTTCTTCGCGGGGGCCTTCTTCGCAGTGGCCTTCTTGGCCGTGGCCTTCTTGGCCGTGGCCTTCTTCTTGGGCGCTTCCGCGGGCTGGATTTCGTCGCTCATGGGGTTGGTGGGAGAAAAGGGTTAGTCGAGCGAGTCGGCGATGCTGTCGTCGATCTCGAAGTTGGAATGGACGTTCTGGGTGTCGTCGTAGTCATCGAGGATGTCGTAAAGCTTGATGACGGTGCGGGCCGTCTCGACATCGGTGAGCACAAGGGGGGTGTTGGCCTGGTAGACGAGCTTGGGCGAACTGGCGGTGACACCCTTTTCCTTGAGCGCTGCAACGACGTTGAAGAGCTGGTCGGTGGCGGTGTAGAGTACCCATTCATCGCCGCCGTCCTGGACGTCGTCGGCGCCGGCCTCAAGCGCGAGTTCCATGGCGGCGTCCTCGTTCAGGGAGCCTTTGTCAAAGCGCAGTTCGCCGCGGCGTGTGAACTGGTAGGCCACGCTGCCGGCGTCCGCGAAGGTGCCGCCGTTTTTGGAAAGCAGGATGCGCAGGTCATTGGCGGCGCGGTTGCGGTTGTCGGTGACCACTTCGACCATGAAGGCGACCCCGCCGGGGCCGTAGCCCTCGTAGGTGACTTCTTCGATCACGGCGCCGCCGAGTTCACCGGTGCCTTTTTTGATGGCGCGCTCGATGTTGTCGTTGGGCACGTTGGCGGCGCGGGCGGCCAGGACGGCGCTGCGCAGGCGGGCGTTGAGGTCGGGATTCCCTCCGCCATGCTTGGCGGCGACGGTGATCTCCTTCGCCATTTTGGAGAAGACCTTGCCGCGTTTCACATCGACGACGGCCTTGATGTGCTTGACCTTGGACCACTTGTTGTGACCTGCCATGGTTGCTTGCTGGAGGGGAGGGATGGGGGAAACCAGGCCTGGGAATGACTGCGCCTAAACGGGTGCAGACCCTGGCTGGGGATCGGGGATCGCGAATAAAAAAGAAAGCGGCCTCGCCGCGGTCTCCGCTCGAATGCAGGCCGGGGGGCCTGTCGCTGTCGAATTGGGTTCCGTGAGGGACGCCGCCTTCAGAAACCACAGCTCCGGACACCGGAGCGGACACCAGAGGTCCACCTCACTGAGGGAACCAGGAACGGCGGGAGTCTGCGGGATGGCAGGCGGCCTTGCAAGGTGTTTTTTACCCGGTCGTCAGACGGGACGCGCCATGTAACGCAGGACGCCGGCGAGCCGGGCGCGCATGTCCTTGCGCTCGACGATCATGTCCACGAGGCCGTGCTGCTTCATGAATTCGGCGGTCTGGAAGCCGGGCGGCAGGTCGGCGTGGGTGGTTTCCTTGACCACACGAGGACCGGCAAAGCCGATCATGCACTTGGGCTCGGCGATGATGAGGTCGCCCAGGGTGGCAAAGCTGGCGGTGACACCCCCGGTGGTCGGGTGGGTGAGGACGGAGATGTAGGACAGGCAGGCCTCGGCATGGCGGGCCAGGGCGCCGCTGGTCTTGGCCATCTGCATGAGGCTCAGGATGCCCTCATGCATGCGCGCTCCACCGGAGGCGGAGAAGACGATGACCGGCTTTTTCTCGGCGGTGGCGGTCTCGATGGCACGGGTGATTTTTTCGCCCACCACGCTGCCCATGCTGGCGCCGAGGAAGCGGAAGTCCATGACCGCCAGCAGCACGGGGATGGTTTCAATGTTGGCGCGGCCGGTGACGACGGCCTCCTTCAGGCCGGTCTTGTTCTGGTAGGCCTTCACCTTGTCCACGTAGCCCTTGAAGCCCAGGGCGTCGACGGAGTCGATCTGCAGGTCCATCTCCTCAAAGCTGCCTTCATCGACGAGGTTGGCGATGCGTTCGCCGCTGCTGATGGTGAAGTGGTAGCTGCAGTGGGTGCAGACGCGCAGGTTCTTCGCCAGCGCCTGTTCGAAGAGGCTTTCGCCACAGGACGGACACTTGGTCCACAGCCCTTCCGGCATGTCCTTCTTCTTTTCACCAAGTTCGTTGACGGAGCGCTTTTTGAAAAATCCCATGATTCGATGAGGTGGTGTCCAGCAGGACAGGCCGACGCCCTGAACTCCCCGGATTGGCAAACCGCAGAAGCGCCGGACACCCGCCCGGCAGAGGGTCAAATCAGCCCGGTCAGGCCCGGACATGGCTGTCACACTAACCACGAGCCACGGTGATGACCACCACTTTTTGCACCGCGGCCTCACGCCGGAGCACCCGGGCGCATTCGTGCGTGGTCGTTCCGGTGGTCAGCACGTCATCCACCAGCAGCACATTTTTCCCCTTCAAATCAGGCCTGCGCCAGCCGAGAAGCGGAAGCTCCCGCCGTAGGGCAAACACGCCGCGCAGATTCTCGAGGCGGCTTTTCCGGCTCAGCCGGGCCTGGGCCATCGTGGCCCGACGGCGTGTTAAAACCTGCACCGCCGGGATCCCGGTGCGCAGGGAAAGCTCCCGGCAGAGCTCCCAGCTTTGGTTGAACTGACGCCGCATCTGCTTCCACCAATGCAGCGGCACGGGCACCAGCACCCAGTCGCCCAGATTTTCCGCAGCCAGACGCGGATCCTCCAGCGCCTGCAGCAGGGCGTCCGCCAAAACCCCGCGCAGCGTCAGGTCGCCACTGTACTTGAATCGGTGGATCATCTCCCGCAGCGGTCCCGAGGCCTTGTAACCCGAGATCGCAAACGCAAAGGCCAGCCGCCGCCCTTCGCAGTTCGAGCACTTGAACGGCCGTTCCATGGCACCGCTGAACGGCTCGCCACAAACCGCGCAGCAGGGAGCCTGAACCGGTGTGAGAAGCTGACGACAGGCCTGGCATAACCCATTTTCCAGACCTGAATGCGGAGCAGCCCCCGGCAGGACGGTTTCACAGGACCGACAGGTGCGTGGATAAACCAGGTCCAGCAACCGCACGCAAAACTGCCGCCAGAGACGCTGCGCCGTTGTCGGTGAAGGTGGACCCGGATAGGACATGCCTGCGCATCGACGCTGGCATGGCGGCCTGCAATTTACTGCGAAATTGCTTCAAAGGTCGCCTCAGGAAACCACCCGCCATTCGCCTTCGGCCAGGCCTTCCAGAGTGTAGTCTCCGAATCGTGAGCGATGCAGTGTTTCGACATGCCAGCCCTGGCTGGCAAACATGCGCCGCACCTGATGATAACGGCCCTCGGTGAGCGTCAGGGAAGCCGTGCGCGGGCCGGTGATCTCGAGCTGCGCCGGCAGACAGGGCTTGTCCTCGCCGCGCAGCATGACGGTGCCGCTGGCGAACACGGCGACGAGCGCGGGGTCCAGATCACGGTCCACCCCCACCTCATAGACCTTTTCAATCTCGGCCCGGGGCGAGGTGTAGCGCTGCACGAGCTGGCCCTGGTCGGTGATCAGCAGCAGGCCGCTCGTGTCCTTGTCCAGCCGCCCGACGCTGGTCACCGGCGGGTTGCGCGCCAGCCAGCGCGGCGGCAGCAGTTCATAAATGGTCTCACCTTCGCCGTCCGAATGCGTGCAGACATAACCCGTCGGCTTGTGGAAGACGACCAGAAGGCCGTCCGGCGCCTCCAGCGGCCTGCCGTCCAGAAGCACCTGGTGCGGATCGACGCGTTGCTCGGCCTTTCTGGCCATCTCCTCACCGACTTTCACCCGCCCGGCCCGGACCATGCCCTCCGCCTCCCGGCGCGAACAGTAGCCGAGGGAGGAGAGCAGCTGGTCAAGACGGCGCATGAAAGGAAGCCAGCTCAGCCCACCAGAGCCTTCAGCTCATCGAGGGCCTGCTTGGTGCGGGCGATGCCCTCCATCTCGCTGTGCTTGTCGCCTTCATACTCAATGCCGATGTAGCCGCTGTAGCCGGCCTTGATCACGATGTCGATCAGGCGCTGGTAGTCGAGCGTCATCTCGCGACCTTCGCGGCGGTCCTCGGTGTAAAACTTGCCGGCGCCAGTGTCCCAGTCATAGGCCTTGGCGCTCATGCCCTTCTTCACCCATGGCATGAATTCACGCAGGCCCTTGTAGGGGTTGTAGAGCTCGCCCTTGGCGCGGTCGGTGTAGAAGTTGCCAAAGTCCGGCAGGATGCCGACACGGGGATGGTCCGCCGCACGCATGACGCCGGTGAGCCAGAGCCCGTTGCTGGAGAGGCCGCCGTGGTTTTCCACGACGACAAACAGGCCGCGCTTGTCCGCCTCGACACACAGGCGGTGCAGGCCGTCAGCGGCCAGCTTCATCTGCTCCTCAAAGCTGAGCTTGGGATTGCTGGCGGCGTTCACGCGGATGCTGTGGCAGCCAAGCGTGGCGGCCGCGTCGAGCCACTTGAGGTGGTTCTCAATGGTCGTGGAACGCTTCGCATCATCCGGGTCGCCCAGATTGCCCTCGCGGTCGCACATGATGAGCAGGCCGGTCACGCCTTCGCCCTCCTGGCGCTTCTTCATCTCACCCAGGTAGGCGGCGTCCTTGGCCTTGTCGAAGAACATCTGGTTCACGTACTCCACGCCGTCGATGCCGAAGCTGCGGGCGGTCTTGGCAAAGTCGAGGTGATCGAGCGGCTCGGCGCCGTTCTTCTTGAACATGCGCTTGTTCAGTGACCATTCGGCGAGGGAAATCTTGAAGGGCTCCTTCTTCTCCGCACGGACCGGCGCGGCGGAAGCAGCGGCGAAGGCGGTGGTGGCAAGCTGGAGGAAATGACGGCGCGAGGTGTTTTTCATGGCGAAGGGTGACTTTGTCACGAGACCCGGTGCATGTGCAAGCGCGCAGCAGGATTTGCGCTGGTATCCGCAGGCCGGGTATGGCACCCTCGGCCTCATGCGACGGCCCGTGACGGTTCTGATCCTCTGCCTCATCGCCGGGTTGCTGGCCTGGCGCGGCCTGCGCGATGACAGTGCGGCGGCATCGGCGAAATCCGCTCCGCCAGAAGCGGACGCAGCTCCATCTTCCGCTCCGGTCAAACCGCCTGCGACAAGCCCGACGTCGCCCCAGGAACCGCTCATCAGCACCGCCGCCCCCGCCTCACCTCCGGCGCCGCCTTCTGGCGACAGGCCGCGGCTCGACGACAGCAAGTCGGGGCCGCGCTTCAAACGCGCCTACATGCTCAGCCTCGACCAGGGCCGTCTGACGCTGGTGGACCAGCAGGACATCGAGGGCGATTTCGCCCCGAAGCGCCGGAAGCCTGAGGAATGGTCCGGCATGCTGCGTTGCCGGCTCATGTCCGCTGACAACCAGATCCTGGCCGAAGAACTGCTGCCTGCTCCCGACCATCTCTGCGCCGTGCTGGACCCGCAGACCGGCGGCTCAAAGCCCGTGAACTACACCGTCGCCGGCCCCGTGGTCTTCCAGGTGCGGATGCCCCGGGTGAAGGGCGCCGCACGCCTCGACATCTCCCGCATCATCCAGCCCGGTGACACGCCGCTCGAAGGCCGCCTTGGATCCATCCCGCTTCCCTCCTCATGAACAAAAACACCGTCCTGCTCCTGCTCACCACCTGGATCCTCGGAGCCGCAGGCCTGCAGGCCCAGACCTCCACCCTGGCCGTGGTTGAGGAAAACGGCTCACGTGGCACGCGCCTCAACATGGTGTTTCTTTCCGAAGGCTACACCAGCGGCCAGATGGGCGCCTTCGCCTCCGATGTGCAGACCTGTGTGGACTTTCTCTTCACCAAGGAACCCTGGGTCCGCTACCGCTCCTACTGCAACATCTACCGGGTCGAGATCGCCTCCAACCAGTCCGGCACGGACAACGGCGAGGCAGGCGGCAGCAGGGACACCTACTTCCAGACCGGCTTCAACACCCCCGGCATCCCCCAGCTGAACACGCTCACCAGCACGGGCAGCAGCCGTGCCTACAGCCTGCTCAACAAGCACGTGCCCGAGTACGACATCCCCATCGTCCTGATCAACGACTCCACCTACGGCGGCAGCGGCGGCCCCCTGGCCCTCGCCACCACCGATGAATACAGCGCCGGCATCCTCGAACATGAGCTCGGCCACTCCTTCGCCAAGCTCACCGACGAATACGACGAAGCCTACGCCGGCTATCCCGCCACCGAATACCCCAACGCCACCGCCAGGACCCAGCGCTCTCAGATTCGCTGGAATGTCTGGATCGACGCCGCGACGCCGCTGCCCACGCCGGAGTTCGACCCCGCCTACGCCGACCCCGTGGTCGGGCTTTTCGAAGGCGCCAACTACCGCGCCACCGGCTGGTACC
>JBIJBP010000210.1:0-6407 GCA_044345155.1 Prosthecobacter sp. | reverse complement strand
CCTCCCTCATCGCCGCCGGCGGCACCCAGGTCGGCGTGTTCCTGAACTCCATCTTCGCCTCCTTCACGCCCGGCCACGAGGCGGCGAACGCCTGGCTGGCCAACGCCCAGCGCCTTCAGCAGCTTCCGCTCGGGCTGTTCGGTGTCGCCGTGGCGACCGTGACGCTGCCGATGCTCTCACGCCTCGCCACCGAGGGCATCACGCCCGCCTTTCGCGGCGCGCTCGCCAAGGGCCTGAGGCTGGTGCTGTTCCTGACGCTGCCCAGCGCGGTCGGGCTCTCCCTGCTCGCCGATGAGATCGTCTCCATTCTTTTTGAGCATGGCAAGTTCACGGCGGCGGATGTGGCGGCGACTGCGGCCCCGTTGCAGGCCTATGCCTTCGGCCTGGTCTTTTATTCCGCGATCAAGGTTCTCCAGCCTGCCTTTTACACCATCGGCAGGCGCTTCGTCCCCATGATGGCGAGCCTTGGCGTCATTGCGCTGACGGCGGCGCTGAATTCCATCACGGTCTTTGTCCTCCACTGGGACCACACCGCCCTGGCCTGGGCCACCGCCCTGGGGCTGGCCTGCAACTTCCTGGCGCTCTACCTCTCGATGCGGAAGTTTGCCAGCGGCCTGGAGACGCGGTTGCTCGTGCAGGGACTGATTCGCCTGCTTGCCGGCATCACGGTGATGGGGGCAGTCTGCCTCGCTGCGAAGTTCACCTTGCTCGCTGACTGGCCGCACATGGGCTTCATCCTCCGCGTGGCTGCGCTCGGTGGCACGGTGGCGGTGGCTGCTGTGTCCTATTTCATGGTCACCCAGAAGCTCCGTGTCGAGGAGGCGGGTGAGTTCATCGGCATCGTCTCCCGCCGCTTCAAACGCTGATCCCTGAATCATGTCGCGACAACACCTCTGGATCACCACGCTGGCCCTGCTCGCCGCCCTCTGGTCGGCCGTGGCGCTCGTGATGCACGAGACGGACGACCTGGTCTCCTGGCCCGGCAAGGTGCAGGAACTGGTGGAAAACGCCCCCTGGCTGGCAGGCGAAAAGCTTTCGGATGAAAAACGCCGCGGCTACCTGGCGCGTGTCATCACGAACTACCAGCGGCTGGATATCGGCCAGCGCAAAAGCCTGCGCGAGGACGCCCAGGAGGCGCTCGACAAGTTCTTTGCCTCGCTCTCCGAGGAGGAGCAGAAAGTTTATGTGAACCGCACCATCGAGCCGCTGTTCGAGGTCATCGACCGCGGTTTGAAGGTGATGCCGGTCGAGGACCGCAAGCGTCTGGTCACCCGGATGCGCGGTGACCTGAAGAACCTGCGCGGCGGCAATGCCGAGGGCGACCGTCTGGCCGAGCAGGATCGGAAATTCATGGAGGACCTGATGGCCGAGGATCCGCTGCTCTTCCTGCGCGATGCCAGCGTGAAGCAGAAGCTGGAGCTGGCGCCCGTCCTGGAGGACATGCAGTCGCGCGTCCAGGGGCTGAGGCGCTGATTGCAACGGCCGTGCGGCGGCCGGCGTTTTAACGGCATGACGCGCCTTTTTGCCACGCTCCTGCTCCTCGCACTTCCGGCACTCCTCCAGGCGGCGCGCCGGCCTAACGTCGTTTTCATCCTGACCGACAACCAGGGGGCCTGGACCCTCGGCTGCTACGGCAACCCGGACATCCGCACGCCGAACATCGACGCGCTGGCCGCCGGCGGGGTGCGCTTCACGCGGGCGCTCAGCAGCAATCCGGTGTGCTCACCCACACGCGCCACCTTCCTCACCGGCCTGCTGCCCTCCCAGCATGGCGTGCATTCGTTCCTCGATCCGAAGTTCATGATGGGTCCGGAGGCGTACAACACCCTTGGTGAGTTCACGTCCGTCGGCGAGATCCTGCGTGATGCGGGCTACGTCTGCGGGTTGAGCGGCAAGTGGCATCTCGGGGCGAACCTCACGCCGGACGAAGGATTCTCCTTCTGGGTCACCAAGCCTGACGGCAGCACCCGGGAGTTTTACGACCAGGAGATCATCGAGAACGGCCGGATCACCAAGGTGGCGGAATACACGACCGACTACTGGACGCGGCGCGGCATCGAGTTCATCGAGGCGAACCGGGACCGGCCGTTCTTCCTCTTCCTGGCCTACAACGGCCCCTATTCGCTCGGCAACCTGATGCTGAACGAGTCCCGCAACCGCCATGCCGCCTACTATGCGGACAAGGAGCTGCAGAGCTTCCCGCGCGACGCCATGCACCCCTGGCAGTTTCATAACAAACAGTTTCACAATGATCCACGCGCCAGGCGGCGCATGGCCTGCGAGGTCAGCGGCGTGGACGATGGTGTCGGCGATGTCATGGGCGCGCTGAAGCGGCTGGGCCTGGAAAAGGACACGCTGGTTGTCTATGCCTCCGACCAGGGATGGATGGGGGGTCAGAACGGACTCTGGGGCATGGGCGACCACACCCGCCCCATCGGTGCCCATGAGCTCATGATGCAGATCCCGCTGATCTTCCACCAGCCGGGCAGGATCCCCGCCGGAGCAACTTCGGACCTGCTGGTCAGCAACTACGACTTCCTGCCCAGCCTGCTCGGTTATCTGGACCTTCGGGATAGGCTGCCTGCAAAGCCGCGCCCTCCGGGTCGTGACTTTTCGGAAGCACTTCTGGGCAGGCCGCCCGCCGGATGGGACAACACGGTCTTCTATGAAATGGAGACCTGCCGGGCCGTGCGCGGCGAACGCTGGAAATACGTGCACCGACATCCGGAAGGCCCCCATGAACTCTACGACATGCAGGCAGACCCCCGGGAACGATTCAATTTGTTCGGCCAGCCGGGCCTTCAGCAGGTCACGCTGGAGATGAAGTCCCGGCTCGACGGCTTCTTCCAGGCTCATGCCGACCCTCGCTACGACCTCTGGCGCGGCGGAATGTCGAAGGCAAAACGTGTGACGGAGGAATGAAAGGTGGAGGGCATGGTAAAAACAGCATGACCGTCGTTGAAAGCTGTTCTTTCTCTGCGCCCCCATGCCCAGACTCCTGCTTTTTGACATCGACGGCACGCTCCTTGACACCGGGGGTGCCGGTGGCGCCTCGCTGCTTGACGCCGTGGAGGAGCTCTACGGCGTGCCTCGTGGCTCGCTGCCGCCGCTGAACCTTGCTGGCGCCACGGACGGCGGCATTGTCCGGCAGCTCTTCGAACAGGTGGGCCGCGAGATGACTCCGGCCGCCGTTGATGAATACCTTCGCAGCTACCTCGCCCATCTTCAGCGCCGCTTGCAGGATCGTGAGTTCATCGGCCAGACACTGCCCGGCGCCCGGGAGCTGCTGCAGGCGCTGACCACCGCCGGTGGCGCGGATCTGGGCCTGCTGACGGGCAATGTCCGCCGTGGCGCGGAGATGAAGCTGGCGCGTTTTGACCTCGGCGGTCATTTTGTCGAAGGGGCCTTTGGAGATGACGCCGAGGATCGCAACCTTCTTGGCCCTGTGGCCATGCGCCGCATGAGCGGGGCGACGGGTCGCACGTATCCGGTCAGCGAGGTCATCGTCATTGGTGACACGCCCAAGGACATCGCCTGTGCCCATGCCATCGGCGCGCGCTGCCTGGCGGTCGGCACGGGAAATTTTGAAGCCGCCGCCCTGTCCGCCCATTCACCCTGGGTCTGCCTGGAAAACCTGGCGGACACGGATCGAGTCTGCGAGATTCTCCTGTCATGAGCACCGACGACCAGATGCAATCCCGGGCCATGCGGCTGTCCCTGGTCATGGGGTTTGTCATGCTGGTGCTGAAGATGAGCGCCTACCTGCTCACGGGCTCGGCGGCCATCCTCGGCGATGCGGCGGAGTCCGTGGTGCATGTCGCGGCGGTGGTCTTCGCGGCCTACAGCCTCTGGCTCGCCGCGCAGCCCGCCGATGAAAACCACCGCTACGGCCACAGCAAGATCGCCTTCTTCTCCGCAGGCATCGAAGGCGGCCTCATCGTGCTGGCCGCCGTCTTCATCATCTATGAGTCCATCCGCCGCTGGATCGGCGGGCTGACGGTCTCCCACCTGGGTGACGGCGTGCTCCTCACCCTTGCCACGGTGGTCATCAACGGCATCCTCGGCCTCTACCTCATCCGCACCGGCCGACGGCATCGTTCGTTAATCCTGGTATCCAACGGCCGTCATGTGCTCACCGACGGATGGACCAGCCTCGGCGCCCTCGCCGGCCTGGGCCTGATGCACCTCACCGGCTGGCCCTGGTGGGATCCGGTCTGCGGCCTGCTCATGGCGGGAAACATCCTCGTGTCAGGCTATGACCTTCTGCGCCAGAGCGTGGCGGGCTTGATGGATCATGCCGACCCCGCGCTCACCCGCGACCTGGATGCGGCGCTGGTGCGCGAGACGGCGGCCCGTGGGGTGACCTTCCATGCCCTGCGGCACCGCAACGCCGGCCAGGTCCATTATGTCGATGTGCATTTCCTCTTTCCGGACGACATCACGCTTCGCGAAGCCCATCGACTGACGACGGAGATCGAGCGCGCCGTCATCCAGGGCACGAGCCATCCTGTTCACATCACCACGCATCTGGAGTGCGAGGGCGACCATGATGAACTCCACCCCGGCGACCGTCTCTGATGTCCGCGCTTGATCCCAGCCTGCTGAATGATCCCGCCCTGCCCTGGAGGGTGCGCGTGGTCGATGAGATCGGCTCAACCAGCGATGCCGTGCGCGAGGCGGCGATGGCGGGCGAGCCGTCCGGCCTGGTGCTCTTTGCGGAAAGCCAGACGGCGGGCCGCGGCCGACGTCAGAACCGCTGGCTGGCGCCCAGGGGCAAGGACCTCATGTTCTCCCTGCTGCTCCAGCCGGAGGCGCCGACGCCGCTCTGGCCGCGCCTCACCACGCTCGCCGCCCTGGCCCTTTGCCGTGCGGTCGAGGACGAGCTGCCGCTGAGGCCGCTGATCAAGTGGCCGAACGACCTTTACGTCAACGACCGCAAGGTCTCGGGCCTGCTGGCCGACGTCGTCTCCACCAGGTCCGGCCTCATGCTGGTGCTCGGCATCGGTCTGAATGTGAACACTCGCCAGTTCCCGCCGGAGCTGGAGGGAGCCGCCGCCTCGCTGCTTGGCTCCATGCCCTTTGCGCAGACTCCGGAGCTGGATCGCAACTCCCTCGCCGCCGCCGTGCTCCAGCAGCTTCACGCCCAGTTCCAGCGGATCGAGGACGGCTTTCATGAGGCCGTGGCGGAAACCCGGGAGAGAAGCTGGCTGCTGGGCCGTCAGATCCGGGCGACGGTGGACGGCTGCGAGCTTTATGGCCGCGCCGTGGACCTGGACTCCGAGGGCCGGCTGCTGCTCGCCCTGCCGGACGGGGATGTCACGACGCTGGGCAGCGCGGAAAGCGTGCGCCGCGTCGTCTGATCCGCCCATCACCAGTCGGTCACCGCGCCGTCGGGGCTGAACTCGCGCAGCACGATCTCCTGCTGGAATGGATGCTTCCTCACCTCGGCTTCGTTGATGGTGATGCCGAGGCCGGGCTTGTTGTTAGGCCGCACGATGCGCCCCTGTTTCTCGACGGTGAAGCCCTCCTCGACCACGTCCTGCCTCCACGGCACGTCGTTGTGAACGGTTTCGCAGATGATGTAGCTGGGCTGCGAGAAGCCGAACTCCAGCGAGGCGGCGGTGCTCACCGGACCCTGCGGATTGTGCGGCGCCAGGGCGATGCGGTGCGCCTCGGCCAGCGCGGCGACGCGCCTGGCGGCGCTCAGGCCTCCGCAGTGGGTGATGTCGAGCTGGCAGATCTCAACCGCCCTCTTTTCAAACAGGTCCTTGAAGGCCTCGAGGTTCGTCACGCGTTCGCCGCTGGCCACGGGCGTGGTGAGCGCGGCGTTGATCCTGGCCAGGCCGTCCACGCATTCGGGCCAGCAGGGCTCCTCAAAGAAGTACAAGCCGTAGTCGTCCAGGGCCTTGCCAAACTTCAGCCCCATGGCCGGAGAGGGCCGCGCGTGGCAGTCCACCATGATGTCGATGTCCGGCCCCACGGCCTCGCGCATCGCGGCGACCGCCGCCGCCGCGGCGCGTACCGGCTTCATGCCCTCGATGGGCATCGTGCTCGGCACGGCCATGCTCTTGAAGGCGGTGTAACCGTCTGCGACGGCGGCCTGGGCGAGCTCGGCGAAGCGTTTCGCGTTGTCGGCGGGTGTCTGATAAAAATCCTCCATCTTCCCGCCGCCGAGGTGGCAGTAGGTGCGGACATAGTCCCGCACCGGCCCGCCGAAGACCTTGGAGAGCGGCATGTTCGCCACCTTGCCCACAATGTCCCACAGCGCGAGGTCGATGCCCGCGATGGCCGTGGCGCGCACGATGCCGTGACCGTGCCAGAAATGCTGGCGGTACATCATCTGCCACAGGTATTCGACCCGCGTCGGGTCTTCGCCCACGAGCAGGTGCGACATGTCCTCGATGGCG
>JBIJBP010000209.1:0-6416 GCA_044345155.1 Prosthecobacter sp. | reverse complement strand
GGCAGCCCGTGGCAGAACGCCTACAGCGAGAGCTTCAACAGCCGCCTGCGGGACGAGCTGCTGAACCGGGAAATCTTCGCCACACTGGCCGAGGCGAAAGTGCTGGGCAGGGACTATCGCCGCAGCTACAATGAACAGCGGCTTCATTCGTCGCTGGACTACCAGCCGCCGGCGGAGTTCGCGCAGTGCTGCCATTCGGCTGCCTGCGCTACGCTCCGTCAGCCGAAAGGCAGCACGAATCCCCCAAATAAACCGAACACCCAAACCAAGCCGCAAGCCACCACCAGACTCTCATAGAAACTGGATCAAACTCCGGGGGCAGATCACTCACCCATCTCTTGCCCCCGAGGCGAGTCTTGCTATCTCACCACCACTTGGCCGCTAGGCATGTTCTGCAATGCGTCCGCTGCAACAACCGCTATGGCTGGCATTGTCGCGTTCGCCGCCAGTTCCTGCAGCAGGGAAATGGAATCTGGATTTTGAATGGAGGCAATGGCGTGCAATGCTTGATGACGCTGCACAAAGTGCTCTGGCAGCAGCGTCTGGTAGGCGCTCATCATGGCCAGCAGGCAGGTCGGATCACCAATTTTGCCCAGGCTGTCAAAGGCCTGACTGGTGAAAGCGTTTCCAAGCTCCGGCTGGTTGGCTACCATCACAAGACCTGCCACTGCGGCAGGGTTGCGGATGGATCCAATCACGTCTAGGACACGCTGCTGGCATGCGGGATTCTCCGTTGCACGCGCATAAATTTCTGACAGGTATTCAACTGTGTCAGGTGTGGCAAGTCGGCTGAGAGCGCGAGTCACGGCAAGAGTCACAACGGGATCCTCTGATATTTCAACCAGCTGGGTGATCATTTCGATGGCGGCTTCACTGTTAAGCGTGTCCAAGCACTCCAGCATGGCACGTTGGCAATCGGGGTCGGTTTCTGCCAGCAGGGCACGTCCCCATTCCTGGATGGCTGCCTCCGTTCCTCGGCCGATGAGCGCATCCGCCAAGGCACGTTTTTCGGCTGCTGTGCGGGTCTCTGCAAATCTGGACAACGGCTCCGAAGATTGCACGATCTTTGAAATATGGGGCGCCGTATCAGGTTTGATCATGGAGCCGGTCGTAAAATGATCCGCCGGGGTCATAACGGGATAGATCTCGGCTTTCTCCTCGCGTCCGCCCTGGCTGACTAGCCACAAGGCCATCATCACGCAGCCTACAAGCGCGGAATGCCTCACAAGTTGGCTGCAACGGCCGACGGAATGCTTGGGACGTTGATTCATGTGATTTGAAAGGGTCTTCATGGAAGGTGGATGAATGGAATGTGATACTGGCGAAGCCTCTCGTGTTCGGAGAGAGGGCGGATGCCCGGTTCCGTTTTGACACTTTGCATCTTTTCAGTTTCTGTTTGAAATTAGTTTCTAGACAGGGATTTGCATTGAAAAGAGGCCCAGCGGCAGGCAACCGCTGGGCCGGGATTGGCTGGATTAGTGCAGGCTGATGGTGTAGCTGCCAATCGTGGAGCTTGTCTGGCCTTTGATCCTCAAATGGTAGGTGCCGGCTCCTAGCACGCGTTGTATGCGGAAATTACCGCCCGAACCACTGCTGGAGTCATTTGCAAGCATCCGCCCCGAGGAATCCAGTAGAGCCCCAGCAGTGTCTGTAGAACCAAGAGTCTCCATGACCACCGTGCGCGTCCAGGGCATGATGAAAGTCACGTAGTCCTCATCGCCTGCGTAGTTCAAGGCTGCCGGCGTATTGCTGATGCGGTCGACCGTGCGGCCTGGAAAGCTGTTGGGCAGGTCGTCGCGGGTAGGAATGTTCGCTGATCCATTGATGGCAAAGGTGGTGAGGTTTTCGTCACCATCTGTGTTGGTAAGTGAGACCATGGCCGCGAAAGTGCCGTTGCTGGTGGGACGGAAGCGCAGCGCGAAGGTGGTGGAGCGACCAGGGGAGATTGTGGCCGAAGGCAATGCCTGCACGCTGAATTGGGAGGCACCCGAGCCGCTCAAGACGACTGCGGGGGAACCTGTAAGGCGGAGATCGCCACTTCCGATGTTGTCGATGGTGAAGATGCGTTCGATCACACCACCGGAAGCTGTGACTTGGCCGAAGCTGGTATGGTCATGGGGCGAGGGCGTGGTATCGTTATTGACGATCTCCAGGCCGTTGCCACGGATACGGATTTCGGGTGTAGTGTTCCAGCTTGCGGTTCCCGTGATAGCAAAGGAGGCAGGATTCTCGTCAACATCGTTGTTGGGTATGGATATGGTCGCATTGAAGCTGCCCACTGCTTTGGGGAGGAAACGCACGGTGAAGGTGCCGGAACGCGACGGGGCGATGGCGTTCCCAGGCATCGATTCGACAACGAAATGCGAGGCGCCAGTGCCACTGATCATCACAAGCGGTGAGCCGGTAAGCTGAAGATTGCCGCTACCCGTATTCTCGATCGTGAAGACACGGTTGATCGCGCCCCCCACGGAAGACACCGTGCCGAAGTGAGTGTGGTCAGCGGTGGAAGGTGAGCCATCGTTGTTCGTGATTTCGACGCCATTGCCGCGCAGGCTAATTTCGGGTTGATCGGCGCCGCGCGGAACAAGTGTGCGATAGGCATCCAAAAGACCATGGCCGGTCTCCAAATCGTAGCCGGCTGTTCCCATGTCCCGGCATGAGGCAATCATTCGTTGAGTTACCTGGTCCGGGGTGAGCGATGGTTCACTGGAAAGGAGCAATGCAGCGATACCGGCCGCATATGGGGAGGCCGCTGAAGTGCCACTGAACTGGTAGTAGTCTCCGGAGGCGTAGCCTGCGGAACCTGTGCGGTCTGCGGCCCACATGAAGATGCCAGGAGCCATGAACTTGAGGCCGGTGCCGTAGTTTGAGAAACCACAACGGAGTCCATTCGGGCCTGCGGCTCCAACAGCATTCACGTGGGAGCAAGAAGAAGGGAACATAATTTCATTTAAATTACTATTTCCTGCCGCAACAAAATGGACCATGCCCGCGGCTTTAGAGACCCTAAATGCGTCATCTATAGCACTGCTGGCAAAGTAGCCTCCCCAGCTCGAATTTGAAACACGGGCTCCCAAAGATCTGCCCCATTCGAGCGCACTGACGACGTTGCTATCACGGAAGTTGCTCCATGTGCCGTCGGCAGCACCGGCGATCTTGGCTGAAGCTACTCGCACATTAGGTGCTATACCGATTGACCCTAGGTCATTAGCTTTTGCGGCGATGCAACCCGCGACGGAAGTTCCGTGATTGTCATAATTATTAACAGGACCACCACCTCCACCAAGACCACTAAAGTCACGCCCTGCAACAACAACAAGATCAGGGTGATTAAGCTGAGTCCCATCATCCATAACCAATACGATAACGGAGCTGCTACCGCGGGTAACACCCCATGCCTCCACGGCCTTCATGTCAAACCCGCTGAGAGTTGAGTAATTTGGGTAACGCTGACCTGTATTACGAAGGCCCCAAGTGTCAGTAAATAGAGGATCTTGCGGCAAGGAGTGTTTTTCCATGGTTTGAATAAAATCTGGCGTTGCATAATCGAGCACGGACGAACCTTGAAGCTTGTTCGCCAAAGCAAGCACACTAAATCCATCACGCAGATTGGTGGTAATACTCCAAATGCCACTCTGTCCGATTTGGGTCTGGAAGATCATGGCAGGCGTGCGAATAACGTTAAAAGCCGCAACAGGGTTTTCTCCAGTACGATAACGAACCATAATGTTAGCGGTGGGCGAAAGCATCCCACCGGACGTTGAAGTGAACACCGGAGACGCGAATGCGAACTCCGGTCTGTTGGCGATTGAGGCGATGCTTGCAGCCACAGTGGACGCGGATGCGGCTTTCATGGAAACATTGCTACTGGCACCCAAATTCGCACGGCTCCAGCCTGGGACTCCGATTGGGGTCACTGCACTCTCAGGCACGGCCAGAGACTGAGCGGTAGTGCGTGCCGCAGAAGCGGCAGACACCGTCGCTGCATGCTGCACGAGAGCTTGCCCGGCCACAGGTGTCAGAGGAATCCGCTGGCCGTTATAAATGTAGTATTGCTGCCCGTAAGCGGAGGCTAACGCCACCGCGATGCTGGCCATCAGGCCTGCCGTTCGGGATTTGAGGTGGATGCTTGTGAGTTTCATAGGTTTGGGATGTGTGTCGTTTTTGTTTGTTTGAGGCGGAGGTGCTCTTCGTCTTCAGGCGCTTCTAGCGGGGCCCGCCAAAAAGGTTACAGTCTCCCTGAAATTATTTTTTGCCCCCGCTGCAGCCTCCTGAGGCATTGACGCAGCCCGGCAGCCTGCCTAAGTCCTAACCGCATCAGTTGCCTCGTTTTTGCCATGCCTGATTCAACGCCAGCAACCCAGCCCTGTGCCCGCTGCGGCCATGCTTTGCCGCAGGGTTTCCTCGGCAACACTTGCCCCGCCTGCCTCCTTTTGGCCGAGCCTTCCGACTCCATCTCAGCCACCGGGGAAACACACACGATTCGGATCGACTCTGATGAATTCATTCCTCCCGTGAGGGCGGGTGGAAATGCACCTCCGCAGCACGATCTGGAGGTCATCGGCCCCTACCGCCTGCTGGAACCTCTTGGCGAGGGTGGCTTTGGCGTGGTTTACCGGGCGCTTCAGCAAGAGCCGATCCGGCGCGAGGTGGCGCTCAAGCTCATCAAGCCGGGCATGGGCAGCCGCGAGGTACTGGCCCGTTTCGAGGCCGAGCGCCGGGCGCTGGCTCTCATGGAGCATCCCAATATCGCCGCAGTGCTGGATGCAGGCACGGTAGAGAACGGTCAGCCCTACTTCGTGATGGAACTGGTGCGCGGCCAGCCCATCACCACCTATTGCGATGAGAGGCGGCTCACCCTGCGCCAGCGGCTGGAGCTTTTCATCCCTGTTTGCCAGGCCGTGCAGCACGCGCACCAGAAGGCCGTGCTACATCGGGACCTGAAGCCCTCCAATATCCTAGTGGCGGAGGTGGACGGCCAGCCACTGGTCAAGGTCATCGACTTCGGCGTGGCCAAGGCATTGGGGCAGGATGGCGAGGAATCCTGGCAGGGCACGCTGGCACACACGCTGGATGGGATGGTGGTGGGCACGCCACAATACATGAGCCCGGAGCAGGCGGGAGCGGCACCGGACCTCGATACCCGCAGCGACGTCTACACCCTCGGGGTTATCCTCTACGAGCTGCTCTGCGGCGAGACGCCGCTGACGCGCGAATCGCTGCGGCAGGCGGCGGTGGACGAGATGCTGCGTCGCATCCGGGAGGAAGAGGCGGGGCGGCCCAGCAGCCGTCTGACCCCCATTAGCGAGGCGGTGCGGGCGCGGGCGGAGACACGTCAAGTGGCACCAGAGCGTCTGAGCCGGGAGCTGAAGGGGGATCTGGACTGGATCGTGCTGCGAGCGCTGGAGAAGGATCGGGAGCGACGCTATGGTAGCGCGGCGGCGCTGGCGGCGGACATCCAGCGGCACTTGTCCTTTGAGCCGGTGGAGGCGGGACCGCCGAGCGCATGGTATCAGTTCGGGAAATTTGCTCGGCGCAACCGGTTGGCGCTGGCCTCGGCGTCAAGCATCGCGCTGCTGCTGGTGGCAGGAATCGCGGTGAGCACCTGGCAGGCCGTGCGAGCCATGCGGGCTGAGAAACAGTCGGAGGCCAGCGCACGGCATGCCCGCGAAGCAAACAACAAAAACCTAGCGATGCTCCGTGAGGCCAGTGCAGCGGATTATCAAACGGCGGTGCAACGGTCGGAAAAAGACGGAAAGCGTAGCGAGGGGGTAGTTCACTTGGTTCGGGCGTTGAAGTGGCAGTCTGATAACGCGCTCGCTGCTGCGAGGCTCTATGGGGTATTGGTTGAGCGCATAAGTAGCGAAACCCAAGCGAATCTCCGAGGGAATTTGCGTCATCAAGGGGATGTGAAAAGCGCCCAGTTCAGTCCGGATGGGAGCCGGATTGTCACCGCCAGTTGGGACAAAACCGCGCAAGTGTGGGATGCAGCCACGGGCAAGGCGCTGGGTGCACCTCTCCGTCATCAAGGGGAAGTGGAGAGCGCGCAGTTCAGTCCGGATGGCAGCCGGATTGTCACCGCCAGTTGGGACAATACCGCGCAGGTGTGGGATGTAGCCACGGGCAAGGCGCTGGGCGAACCTCTCCGTCATCAAGGGGGAGTGAACAGCGCCAAGTTCAGTCCGGATGGGAGCCGGATTGTCACCGCCAGTTGGGACAAAACCGCGCAAGTGTGGGATGCAGCCACGGGCAAGGCGCTGGGCGAACCTCTCCGTCATCAAGGGGGAGTGAACAGCGCCAAGTTCAGTCCGGATGGGAGCCGGATTGTCACCGCCAGTTGGGACAAAACCGCGCAAGTGTGGGATGCAGCCACGGGCAAGGCGCTGGGCGAACCTCTCCGTCATCAAGGGGGAGTG
>JBIJBP010000208.1:0-6421 GCA_044345155.1 Prosthecobacter sp. | reverse complement strand
TGGCTTGAGGAGTTCTGCCTCTTCCGGGTGCTCATGGACGAGCATGGTCATGAAGACTGGCCCAACTGGCGGGAGGAGGTGAACTCCGGTGAAAAGGCTCGCGCCTGGCTTGCCGGACGTCGCGAGGAGAACGCGGAGGACATCGAATCCCGCCTTGGCTTCCATGCTTATGTCCAGTGGCTTTGTTTCAGCCAGTGGCGCGGGGTTCGCGCCCATGCGGCCTCGAAGAAGGTGAAGCTCATGGGCGACGTGCCCTTCGGCATTTCCTGGTGCAGTGCGGATGTCTTCTTCCAGCCGGATCAGTTCAACCTCGAATGGTGCGGTGGCGCACCGCCGGAGACCTATTTCAAGGACGACCTTTTTGTTCAGCGATGGGGGCAGAACTGGGGCATCCCGCTCTACCGCTGGGACCGCATGGAGGCCGATGGTTTCTCCTGGTGGCAGCGCCGGGTCCGCAAGCTCACGGAGGTTTTCGACATCTTCCGCATCGACCATGTCCTGGGCTTTTACCGCATCTACAGCTTCCCCTGGCGGCCTCAGCGCAACCCGGAGTTCCTTCATCTCACCGATGCGGAGGCTGCGGCAAGGACGGGCGGGCGTCTGCCGCATTTCAAGGAGCACGATGACGACACCCCGGAGCACAAGGCGGCCAACCTGGCGGCGGGTGACAGATTTCTGAGGATGATCGTGGCGGCCGCCAGGCCTAACGAAGTCGTTGGAGAAGACCTCGGCACCGTGCCCGATTACGTCCGGCCGCACCTGCTCGGCCTCGACGTGCCCGGCTTCAAGATCAGCCATTGGGAGGATGACGGGCGCGGTCATGTGCAGCGGGGTGCGGATTACGACAACTGCGCCTTCACCACCTATGCCACCCACGACCACGAGCCCATGAAGACGCACTGGGAGCACAGGCGGCGTGACCTGAGAAGCCAGGAGCCCGCCGACCGTGCCCTGGGCATGAAGGAACTGCGCTTTCTCAGTGAGTTCGCCGGCCTGCCGGTGCCGGAGAATGGAGATTTTCCCGCCTACGATGACAGTGTGCGCCGCGCGCTCCTCGAAGCCCTCCTGGCCAGCAACGCCCGTTTTGCCGCCTTCATGCTGTCGGACCTGTTCGCGTTGGAGGACCGTTTCAATGTGCCCGGCATCGCCAGCGGCGACAACTGGAGCGCCCGGCTGCCCATGACCGTGGCGCAGATGCGCAGCCAGGCACCGTGGAAGCAGGAATGTTCCTGGCTCAGGCAGGCGATCAGGCGTACGGGTCGCTGACTACGACCTGCCCCATGAAGAACCTGACATCTGCCGCCAAGTGGTGCGCCCTGGCCTTTCTGCTCTGCTCCTGCTCAACCCTGCGTTTTTACAGCCAGGCGGCAGGCGGACAGTGGGAGATGCTGCGCAAGGCGAGGCCCGTCGCCGAAGTCATGGCCGATCCCGCCTCCAGGCCGCTGCTGAAGGAAAAGCTGACCACCGTGGGTCACATTCTTGATTATGCCGGACAGGAACTGCACCTGCCGGCCGAGGGCCAGTACCGTCGTTATGCCAACCTGGGCCGCAAACATGCGGTCTGGGTCGTCTTTGCCGCACCGGAGTTCAGCATTGAGCCCATGACCTGGTGCTACCCGCTGCTGGGCAGGCTTGCCTACCGCGGCTTCTTTGAAGAAAACCTGGCCGAGGCCGAGGCCGCCAGGCTGCGGTCGAAGGGATACGACGTGCATGTCAGCGGAGTCGCCGCCTACTCCACCCTCGGCTTTTTCTGCGACCCGCTGCTCAACACCTTCATCGGCCGCGACGACGCCGACCTCGCGGAACTGCTCTTCCATGAGCTCACCCACCAGCGGCTCTACCTGCGTGGCGACACCGACTTCAACGAAGCCTTCGCCACTGCGGTGGGGCAGGAGGGCGCGCGCCGCTGGCTGCGCTCCGAGCGGAGGTGGAAGGACCTGGCCCGGTATGAAAAGGAACTGCGGGTCGAGCGGGAATTCGTGAAGCTCATCCTGCATGTTCGAGAGGAGCTGAAGGAGGTGTATTCACGAACCCACCGCAGTCCCGAAGCCGAGCGTTTGCAGAAGGAACGGGTGCTTGCCAGGCTGAAGGAGCGAGCCCTGGCCATGGACCGGCGCCATGGTGGCAGCCTCAGCATCGAGCGATGGTTCAAGAAGCCGGTGAACAACGCCCGCCTGGCAACCGTTTCCTACTACTATGAGATGCTTCCTGGCTTCGAGGCGATTCTGAAAGGGTGCGGCGGAGACATCGACGCCTTCTTCGCGGAAATCGACGCCATGAGATGCCTGGATCACGATGAGCGGCGCCGGCGCATCATGAAGGCCGTTCCCTCAAGGTTATGAAGAAGCTTTTCCCCCTCTTGATCCTGCTTTTGGCTGGGGCCGCCCTGGTAGTGGCGCTCCGGCAGCATCGGCGTCATGAGTCCCTTCATCAGGCCTGGACGGCGTTGCGTTTTCGTGATCAAGAAGCCTCGCTGGATACGGCCAGGCTCCGGCTTTCGGAGGATGTCCGGCTTCGCGCCGAGCGTCTGAAGGCAGGCTTCCAGGCCGATGTCTCCGAAGCGCTGGCGGCGGAGATGGAGCTGTGGCGGAAGCAGTTTCACCTGGGCGGCCAGGACCGGGCCGAACGGCTGGCGCTGCAGGGGCTGGATGAAGCTGGAATGCGTGAGCGCATCCGGGAGGCCCTGCTTGACCAGGCCTTTCTGGAGCAGGGCAGATCGCCCGTCGGTGATTCATCAGTCCTGGCCTGGCATGAATCCCATCGCGAGCAGCTGCGAGTCCCCATGCTGCATCATGTGTCCCACATCTTCCTTACGGCCCATGATCCCAAGAAGCCGGACCGCCGCTCCGAGATCCAGGCGATCTCCGAACGGTTGTCGGCGGGTGGGAGCTTCGCTGAACTGGCCGCGAGGCATTCCGAGGACGCCCGAAGCAGGCTGCATGGAGGCGACCTGGGCTGGGTCAGTCCGGCACGCATGCCTGCGGACGTCATGGCTGCTGTGACCCAACAAACTTTGGGGAAACCTGGCGGGCCCGTCCGCAGCCGCCTTGGCTGGCACATCTTCCTGGTTCGGGAACGCCAGGGTGCACGCATTCCGGCGCCGGAGGAGGTGCGTGCGGAAATCACCGCCCTGCTGGACCTTCGTCAGCGGGAGTCCGGTGCGGCCGCCGTCCCCTGATTCAAGGCGGCCCTGATTCAGGCATGAAAGCCGTGCCTCAGGTGTTCTGGAAGAGGGTGGCTGGCATCGATGTCATGTACTTCGACGATCTGCCCGTCGTCCATGGAGGCAATCCGGTTGGCGTGGGGGAAGATGCGGTTGTCGTGGGTGACGATCAGCACGGCGCGCTCCGGACTGCGTGCCACTGTTTCGAAAAGGTCCATCACCAGGGTGCCGTTTTTAGCGTCCAGCGCCGCCGTCGGTTCATCACAGATGATCAGACGCGGCTCGTGAACCAGGGCTCGCGCGATCGCCACCCGCTGCTGCTGGCCGCCGGAAAGCTGGCTCGGGCGGTGCTTCATGCGGTCGCCCAGGCCGACCTGATCGAGAACCTCCCTCGCGCGCCTTTCCGCATGACGGGTGGATCTTCCTTGAATCAGCAGCGGCACGCTGACGTTCTCCACGCAGCTCAGGGTGGGGATGAGGTTGAAGGACTGGAAAATGAAGCCGATGTGCTGTGCCCGGAACTTCGTGGTGCGGCCCCGGCTCATGCTGAGCAGATCCTGGCCAAAGACCGTGACCTCGCCTGACCCTTCGTCACAGCCCAGGGTGCCGGCGATGATGCTCAGCAGGGTGGTCTTTCCGCAGCCTGAAGGCCCGACGAGCATGGTGATGTCACCGCAGCGGACATCGAGGTCGACGCCCTTCAGCACCTGCAGGCGTGAACCTCCGTCACCAAACGACTTGTTCACGTTGCGCAGCCTTGCGGCGAGAATGGGGACGGTTTCTGGCATTCGGGAACAGGGGGCTGGCTAGCCGCGGAACACCATGGCAGGCTCCAGCCGGGCGACACGCCAGATGCCGAGCAGGGCGGAGATTCCGCAGATGAACAGGATGACGCCGAGCACGGCGGGCGGGACGATCTCGGGCATGTAGAAGGGGGGTTGCTCGTTCTCCAGGGCGGGGAAGGCGAAGCGGGCGGTGAAGAACAGTCCGATGCCATAACCAATCAGGCCGACCGTGAAGGCCTGGGTGAGCAGCATCAGGCAGAGCGTCCAGGTGGAGGCGCCCATGGCCTTGAGTGCGCCCAGATGCTTCATGTGCTCCAGGACGAAGCTGTAGAAGGTCTGGCAGGAGATGGCGATGCCGACGATGAAGCCAATGGCTACCGTGATTCCAAAGGAGAACGGGATGCCCGTGTTGCGGACGTACCACCAGACCGTGGAGGTGTTGAAGTCCTGGTCCGCCCCGAACTGGAAGCCCTGGTTGAGGAAGGCGGCCAGTTTGGTCTCGCGGCGGATGTCTTCCGCACACCCGGCGTCACTGACCCCGGGCCTGGGCGCGGCGATGACGGCTGACAGCATTTTACGTTGGGCCGGTGCGTATTGAAGGGCGCGCTCATAGGTCGTCCAGACATAAGGGCCGCCGGTGAAGGATTGCACGGTGTCGGCGATGCCGACAATTCGCGCCTCCTGGTCGTTGATCTCGAAGACATCGCCGACCTTCACCCGGCCGCCGCGCTGGGATGCCAGCCTTTTCATCGCGAGGTCGTCAATGATCACCGCATGGGGCAGTCGCAGGTCCTCGATGCGCCCCTCCTTCAGCCGGACGGGCGCGCCGGCAAAGCTGGTGGCGTCGATGCCAATGAGCTGGATGATCTTGAAATTGCCGTTCTCCAGCCGGACGCGCAGGATGCCGGAGTAGATCGGCGCCGCCCAGGCAACGCTGTCGACGCTGCGGACCCTCGCCACGTCGGTGTCGAGAAGGGGGTTGGTTTCATTCACCTGCTCGACCCTGGCCTCGACCACCCAGATGGGGGCGGGCACGTTCTTGAGTGTGGCCGTCGTCCAGCTCATCAGCCCGCAGAAGACGGCGCTCTGCTGGGCCATGAGGAAGGTGGCAAAGACCAGCCCCGCGACAAGCATGAGAAACTTGGCGGTGTCACCGAAGAGCATTTTCAGGGCGAGACGAAGCATCGGGGATGATGAAATACGTCTTTGCCACAGGGTGCGGCGACATGCCAGGACCATGATCGGATGGAATATAGAACTTTTCTTCCACTGGCGGGTCGCCTAGTCTGAGGTTCCTGAGTTCACCTCTCACCAAAACTCCTACCGAACACCACGATCATGGGCCTGATGGACTACCTCAAAGGACAGTTTCTCGAAATCATCCAGTTTCAGGACGACTCACGCGACACGCTTGTCTGGAGGTTCCCGGACGAGGACAAGGAGATCAAGCGCGGCGCCCAGCTCATTGTGCGCGAATCACAGGTCGCCCAGTTCATCTACCTCGGCCAGTTTGGCGACACCTTTGGTCCGGGCAAGCATGACCTGGTCACCGACAACATCCCGGTCCTTTCGACCCTGAAAGGCTGGAAGTATGGCTTCGAATCTCCCTTCAAGGCCGACGTCTACTTCATCAACACCCGCCTTTTCACCGGCAACAAGTGGGGCACCAGCAACCCCATCATGATGCGTGATCAGGACTTTGGCATCGTTCGTGTTCGTGCATTCGGCACCTTCGACTTCCGCATCACGGATCCTAAGCTGTTCCTCAAGGAGGTGAGCGGCTCCGATCATCACTTCCGCCTGGATGAATTCGCCGACACCATGCGCAGCCGCATTGTCAGCGTTTTCAGTGACGCACTGGCCAGTGCCAAGGTTCCTGTGCTGGACCTGGCGACGCGCTATGGCGAGCTTGGTGAGGCGCTGCTGCCGCTCATCAATCCGCAGACGCAGGGCAGGTATGGCATCGAGATCACCAGCTTCATCCTTGAAAACGCCAGCGTGCCGCCGGAGGTCGAGCAGGCCATCGACAAGCGCAGCAGCATGAGCGCGATCGGCAACCTGAACGACTATGTGAAATTCCAGATGGCCGAAGGCCTGGCGAAGGGGGGGCCGAGTGCCGCCGGGTCGGCCGCCGAGATTGCCATGGGCTTTGGAATGGCCCAGCAGATGATGTCCCAGGGGGCCTTCAACATGGCTGGAGGTCAGTCCGCCGCAACGGCATCAGCGGCTCCTGCGGCTGACATTCTGACCCCCGCCCAGGTGGCGCAGACCCTTGGGGTTGCCGAGGCCGACGTCATTGCCAGCATTGAAGCCGGTGACCTCAAGGGCAAGAAGATCGGCACCCAGTATCGAATCACCAAGGCGGCCCTTGATGAGTTCCTGGCTCATTAGAGCATTTTAAATAATAATGTGGCTTATTGGTGGAGTTGTGCGATATGGATATGCATGGCCACACTCTCCCTGGATCTGCGTG
>JBIJBP010000091.1:0-20985 GCA_044345155.1 Prosthecobacter sp. | reverse complement strand
ATGGCTGCCAGGGCAGCCGAGCTTACACGATCAGAATCTGCCCGGTGATTTCGCTGACACCCACCAGCCTCTCCGCCGCCACCGTGGGCACGGCCTACAGTCAAACCGTGGCCGGCAGCGGCGGTGCCGCGCCCTACACCTTCACGGTCAGCAGTGGCAGCCTGCCCGCCTGGGCCACGCTCAACGGCAGCACCGGGGCGATCACCGGCACGCCGACCAGCACCACAAGCGCCGTCTTCTCCATCCGCGCCACGGATGCCAACGGCTGCTCCGGCACCCGTGCCTACAGCATCACGCCGTCCTGCCCGGCGATCACGGTTTCTCCGACCACCCTGGCTATGGGCAGCGTCGGTTCCGCCTACTCCAAGAACCTCGCAGCCGGCGGTGGCACGGCTCCCTACACCTGGACCACGCTTAGCGGTACCTGGCCCGCAGGACTCAGCCTGAGCAGCGCCGGTGTGGTCAGCGGCATGCCGACCAGCGCCAATGGCTCTGGCGTGAGCGTGACGCTGCGGGCCACGGACGCGTATGGCTGCATCCGCGATCAGACGGTCAGCCTCATGATCTGTCCTGCGATCACGCTCAGTCCCTCCAGCCTGACAGCTCCGGTGGTCGGCACGGCTTATTCGGCGACGGCCTCGGCCAGCGGCGGCGCTACGCCCTACACCTTCGCCGTCGTCAGCGGCAGCCTGCCTGCCTGGGCCTCCCTGAATCCGGCCACGGGTGAAATCACCGGCCTGCCCACCAGCTCCACCTCCGCCAGCTTCACGATCCGCGCCACGGATTCCAATGGCTGCATCGGCACCCGTGCCTACACGCTCACGCCGGTCTGTCCTTCGATCACGATCACGCCGACGACCTTCTCCGGCTACCTGGCCACGCCGCTCTCCCAGACCTTGATCGCCACCGGCGGCACCTCCGGCTACACCTGGTCGATCGCTTCCGGCAGCCTGCCTGCGGGCCTCAGCCTGAGCTCCAGCGGGGTGGTCTCCGGCACGCCTTCCGCCGGCGGCACCAGCACAGTCACCCTTCGTGTCACCGACGCCTATGGCTGCCAGTCCACCCAGGCTGTCAGCATCCAGATCCGCAGCCTCACCTTCGGTGACGTCGTCTGGCAGGACAACAACAACAACGGCTTGCTCGATCCCGGTGAACCCGGTGTCGCAGGGGCGGTTGTCCAGCTCATGAACCCGGGCGATGACAACGCCATCGGCGGCACCGGCAGCGCAGCGGACGTGCAGGTCGGGGCTCTGGTCACCACCGGGGCGGACGGACGCTACAGCTTCAACAGCCTGTCGCCGGGCAGCTATTACCTGCGTGTCATTCCGCCCAACGGCTTCCACAACACCAGCGGCACTCCTTCCTCCGCCGATGACGACATCGACAACAACAACGACGGCAATCAGCCTGGCGGCCCGGGCACGCCGCTCTTCAGCCCCGTCATCACCCTCGCCCAGGGCACTGAGTCCGTGCTCGACGGCGACACCGACACGGACACCAATAACACGGTGGACTTCGGCCTCTGGGCCTCCCTGTCGGTCGGCAACTTCGTCTTCATTGACATCGACGGCGACGGCCGCCGCAACAGCGGTGAGAGCCTGCCCTACGTCTACATCCAGCTCTATCGCGAGGGCGACACGCCCGGCGTCGATCCGCCTTACACCGTCAGTTCCGCAGGCTGTGGCTGCAAGGGCCGCTACATCATCGAAAACATCGACCCAGGCCGCTACTTCATCTACGTGCCGCCCTCCCAGTTCACCCCCGGCATGCCGCTCGAAGGCCTGCTGCCCATGAACAGCGTCGTGGCCGGCGATGATGACGTCGGCCAGGACCTCCTCTTCAACGACAACCCCTCCGTCAACGGCGCACGCACCGCCGTCTTCACCCTGACTCCGGGCCAGGCTCCCGTGGGTGCCCAGGAATCCGGCGAGGAAGGCAGCATCGACGATGACAACGACTCCAACATCGACCTGACCAAGGACCTCGGTTTCGCTTCTCCCTCCGGCTCCGGCTTCGCCCTCGCCCAACGCGACCGTCGCACGTTTGATGAGGATCTGACCCTCGCCGTTGTGGACAATGTCGTCGCCGCTTCCACCCCAGAACCCGCCGCTGAACCTGCCAACGTCACCTTCGCCTCGTGGAGTGAAACCCACCCCGACACCGATGGCGACCTGCTTGACCAGCTCCTCGAATACGCCCTCGACACCAACCCTGCCGACGGCCGCAGCGGCGCGGGTGTGTTCGGCATCGAGGCCACAGCCCTCGGCACGGCCGATGTCTTCTTCAGCCGTCCCGCCAACGGCCGTCCGGACATCCGTCACGAGCTGCAGATGAGCCTCGATGGCCAGGTCTGGGGCGCTGTGGGAACCTCGCCGGTCTTGAGCATCGGCAACGACGGTCGTCAGATCGTTCGTTATGCCGCTGTCGATGCCGCCACGGTCGGGCCGCGCGCCTTCTTCCGTCTCAAGGTCCTGCTCGACGCCAACCTGGACGGCGTCGCCGAAGCCGTGTCACTCAGCCAGGTGGTCATGTTCAGCCGCGAGACTTTCCCGGTCGGTCAGCGCACCTTCTCCATGCCGCTGGTCAAACCAGAACTGTTCGCGGGTGCGGTGACGCTGGAAAACGGCGCGGTCATCCTGCCTGTCGCCGTCAACCTTGATCGTGGCGTCGCTTATCACCTCGAAGACCTTGCCACCGGCCGGACCTATGAAGTCGATGAAGAAGCCAGCACCGGCTCCAGCCTGGTCCTGGAGGGCGTCATGCCCGCCGTGATGGCCCGCGCCGCCCTGCGTCCTCATCACACGCTCAGCTCGCTCTTCGGCACCGATGTCCTGACTGCGGGCACCGAGGAAACCGCCGACCGTGTGCTCACCTTTGACGCGGCCGCAAACGCCTTCTCCAGCACCTGGCTCGCCGTCGATGGCTGGAGCGACGACTTCATCATCGGACGTCAGACCGGCCTCATGGTTCACATCCGCAACAGCGAAGTCACGCTGCTCCTCACCGGCCAGGCCGCGCTGAAGCCGCAGCTTGCACCGTCCTCTGGCACCCGCCTCATCGGCAGCGCCAGCGTGCTTTCCGAATCGCCGCACAGCCTCGGCCTCAGCAGCGCCAACGGCTTCCGCGCCAACGCCGACCCCGCAGAAGCCACGCGCCTGCGCCTCTGGAAGCCGGATGCCGACGCCGCCCAGACCGGTTACGACAGCCTCCATCTCTCCCCCGATGGCTGGCTGCGCCAGGACGATCCAGCGCCGCAGGTGCTGACGCAGGAGAAGCTCCTGCCCGCCTTCCACGCCTTCTTCCTGATGCCCTGAGCCACGGCCTCCGGAACCGATGGGCGGACCTTTTTTCCACCGCTTTCGGAAGGCGCGCGCCAGTCCTGCGTTTTCTCCGCCCTGCCACGCTTTTTGTTGCCATGAAACACGCCCTCCTGCTGCTCACCGCCGCCTCCCTTGCCTCCAACCTCCATGCCGCCGGCGGCTTCTACGGCGATGCGCCGGACGCCACCCATCCCTGGGCCATCCACGACATGAACCGCCCCCAGCCTCCGCGCGTGGAGCCCGGCACCTTCAGCAGCCAGGACAAGCCCGGCACGCCGCCCTCCGACGCCATCGTGCTGTTTTCCGGCCGGCCTGAGGAGATTGAAAAATGGCAGTCCGACAAGCCCACCGGTGAACCGACGAAATGGGAGGTGAAGGACGGCGCCCTGCAGTGCGTTCCCGGCAGCGGCTACATCCGCACCCGCGAGGAGTTCGCCGACTGCCAGCTCCACATCGAATGGGCCGCCCCCTCCAAGGTCGAGGGCGACAGCCAGGGCCGCGGCAACAGCGGTGTCTTCCTCATGGGCCAGGTCGAGGTGCAGGTGCTCGACAACTACAACAACCCCACCTACGCCGACGGCTTCGCCTCCTCCATCTACGGCATCAACCCGCCCATGGCGAACGCGCTGCGTGCTCCGGGTGAATGGCAGGTCTATGACATCGTCTTCCGCCGCCCCATCTTCAAGGATGGCCAGGAGCTGGACCCCGGTTACATCACCGTCTTCGTCAACGGCGTCTGCGTGCAGGATCACACCCGCCTCGAAGGCGGCGGCGGTCACATGAAGCGCTCCACGCCCCGTCCGTTTCCGGAGAAAGGCCCGCTCAAGCTCCAGGATCACGGCAATCCCGTCCGCTACCGCAACATCTGGTACCGCCCGCTGCCAAAGCGCGCCATCGAAGGCGGCGACACCAGCCTCATGAGCGAGCAGGCCACCGCCGCCAAGCGCGCCGGGATCGCCAAGGAGCTTCGCTCAGATGCCGCCAAACTCGAAGGCAACGCCCGCATGTACCGCCTTCTCGAATCTCTTTGTTACGCCGACGACGCCCAGGCCCGTGCCGAAGGTGAAAAGCTCGCCGCCCGCTTTGCCCAGGCCGTCCAGGCCACACCCGCCGACAAGCTGGAATCGAAGAAGAACGAAGTCCTGCAGTTTCAAAAGGCCATGAGCTACCTCGCCAAGTTCAAGCTCCTGCCCGCCGACTTCGCCCCGAAGCAGCAGATGGACGCCCTCGTGAAGCAGCAGGGCTGGGACAAGAAGAAGTGAGGGCAGGCGAAACCGCCAAACACCGAGGTTCCGTCACGGGAGCTGCAGGCTTCCATGGTTGTCTGAAGGCAGTCAATCGACCACCACAAGGTCGGTCGCCTGATTCATGCAGAAGTCGGCGCTGTCGGGACGATATCTTTCCATCTCCTGCTCCCAGCGGCTGCGGGTGAGCAGATGGATGGGCGTGGTTTCCGTGTCCTTCTCCCCTTCATCCCAGCCATGGTCAATCTGGATGCCACCACGGTCGGTCAGCAGGTAACGCGGATGCATCTTTTCACGGCCCCGGGTCCAAAGATGAACCCGGAGACTCCAGCCTGAGCTCAGGAGAGGAGAAAGGTTTCGCTTCAGATCGGACACGGTGAAGCTGGGCGGAGTCGTGTCGAATGGATCCTTGTCCCCAGGATGACGGATGTGCAGCTCGATTTCCGGAACGAAGGAGCCTTCGGAACGCAAACGGTCGAGCATCGCCTCCAGCACATCCCGGAACCGTCTTTTGTGAGGGTTGAAATGCGGTTCGACCAGCTTCACGAGCCTGGAGTCACGAAGCAGCGGCCAGACACAGTCCACCATCGGCCCCCGCCTGCGCGGGATCGTAAGCTGTGTGACAGCGCTGAATTTCGGATCGAGCACATACTCATGATCGTCATCCGCCAGAATGGCATTGGGGGTATCAACTTCGTTGTGAGAGAGGATGGCATCAAAGGCGTTCCAGGCATCGGCGGCGTTCAGATGCCAGGCTTTGCTGCCATCATAGGCGGCCTTGCTTATGGCGACCCGCAGGTCCGGAGCACCTGCGGGAGCCTGCAGCCATCGGATCACGCTCTGGGCCTTGATGGGGCCGATTTTTTCCTGCTCGACCAGACGGTTGACCTCATCCCGCACCAGCCCCTTCCATTTCCTGGAAAAGGCGGCGATCACTCGGCCTTTTTCCACGCCAAAGGCATCCCGCAGATGCAGATGATGCTGCCACTGGGCGAAGAGGCAGGGATCGAGGGCGATTTCCTTGATCATGGGCGGCGTCAGAAAAGTTCGGCGCTGCGTTCCTCAAAGAATCCCTTCGGCCAGGGACGGCTGAAATCCCCATCAGGAGTCACGGGAAGTTCCGTGATCTTCATCGTGCCGTTGTCGTTGGAGATGTAAAGCAGGCTCAGGTCTTCAGGCGTCACTTTGGGGGCTCCTTCAGGCAGTTCATCCTCGCTGCTTTCGCGCACCCGGCGCAGAAGGCGGAGCATCAGGTGCTCGCTGTGCGTTTCGAGAAGAGCCTGGCGCTTCCTGCCGATGAACTGATGGGCTAGCAGGTCGCCCAGGCGACATTGGATGGCCGGGTGGACGTGCAGTTCCGGCTGCTCCACGGCGAGCAGGTGGTAACCCGGAGCCATGGCTCCGATTACCACGGGGATGACCTGGGACACGCCTGTGCCGACATCCGCCAGATCCACCTCCATGCCACTTTGCCTGTGGGTGATCAGAAGGCGGCGTCTGGCGGTCAGTTGCTCACGCACCTGATGCGCGGAAAGCGAGAGTCCGGCCAGCCCTTTGCCTGTCTTTCGTCGTGCCTCCCACAAGCCGAGGCCAAGCGGTGAGCGTGCGTCGATTTCGAAATGCTGATGGACGCCAATCCGGTAACCCAGGTCAAGGTCGTCTAGCTGGTCCTCACGAAGCCAGGCCAGATCATCTTCAAGCCTGTGCAGCAGGTCCCAGGCGGCCGAACCGTCCGCCCAGCGGTTAGCCAGATCCGTCCGCACCGCCTTGTAGGAGCGGTCGGGAACGATGCGCAGCGGACCGATGTAGCGGATCTTCCGAAGTTCCGCCAGCACCTCATCAGCCGCACCCACCATGACATGGCTGAAGATCTCTTCCGCATCCTGTGTGGAAAGGTGGGTGGAATGAGTTTCCGGCCGTTCCAGCAGCCGCAGCGGCTGACCGCTTCTCGGCAGCACAACACCCAGGACCTGATAGATCACATCACCCCGGTAACCCAGAGGTCCGGCAGCCTCGGCGCCGCGCTTTTTGTCCGACAGCCTGGTCCCGTCAAACCGGAACATCCCTGAAAAGGCAGGATGGTCCTGATCGATGGTCAGCGTTGCGCCTTTCCGTGCCTGCCCAGGGGTCTCCCACAGGGCTTCATGGATCTCGCCCACCTTTTGTCCGTTGATCTTCACCTCGTAGCTGAAGACATGCGTGTGCTTGAAGGAGGCATCCCATCCCACGGTGACAGTGACGGTGACTTCATCCACGCCGGTCAGCGGCAGGGGAGGCGCGTCCTCAATGCGAATACCTTCCGCATCGTCGTCGTCACTGTACGGGGCGCGGCCATACGTGCCAAGAAGACCGTCCTCCACGGTCACGGTCACGCCGACCCTCACTTTCCTGCTCAGCTCCCGGCGGTGGACAAGCTTTTCGAATCCGCCGAGGTCGATGCTGCGGCCTGAGGCGTGCAGATGATCCACGTCCGTGTGGCGGTGCTCCAGGATTTCACGCAGGTAGAGCAGCGCCTGCAGAAGGGTGCTCTTGCCCGCGCTGTTGGCTCCGTAAAGCAGTGTGATGGGCCGCAGAGGCAACGTGACGGCATCGCTCACGCCTTTGAAGTTTTCGAGGGTGATTTGACGAATCATGGGCGGTTGTTTTTTAATCGGCGGCTGTGATGGCGAGGGCAACTCGAATCGTTCGGTCCCTGGAAGGCCGGCGGTGAATGACACATTCCATGCACAGGTCGTCCGCTGGATTCCACTTCACGCCCTCCCGGTAGGCGGAGAGAACCTTTCTGGCTCCCAACGGTGTGCCCCTGGCATCCGAAAGTGCCTGGCCGGCCTGTTCGATGCTGACACCAAGCTTTCCTGCCAGCCTCCTGACGGCAAGCAGGTCCATCTCCCTGGGCTGATGATGAAAGGAGGAGACCACGCCATCCAAGAATGCTTTCACAATGTCCGATACACCATGTCCTGACTTTGGCGACTCCAGCAGGACCGAGAGACGAAACTTGCCGATTTTGTCCGGCAGACGCAGACGCGTCCCGTGCCTGGCATTCCACCAGACGCTGTGCGGCTTGGTTCCGGGGTCCAGTCTGTCCAGATGAAAGGCAAGCTGTGGCTCAATGTCGGTGAAGTCGACCGGCGTCATTTCGTAGCGGTGATGGTAGTTGAAACCCGCAGGGGTATTCACCCTGGCCTGCCGCATGCGGAACGAAACACCTTCCTGGGTGCAGTTTCTAAAATGCGGGACCCCGACGTTGTAAAACAGGACGTTTTCCATGTCGAAGCCGCCCGCCGGGCAGAGGGTCGTCAGTGATGCATCGAGCCTGCAACCGGGCTTCGGGTGGAGCCTGCGCAGGGCGGCGCGCAGCTCCTCCCGTCCTGAAAGCAGGCGGCCTGATGGCTGAAGGGGCAGCCGATCAACGGTGTAGAAATCAACATGGGAGGCGGATGCTTCAAGGTGGTAGGGAAGGTTCATGACGTTTTGACGGTTGGCTCCGCACACCCATTCCGCTATGTTTGCCGATTGGCGAGAGGCTGGGTTTCATGTAACATGACTGTCCAGTCATGTTCCGTGAACTCGCTCATCAATCTGGTTTCTCCATCGAACGTCTTGCCTCGCTCTGTGAGGTGGCGGAGGCGGGGAGCATCGGGCAGGCTTCTCGTGGGGATGCGAACCGGCAGAGCCTGCTGAGCCGTCAGATCGCCGAGTTGGAGGCGGTGTTTGGCGTCCCGCTGCTGGCCCGACAGGCGCGCCCGTTCCGGCTGACGGCCGAGGGTCGTGAGCTCGCCCAGGCCGCACGTCTGCTGTTTCAAACGGTGGGCGACCTGCGCCAGCGTCTCGCTGGTGAAGCTCATCGTGTAGTCCTGGGGGCCGGCGAGATGCTCATCCAATGGCTGCTGTTTCCCGCTTGTGACGCCATCCAGCGCCGTGACGCGGGCATGACCTTCGCCTTCAAGAACCTCGACAGCGAAAGGCTCGTGGATGCTGTGCAGCAGGGGGAGGTTGATCTGGCGCTGATGCGCCGGGAGGATGTTCCGCCGAGCTTTGAGGTGGCGGAGGCGCTGGAGTTTCAGCAGGCGGCCTTTGTCCCTCGGAAGATCAGTGCGGCCAAGGGGCCAGTTCAGCCGGAGGAACTGGCTTCACTGCCCTGGGTGGTGCTGGAGGGCAGAGGGCATTTCCGCAGCTTCCTGGAACATCAGGCGCAAGAAGCCGGTGTCCGCTTGAAGACGGTCATGGAATGCTCGTCCTACACCCAGGTGGCGATGGCGGTGCGGACAGGTCGTTATGCCGGTTTCCTGCCTGAGTTCGCACGTTCGGCCTTTGCCGTGGACGCCACCATCCTCCAGCGCCCGCTGGGCCGGAAGATGACTTACAAGCGCTCGCTCGTGCTGGCCTGGAAAGCGACAACCCTGAAAAACCGGCCGTTTTTGCAGGACCTGGTTCAAAGCCTGTGCAGGCGCTGGTAGCTGCTCACAAACTCCGGGAGCCGATCCTTCTGACGCGAGCCGTTCGCTCATCTCGACGGAGCGAGATGGCTGCTCTGCTGGCGCCCTCCTCGCTGCCTGTCGATGATACGTCGATGTCAGCGTGGTGCGCCCTTGCGAAAATCAACGCCCCTGAGTTTTAGGGCAGTTCGTGCGGCAGTATTTCAAGTTCCCTTACCTCTCTGGCAGTTCGCCGGGCTTCAGGCCGTCGCGGAGGATTTCGAGGCCGCAGAGGAGGGGGTCTCCCTGCTCGGCGGTGAACTGGAGACGGAGGGTGCCGTCGGTGACGGGGATGGCGGTGAGGGTTTCGGTCTGGGCGAGGTGAGCCTTGGGGGTGATGTCTTTGAGGACGGCTTTGCCCTGGATGTCGATGCTGAAGCGGCGCGGGCTGGTGTCGGGGGCGGAGAAGGTGAGGCGCAGGGTGTAGGTGGTGTTTTTCAAGCCGTGGACGCTGAGTCTCTTCAGACCCTTCAGGCCGCTGGAGGCGACCCAGGGCCAGCCTTGGCCCCCCTGCATCCAGAGCGAGTGCTGATAAAATGTCTCGGGCTGGGCGGGTTCGGTGACGACTTCGATGTCGGGTGACGGGCCGCCGACGCTGGGGAAGTCGAGCCAAAGCGTGCCGTCGCGGGTGCGGCGGTCGCCGGGTGCTCCGAGGTTGAGGCCGAGGCGCTCGATGCGGCCGTGCAGACGCTGCCTTTCCACCGCGCCCCAGGTGGCCCATTGCTCATGGGTTTCGGGCATGGAGAAGAGCGCCAGGGCCATGGGCAGCGGGTAACTGCAGGTGCAGCCTTCGTAGTAGTAGGGCACGTTGAGGATGCCGCCGGCGGGCACGATGCTGTTCGTGCAGCCGCTGCGCGGGCCGCTGATGTGGATGGTGCCGCTCTCGACCTTCTTGTCGTAAAAGGCGGCCGTGCCGCTGCGGAAGGTGTAGATGCCGCCGTAATCAAAGCCGCCGTCGCAGCCGTAGCTCTTGGGGAACACGCGCGGCTCCTCCTCGCCGGTGAGCGGGCTGATGCGCAGGCCGGCCTTCGGCTGGTCGGGGGACCAGTCATTCTTTTGGGTAGGCGGCCGGTACTGGGCGGGCTGGATGCTCTGCTGGTCCACGGTGCCGAAGCGGGCGCGCAGCTCGGGCGCCTCGTACTCGTCAAGCACGCGGCCCGTGTAGATGTCGCTGAACACCGGGGCGTTGAGGCGGTAGTCCACCTTGCCCTTGCGGTTCGTGGCGTCGAGCCAGTCCTTGTCGCTGGTGATCATGACGCCGTCCACGATCTTCGGCTGCGGAGAGCGCTTGAAGTGGCTGAGCGCGTCGTCAAACCACAGCACGCCGAGCGGCGCGCGGACGAGCGGGTCGTCGCTGCGGTTCCAGTCGGCCAGATAATTGGTTGAGCCGGTGAGCGCGCCGCGGGTGTGCAGCAGCGTGGCGTTGCGGAGGGAGACCTGCCTGCCTCCCAGGGGCTTGAGCAGGTGCTCGAGCGGTTCGTCGCCGAAGATGACGCTGGCGAAGTAGGGCGGCAGATGGCGGGCGTCCTTCACCATCGACACGCGTTCGCCATAGAGCCCGGCGCGGGTCAGACGGCTGCGGAGCGCGGCGTCGTTGGAAACCACGACGAGCTGGTAGCGGCTGTGGGCGGCGAGCGACTCGATCAGGCCGGGCGCACCCGGAGCGGTAAGGAGCGCGTAACCGCGGTCGGTGCCGGCGGCGGCGACGAGCTTTTTGGCATGCTCCGCATCCCCGGGGACGACCTTGTCTTCACGCGGCCAGCGGCGGGCGGCGGCCTGGCCCGAACCAAAAGCGTGGAGATGCCCATCCTCCATGACGACGAAGGCCTTGTCGTCGGCGACGATCAGGCTGTGGACGCGGCCCGTGAGGCCGGGCAGCGTAAGACTGTCAAAGCTCAGCGCCTGGCCGGCGGCGTGGATGGAGCGTTGGATGCCTGCCAGCCCCTCGGCGCGCGGCTTGTCCTCGTGGCGCTTGGCGCTGATGGCCTCGTCGAAAAGCAGGCCGCGGCGCTTCAGCTTCGCCGCCTCCTTCTCTGCGGGTGTCGAGGCAAACCAGCCGCCGGTGAGGCGTCCGGCGGAGGGCAGCTCGAACTCCTTGAGCGCCCCGGTCTTCAGGTCGAGCCGAGCTGGGTAGGCCGTGCTGCAGGGGACCACCAGGTCGTCGCCGTCGATGATCAGATAACCCTGGGGCGCCAGGCCGCCCATGGCCTCGGTCTGATGCGGGTGGACGCCATAAAGGTAGGAGCAACGATCGTTACGCCAGACCTCGTCGCCCGTGCGTGCGTCGAGGCAGAAGACAAAGGTGCCCTCCATGGGCCAGACACCGGCGGCGAAGTAGATGCGTCCATCGCGGGCCACCGGGCCGCCACGGACCGGCCAGACAGAAATGAGGCGTTGGTTGCCCAGCAGCATGCGTTCGGAAGGCACGACACGGCGCGACCAGACGTGAGAACCGTCGGCCAGCTTCACGCAGCGCATCAGGCCGTCATCGGAGCCGAACAGGACGAGGTCATCGACAATGACCGGCGCCAGCCGCACCGGGCCGTCGGCGAGGGCGCGCCAGCGTTCGGTGCCGGAGTCCGTGTCGAAGGCGATCAGGCCGTCTTCGCGCGAACTCGCAACGACCAGCGTCTTGCCGGCGACCACGGGCTCGTAGCTGCGGTCGAATTGCAAGCGGGGTTCGCGGAAGGCGGGGCGCAGCGGCGGCAGCTCACGTGACCAGAGAAGGGCGGGCTTGTCCGGCAGGGCCTGGGGTGAGTCGGCGGTGCGTCCGGCATTGAAGCGCCACATCGGCCAGTCGGCGGCATCGAGCGTCAGGGCACTCAGCAGAAGCAGGGCGGAAAAGCGGAGGCAGGGATGGGGCATGAATGCAGACTACGTGCGCATCGCGGCAAAGCTTCAAGGCAACGATGAATGGCCGTGTTTGAAAAGGGTCGGCTTGTCAGGTGAAGCAAAGCCATTTCGGCGTAGCGAGATGAGCCTGGAGGCCACCGAGCCGGATGGTCTTGAAATTCGAAAGTTCTGCGTGCCTGCGCAAGGCTTCTGCTCATCTCGACGGAGCGAGATGGCTACTTTGCTGGCGCCCTCCTCGCTGCCTGTGGATGATTCGAGGATCCCTGGCAGGGCCGCGCGGCGTCGAGCCAGAAGAAGCAGACTGATCGTGGCACCCTCAAGCACAGTGTCCGCCATGTTGCGACCACGGCACGCGAGCACCCCCGGACCTCTTTAACCTTACCCCGGCTCAGGCAGCCGCACCGGATCCCGCAGGTTGGCGTTCAACACCTCGGGCGTCACCTCACCCTCCCAGCGGCTGATCGCCACCGTGGCGACCCCGTTGCCGATGAAGTTCGTCAGCGCCCGGCACTCGCTCATGAAGCGGTCGATGCCGACGATCAGCGCCAGCGACTCCACCGGAATGCCCGGCACCACGGCCAGCGTGGCGGCCAGCGTGATGAAGCCCGCCCCCGTCACACCGCTCGCCCCCTTGGAGGTGATCATGGCCACCAGCAGCAGGCTGAACTGCTGCCCCAGGTCCAGCGGCGTATTTGTCGCCTGTGCCAGGAACACCGCCGCCATCGTCATGTAGATGTTCGTGCCGTCGAGGTTGAAGCTGTAGCCCGTCGGCACCACCAGCCCCACCGTGGCCGGCGCACAGCCCAGGCCGCGCAGCTTCTGGATCATCAGCGGCAGCGCCGTCTCCGAGGAGCTCGTGCCCAGCACCAGCAGCAGCTCCTCCTTGATGTAACGCAGGAAGCGGAAGATCGAAAACCCGCTCCAGCGCGCAATCCCTCCCAGCACGACCACCACGAACAGCCCGGCGGTCAGATAGAAGCCGATCATCAGCCATAACAACTTTTGCAAAGAACCGATGCCGTAGCTGCCCACCGTGAAGGCCATGGCCCCCAATGCGCCCACCGGCGCCGCCTTCACAACGATGCCCATGACCGCAAAAAACACCTCGCCCGTGCGCTCGATCACATCCAGCACCGGCCTGCCGCGCTCGCCCAGCCCGGCCAGCGCAAACGCGGTGATCAGCGCAATGAACAGCACCTGCAGCAGATCGCCGCTGGTGAACGCGCCCACAAAACTGCCCGGGATGATGTTCAGCAAGAAGTCCGTGGTGCTCAGGCCATGCGACTTGTCGGCATACTCATGCGCCGACTCCACGGCCCGGGTGCCAAGCTCCGCCACGTTGGCGTTGAACCCGACGCCCGGCTTCAGGACGTTCACCACCAGCAGGCCGATCAGCAGCGCCACCGTCGACACCACCTCAAAGTAGAGCAACGTCTTGCCGCCGATGCGGCCCAGCTTCTTCAGGTCGCCCATCGACGCCACACCGTGCACCACCGTGCAGAAGATGATCGGCGCGATCATCATCTTGATCAGCTTGATGAACCCGTCCCCCAGCGGCTTCAGCGCCTTGCCCTGCTCCGGGAAAAGGCAGCCCAGCGTGACGCCGAGGGCGACGGCAATCAGCACCTGCACATAAAGGATGCGATACCAGGGGGTGCGTGACGTGGCTTGATGCATGGGATCGGGAATCCGGCATACAAGCCAGGAATCCCGTCCGGAGGCAAGACCTGTCTGGCAGGTCGCCACCTGGTTGCCTCAGTCAATCAGGTCCAGATCATGCAGCCTGCGGGTCCTCGGCCTGGCGGCGGCAGGACGCGCTGACCTGAGTTCACAAGTCGGCTCCTGCATGTCCCGCTCCGCCACGGCCAGCAGCTCGGCATCGCTGTGAAAACCGAGCAGGCGCGACAGGCCGATGCGGTTCTGCGAGATCCAGTGCACCACCTTGCGCGCCATGCCCTGCATCGCCGGACTGGCCAGCCGCGCCGACCAGGCCCGGAACTCGCGCAGCGCCCAAAGGCACATGACCCAGGCGCCGGCCCCCTGCCAGACCTCGCCCGTGTCGGCCATGACCAGAATCTCCTGGTCGGCATGCAGGTGGCGGATCGACGGCAGCCGCCGCTCGGCCTCAGGCGAGTCATAAGGGACAAACTCAAGCCTGACATAACTCGGCTGGCTGCTGAGCCAGTGCCGCACCCGCGAGCACAGGCCGCAGCGGGCGTCGTAGAATAAGGTGAGGGTGTTCATGGCGGGGAGAAGAGCTGGAAAAAAGAGAGGATGGAGGATGGGATGAGGAAGGCGGGACTTAGGCCTTGGCGCCTGACTGCCGGGGATGTTTCAGCACGATGTGCACGGCGGCGGTTAGGCCGGTGATGCCTGCGCCTCCGAGGAAAAGCCAGGTGCTTTTGTCATTCAGAAAGCGAAGCATCTCACGCCACCAGTTCTCGAAGCTGTTCATGGAGTTCCAGGTGCCCAGCACGGTGAACGGAAGAATCCCAATCAACAGGCCAAGCAGCGCGGCGACCCAAGGTTTCCGCAGCCGCGAAGACTCCGGTACCAGACAGTCCACCGGCAGCAGAATCAGCAGCCAGGCGGTCAGAATCACGGGCACGCTGAAGACTGCAACAATCAGCCAGAAGGTCAGAAGATCGCGCCATGGCATGAGATGCGAATCCAGAAAACGATCGAGCCCTGCAAGAATGGCATATGCGGCCATGAAAGCCACCCATCCCCAGAACATGGCGACGAAGGTTCGGCGAACTTTGTGAAGGAAGCGGATAGGTTTCATGGCGAGGGATTCAAGGAGGGTTTCCCTGGGAGCGCGGACGTCAGGGCTGCGCTCCCAGGCGGAGCTGGCTCAGACACCGACTTTCAAGACCGGGGGCACCGGCGGCGGCATGACGGCAAGGTGGGCGCGTTTGCGCAGCCGGGTGAAGACGAGGAGGTTAAAGAAGTGCATCGCTCCCAGCACCAGCAGCACGACGCCCATCTTGCCGCTGAGCGCCTCAAAGACGCCCCGGGCGCCCAGCACCTCCTCCGTGGTCTTGAGGTAGAGCGACACGAAGCCGATGTTGATGAGGTAGAAGCCGACGACGAGCAGGTGGTTGACACTGTCCGCCAGCTCCGTGTTTCCATGGAAGCATTCGACGAGGAAGATGCGCCCGCTCCGGTGCAGGGTGCGGGCGACCCAGACGGTCAGGGCGACGGCAAGCCCGAGATACAGGGCGTAGCTGAGGACGGTTTCATTCATGGCTGTGGTTCCTTTCAGGGGGGTGCGTTGTGGTGTTTATTTTATCGGAAGTTTCAGTTAGTTCTGAAACAAAAGACCAAAAAAAGTCAGCTCAGCAGGCGCATGGCCCATTGCAGGGCGGAGGCGTGCTTCATGGAGGACACGGTGTCGGAGACCTTCATGCCGAACTCGACGAATTCCTGGAGCTCCTTCATCTGCGCATGAAACTCCCTCCCCGGCCCGGCTTTCTCGGCACGGGTCTGCTCGGCGCACTGGCGCAGCACGGCCAGGGCGGGATCCAGCTCCCGGCGCTTCCTTTCCCGGGCGATGATGATGAACATCTTCCAGACATCCTTCTCGGCCTCGAAATACTCACGGCGCTCGCCCTTCTTCACCACCAGGCGCACCAGGCCCCAGCCGATCAGCTCTCGCAGGTTGGTGTTGGCGTTGCCGCGGCTGATGCGCAGCCGCTCCATGACCTCCTCCGTGTGCATCGGCACGGGCGCCGTGATCAGCAGCGCGTGAATCTGGGCCATCGTGCGGTTGATCCCCCAGTGGCTGCCCAGGGCGCCCCACTGGGCGATGAACTCCTCACGCGACTGCTCCCAGCCCGCCTCGGCGGCCTTTGTCTCGGGAGTGGCTTTCTTCGACATCTTACTTTCAGATAGTTCTGAAAGTTGAACCAAGCAAGCAGGGTTTTCATCTTTTTGATTCGGGCAACGTCCGGATGAACTGCCTGCGGCAAACAGGCGGGTTCAGACAGCTTCCCGCACGAAGTCAGCTCCCATTTTTCTGCCCCCAATCTTTCTGCCCTAACAACTCTGGCCACCGCGCCCACCCCGGCGCTCAGCTCCCAGCGACAGGTCTGACACCGCGACTTCATCTTTTGAGCCCGTTTCGATGTGCTCACGAAGCCATGCTTTGGGCAGAAAAATTGGGGGCAGAAAGATTTTCCCAATCCTTGGTGGGCACTTGAACGGCGCATGCAGTTCATCGGGAAAGATCCGCCAGCAGCTCCTCCACCAGTTGTGGCACTTCGCGTGTCGCCGGGCCCTGGCGCAGTTCGGTGAACCGGCCGCTGACTTCCGTGGACTCCAGGTTCACCTCGATGAGCCGCGCACAGCCCGACTCCGCCGCAAGGCGCACAAAGCCCGCCGCCGGATACACCACGCCGCTGCTGCCGATGCAGACAAACACGTCCGCCGTCTGCAGGGCGCGTGTGATTTCATCAATGTAGTACGGCATCTCGCCGAACCAGACGATGTCGGGGCGCAGCCTGCCTGTTCTGCCACACTCGGGACAGGGCGTTGAAACCACGAGGTCGATGTTCCACTCGAGAACGCAGCGGCACCAGAGACATCGCACCTGCCGGAGCTGGCCATGCATGTGCAGGAGCTTCCTCGCCCCGGCGCGCTCGCTCAGATCATCGACGTTCTGGGTGATGTGCAGGAAAGGGCCGGGCCAGCCCCGCTCCAGCCTGACCAGGGCTTCATGCGCCGCGTTCGGCATGACGTCTTTCAGCGCGGCCCGGCGCAGGTTGTAAAAGCGGTGGACCAGATCCGGCTGGCGTTGAAAAGCCTCCGGCGTCGCCACGTCCTCGATCCGGTGCCCCTCCCACAGTCCGTCCACGCCCCGGAACGTAGGAACGCCGGACTCTGCGGAGAGTCCGGCACCCGAAAGAATGACGAGGCCGGGATGAAGGAGCCCTGCCATGTCTCTGAAAGCTTAATTGTTAGGAGCTGGGGCGGGTGCAGGGGCAGGCGCAGGGGCTGCCTGGGAGGCCTCCGCCTTCCTTTTGGCGGCAAGATCCACCTCCTCACCCTTGCTGTTGGTGACGCGCGGCCGGCCCTTGCCCTGGCTCAGGCCGTCATAATGCATGGTCATCTCCTCACCTTCAGGACCGGCCTTGAAGGTGATGGACTTGGCGGCGTCATCCTCACGCACGATCTGCACGTTCGGCAACATCTTGATGCCAAGCATGGCGGCCGCCTTGTCAGGATTGGAGGCCGCGTTCTGGAAATAATCTCGAAAAGCCGACAAGACATGTGGGTAGGTCTTGGCGGCCAGGACCCCGAGAACACCGAAGACACCCACGATCACGAGGCAGCCGATGCCTCCGATGGCAAGGCAGGACATGCCCTTTTTTTCTGACGGAACGGCGGGTGGAGATGTGCTCATGAAAGGAAGATAATCGCGCGCATGATGACTTCTGCATGAGACAAGGCGAGCCTATTCTTGACCGCACGGGAGGATTCATCGCCTCAGGGCCTCACATCCCGCCAGAGACGTTGCCTTTGCCTCAGTCAGTGCCATGGTCCGCAGCTGATGCGTTTCCCCACTGACCTACTGGCCTTCATTGGCCGCATCTCCCTGCACTTCCTGTCCTATCTGGGACAGCTGGCTGCATTGGCGAAGGAGCTGCTGATCGCCCTGCGGTCGGGTGTCTGGCGGCTGCGGCTGGTCGCCCAGCAGATCGTGGCGATCGGTTATGGCTCGCAAGGTGTCGTCATCGTCACCGGCGCCTTCACAGGCGCGGTGTTCACGTTCCAGACCTATGCAAAGTTCAAGGACTTTGGCGTCGAAACCACGGTCGGTGCCGTGGTCTCCGTGGCCCTCTGCCGTGAGCTGGGGCCCGTGCTGGCGGGGCTGATGGTGGCGGGCCGGGTCGGCGCCGCCATGGCCGCCGACATCGGCACCATGAAGGTCACCGAGCAGGTCGACGCCCTGCGCGTGATGGGCGTTCATCCCGTGGACTACCTGGTCCTGCCCCGGTTCCTGGCGATGATGATTTCCATGCCCTTCCTGGTCGCGGAGAGCATCTCCTTCGGCCTCGGTGCCTCCTTTGCCGTCTCCAGCGTGGGTTATCAGATGCCCACCGCCTGGTACCTCACCCACATGGTCGACCACACGAACATGGAGGACCTCTCCATCGGCATGATCAAGGGCTTTGTGTTCGGCATGCTGATCACCCTCATCTCCTGCCACCAGGGCCTGTCGGCGGAAAACGGCGCCGTCGGCGTCGGTTCAGGCACCACCCGCGCCGTGGTCATCTCCTCGCTTGTGCTGCTGGTGGTGAACTTCTTCCTCTCCATCCTGCTGAACTACGTCTTCCCCATCGGCAACGCCTAACCATGCCAGAAGCCACCCCCAGCATGAACTCCAGGCCGGAAGACGGCGTTGCCAACGATGTCTTCATCGAGCTGCGCGGCGTGAAGAAGCGCTTCGGCGCCCAGGAGGTGCTGAGGGGCGTCAACCTTCGCCTGCGCCATGGCGAGACCCTGTGCGTCATCGGCCCCAGCGGCGAGGGCAAGACCGTCATGATGAAGCACGTCATCGGCCTCATCAAACCCGACGAGGGGGACATCTTCGTAGGCGGCATGCACGTCAACGGCCTGAAGGAGCGCGAGATGGCCCCCATCCGCCAGAAGGTCAGCATGCTGTTCCAGGGCGCCGCCCTTTTTGACAACCTCACCGTCGAGGAAAACGTCGCCTTCCCGCTGCTGGAACGCGGCGTGCGTGACAAGGCGGAGGTCCGCCGCCGTGTCCGGGAGGCCCTCCAGGCCGTCGACCTGGACGAGCACCGCCACAAGTACCCGACCAACCTCTCCGGCGGCATGAGAAAGCGCACCGGCATCGCCCGGGCCATCATCGACCACAGCGAGTGCATCCTTTACGACGAGCCCAACTCCGGCCTCGACCCCATCGGCTCCGACATCATCGACCAGATGATCCTGCGCATGCAGAAACGCTTCGGCGTCACCTCCATCATCGTCACGCATGACATGCGCAGCATCTTCAAGATCGCCGACCGCGTCGCCATGCTCTACCGCGGCGAGCTCCGCTTCCTCGGCACTCCCGCCCAGATTCGCGAAACGGACGACGAGGTCGTCCAGAACTTCATCAACGGCCGCTCGGACGTCACCTGCTGAGCCGTCACAGATTCATCCCCCCTCCTCCTCATGATCGACCGTGATAAAAAAACCGAAATGCTTGTCGGCCTTTTCGTGCTCGTCGGCCTCCTCCTTCTTGGCGGGTTGATCCTGCAGTTCGGGCGCGTGCGCGAACTCTTCAAGGACACCTACGACCTGCGCGTGGCCTTCCCCAACGCCGCAGGCATCAAGGAGGGCTCCCCGGTCTACCTGGGCGGCTCACGCGTCGGCAAGGTCAGCCACAACCCCTCCCTCAACCCCACCTTCACCGGTGTCATCATCGACCTGGAGCTGTTCAAGGACGTCATGATCCCCTCCGACGCCACCTTCTCCATCGGCTCCCAGGGCCTCATGGGGGACGCCCTGGTGGAGATCAAGCCCACGGGCAAGGAGACCAAGGACTTCATCCCTCACGACAGGACCGAGATCATCACGGGCTCCCAGTCCGGCGGCCTTTCCGACCTGCAGAGCCAGGCCGAGGTCGTCGCCAAGAAGGTCGATTTCGTGCTCGACGACGTCCGTCATGCCCTGGTCGACGTCAAAGGCGCGATGGAAAAGATCAACAAGGAGGCCCTCTCCGACCAGACCATCAAGGACTTCCAGACCAGCATGGAGCACCTCAACAAGACGATGACCCGCGTGGATGAAAAGGTGCTGGGCGAGGAAAACGCCGGTAATCTGAAGTCCGCCCTCGCCGACTTCAAGGAGGCGGCGGCCAGCTTCAAGGTCAGCGCGAAAAACGTCGAGGAATCCAGCAAGCGCCTGGGACCCATGTTTGACAAGCTCGACCCGGCCATCACAAAAGCCGACAAGGTGATGATCACGGCTGATGAATCCCTGCAGTCGATCAAGAAGGCCGCCGACAGCTTTGCGGCCGCCGCCCGCAACGTCACCAGCAGCAAGGGCCTGCTGGGCGCCCTGATGAATGACACCGAGTTGAAGAACGAGTTCTCCGGCCTGATCTCCAACCTGAAGCGCAACGGCGTCATCTTTTACCGCGACAGCGCGGAGAAGGAGAAGGCTGGCAGCGCCGCCCCGGCGCCGTCCTCGGAGGGCGCAAAAAGGAAGCCTCTGTTCAGCCGCTGATTCAAGGCCTTCGCCAAATCCTTCCGCCCCGTGGCCCAACCCTCTGCTGGAAGTTGCCTGTGCCTATAGCCATGCGTCCATCCAACAGATATGCATCCCCCAATGCCCTGAAGGCTGCGAATGCGCGCAAGCATCGTAGCCATCTTGCTCCGCAAGATGAGCGAAAGGCTGGCGCAGGCACGCTGAGCTTTCGAACTCCCAAAAGGCACAACTCCACGATGCCCCAAGGCTCATCTCGACGGAGCGAGATGGCTACTTTGCTTCGCCGGATCAACGATGACCGGGTTTGCGAGGCCGCCTTTGCTGCCGCCGCTGTGTGATGAGCCATTCGTCAGACGGATCCAAGAACGCAGGCCACAATCCCAAGATGGCCGCGGATGAGCGCAAGCAAGGCAGCCATCTTGCTCCGCAAGATGAGCCACACGCTGGCGCAGGCACGCAACACCTTCGAACTTCCAAAACGTCCGGCTCGGCGAACCTCCAAAGCTCATCTCGACGGAGCGAGATGGCTACTTTGCTTCGCCGGATCAACGATGACCGGGTTTGCGAGGCCGCCTTTGCTGCCGCCGCTGGATGATGAGCCATTCGTCAGACGGATCCAAGAACGCAGGCCACAATCCCATGATGGCCGCGGATGAGCACAAGCAAAGTTGCCATCTTGCTCCGCAAGATGAGCCACACGCTGGCGCAGGCACGCAACACCTTCAAACTTCCAAAACGTCCGGCTCGGCGAACCTCCAAGGCTCATCTCGACGGAGCGAGATGGCTACTTTGCTTCGCCGGATCAACGATGACCGGGTTTGCGAGGCCGCCTTTGCTGCCGCCGCTGGATGATGAGCCATTCGTCAG
>JBIJBP010000090.1:0-21037 GCA_044345155.1 Prosthecobacter sp. | reverse complement strand
AGGGGCATGTCATCATCGGAGCCGACGTACAGCCGGAAAAGGTGGACGCCTTCAACACCGGTCGCAGCCCGATCATCGAACCCGAGCTCGACGACCTGCTCGGCACCGCCCGCCGGGAGGGCCGCCTGTCCGCCACCACGAGCGCGGAGGAGGCCGTGCTCGGCAGCGATGTCAGCATCATCTGCGTCGGCACCCCGTCCCTCGAGTCCGGCCGCCTGAACCTCGACTTCGTCCGCAAGGTCAGCGAGCAGATCGCCGCCGTGCTTCGCGCCAGCGGCAAAAGGCACGTCCTGCTCTTCCGCAGCACCATGCTCCCCGGCAGCACGCGCCAGATGGTACGCGATTTCTTCGAGGACCTGCGCGCCTCAGGACAGGTGCAGGTTTATTACTGCCCCGAGTTCCTGCGTGAAGGCACCGCCGTGAAGGATTTCCGCGTACCCTCACTCGCCGTCGTCGGCACCCATGACGGCTCCCCGCCGGAAAGCGACGAGGCCCGCGGGCTCCTCGGTGGCGAACCCGCCGTGCTCGCCTGGGAAGGCGCCGAGATGATCAAGTACTCCTGCAATTACTTCCACGCCCTCAAGGTGGGATTCGCCAATGAGATCGGCCGCCTCTGCAAGCACCTCGGCGAGGACGGCTCGCGCGTCATGAACGTCGTCTGCAGCGACACCCGCCTGAACATCTCCAGCTACTACATGCGCCCCGGCACACCCTTTGGCGGCTCCTGCCTGCCCAAGGATGTCAGCGCCCTGCTTTCCTTCGCACGCCAGGAGGGCATCTCCCTGCCCCTGCTCGACAACACCCTCGACACCAACCACGCCCACCTCGACCTCCTGCTCAAGCTCATCACCAGCAAGAACGTACGCCGTGTCGGGCTGCTCGGTCTCGCCTTCAAGGCGGACACCGACGACCTGAGAGGCAGCCCCATGGTCGCCGTCGCCGAGACCCTGCTTGGCCGAGGCTATGAGCTGCGCATCTTCGATCCCAGCCTCAACCTCTCCCGCCTCATCGGCGCCAACGCCGCCGAGATGAAGCGCCGCATGCCGCACCTGGAGTCGCTGCTCAAGCAGGATGTTTCGGAAGTCATCGGCGACGCCGAGCTCATCATCGCCTCGCAGAAATGCGCCCCGCTGGAAACCCTCGCCGCCCTGGTGCGTCCCGGCCAGCAGGTCATCGACGTCAACGGCTGGCGCGAACTCAAAACCCTGCCCTGGAGCTACGAGGGCCTGTGCTGGTAAACCCAGCCTCGGCCTTGTCTTCAACCACCTCCGCCCCATGCCTTCCAACGTCCTCGGCACTCCTCTGCAGGGCTGCTGCTTCAAGCCCGTCACCGGCTTTTATCGTGACGGCTTCTGCCGCACCGGCCCGGATGACATCGGCCTGCACACGGTCTGCGCAGTGATGACGGACGAGTTCCTGGCCTTCAGCAGCGCCCGTGGCAACGACCTCTCGACACCCATGCCGGAGTTCGATTTCCCGGGCCTCAAGGCAGGTGACCAATGGTGCCTCTGCGTCACCCGCTGGGCCGAGGCCCTGGAGGCAGGCAAGGCTCCGCCCGTCGTTCTCGAGGCCACCCACATCCATGCGCTCGAGTTTGTGAGCCTCGAGGATTTGCAGGCCCATGAGGCCTGAGGTCTGCGGCATGACATTTTGATTCGAACAAAGCCGGCCCGGCCTGCATCGAATCCTGGCATCAGCCAACTGGCACGGCCTGTGCTTGAAGGAGGCTGAACCCAATCATCGCACGCCATGATGACCCGATTCCCCCGCCCAGGCTGCTGGTATCGTTTCTCCGCCGCCGACTGGCAGTTCATCCGCGATTCGCTCGCCCTCACGCCGCAGGACCGCGACAGCCTCATGACCCTGCTCGACGACCCCGAGGCCGTGAAGATGATCCTCGACCACCCGAAGCTCTTCGAGGCCGTCGTGATGGGCCGCCGCGCCGCCCTGCTCTCGCCGGAGATGTTCTTCTTCACCATCGTCCGCCATACCCTGAAGCAGGCCGGCGTCGACGACCTTGAGGTCGCCGACTACATCGCCGTCGTCTGCGCGGACTTCGGACTGCCCGCCACGGCCGAACAAACGATACCGAGCAGCCGCCTGCAGAGCCTCTACAGCATCGACTACATCCAGGCCCTGGAGAACGCCGGCGCCCACGAGCGCTTCTTCATCCATGTGCAGTGCGCCAACCAGTTCCTCGTCCTCACCAGCCTCTATCCGGACTTCCTGCACCGCCGTGCCGAGCGCCGCGGTGCACCGGACGTGGACTATTATGAAAAGGTCGTCGTCAGCCATCTCGAAGCCGCCGGTCGGCATGCGCTGGCCGGGGAGTTCGCCCTCGATGACACCCTGTCCGAAGTCGCCGCCGCCTTCCCCCCCGCACGCCGAGCCCTCAACCACACCGTCCGCGAATACCTGAGCCTCGGCGCCTGAGCAGGTCCGCTCACATCGCTGTGATGCAGGCCCAAGCAAGGTCGGCCCCGTTGCGGCGTTGTCCTGACCTGCATGGACATCGACCCTCATCTGCCTGAACATCTCGTCCGCCGTGAGTTCCTGAAGAAGCTTGCCGCCGCAGGCACCGCCGCCTGGATGAGTGGCGAACCGAGAATGATCTGGGGCAAGACCGGCGAGACGGTCAAGCAGCCGCCCGCCAAGGCCGACGCCTGCATCCTGCTCTGGATGGCCGGCGGCATGGCCGCACCGGAAACCTTCGACCCCAAACGCTACTCGCCCTTCGAAAAGGGCCTGGAGGTGAAGAAGATGCTCAGCACCTTCCCCGCCATCGACACCCGCCTCGACGGCGTGAAGATCAGCGCCGGCCTGCCGGAGATCGCCAAGGTCATGGACCGCGCCACCCTCATCCGCAGCGCCGTGCAGCCGGACCTGGGCAGCATCCTCCACAGCCGTCATCAATATCACTGGCACACCGGCTATGTGCCGCCGCAGACCGTCGCCTGCCCGCACATCGGCTCCTGGATGGCCCGCGTGCTCGGCCCGCGCAACCCGGTCATGCCCGCCTTCATCAACATCGGCCAGCGCCTCGAAGGCGTCGGCGAAAGCGAGGAGCTGAAGGCCTTCACCACCGCCGGCTTCTTCGGCAGCGAGTTCGGCCCGATGAACCTGCCCTTTCCCGAGGAGGCCGCGCAGTCCGTCAAACCACCGAAGGGCATGGACGCCCGCCGCTTTGCCAATCGTGACAAGCTCTTCCGCAGGCTGGTCGAGAAAAGCCCGAACCGCGAGGTGATGAGCGACTACCAGCAGCAGTCCATGCTGCGCAGCCTCGACAACGCCTACCGCCTGCTCAGCGCGAAGGAGCGTGAGGCCTTCGACATCACGCTCGAGCCCAAGGACAGCTACGCGAAGTATGACACCGGCCGCTTCGGACGCGGCTGCCTGCTCGCCCGCAGGCTCGTCGAGGCCGGGGCACGCTTCGTCGAGGTCACCACCGAGTACGTGCCCTTCCTCTATTGGGACACCCACAAGAGCGGCCACGACACCGTCGCCGGCCTGCATCGCGAGATCGACCGCCCCATCGCCCAGCTCGTCATGGACCTGGAGGCCAAAGGCCTGCTCGACCGCACCCTCATCGTCATCGCCAGCGAGTTCAGCCGCGACGCCCTCATCGAGGGCAGGCCCGGCTCCAACGCCAACGACCAGGCCACCTTCAAGGTGGACCGCATCGAGGAGGCCCAGCACTACGGCCTGCACCGCCACTTCACCGGCGGCACCAGCGTCGTCATGTTCGGCGGCGGCACGAAGAAAGGCTTCCTTTATGGTGAAACCGCCGACGAACGGCCGCTGGTCGCCACAAAAAATCCCGTCACCGTCATGGACCTGCACGCCACAATCATGACCGCCATGGGCATCAGCCCGAAGACTGAGTTCGAGATCGAAGGCCGGCCCTTCTACGTCACCGAGGACGGCAAGGGCAAGGCGGTCACGGAGCTGTTTGCCTGACATCTTCCTTCTTTCAAACCACCCACACGGCCACCGCTTGGCCGTCGATATCCACCCTCATGCGCCCGATCTTCCAAACCCTTCTTCTTTCCTGCCTCTTCTCCTGCCTCCCAGCCTTGGCCGAGGACATCGAACAAGGCTGGATCCGCCTGTTCAACGGCAGGGACCTCAGCGGCTGGACGATGAAGATCGCCAAACGGCCGCTGGGTGAAAACCACGCCGGCACCTTCCGGGTCGAGGACGGCATCCTCAAGGTCAGCTACGACGGCTACGACAAGTTTAACGAACAGTTTGGTCACCTTTACACCAACCTCGCCTACTCCCGGTACATCCTGCGCCTGGAGTACCGCTTCACCGGCACGATGATGCCGGACGCGCCAAAGTATGTGAACCTCAACAGCGGCGTCATGATCCACGCGCAGCCGCCGCAGAGCCTGCGCTTCGACCAGGGCTTCCCGGCCAGCCTCGAGATGCAGTTCCTCGCCGACGAGGGCAAGGGCCCGCGCTCCACCGGCAACCTCTGCACACCCGGCACCCATGTCGAACTCAGCGGCCAGCTTGTCACAAAGCACATCGTCAAGTCCAGCGCCCCCACCTTCCCCGCCGATGAATGGGTGCGCGCCGAGGTGGAGGTGCGCGGCCACGACGAGGTCATTCATCGCATCAACGGCGTCGAGGTCCTGCGTTACCAGCACCCGCAGCTCGACCCCACCAACAACAACGCCCCCGCCACCGACCTCATCGAGGCAGGCGCCCCGCTCCGCCTCAGCCACGGCCACATCGCCCTCCAGGCCGAGGGCCAGCCAGTCTGGTTCCGCAACATCGAGCTGAAAAGCCTGGAGCCGAAGTAACCTGATCATGAAACCATCATTCGTCCGGCAACGTGTCAGAAGGCCGGGGAAGGAATGACCAAGGTTCACAAGCCAATGACCAAGGAAGTCCCAAGGTTCAAGAAACCCTGACAGCATCTTCGCTGCGCAGGGGCGAAGCAGAGTAGCCATCTCGCTCCGCGAGATGTGCGGAAGGCTTTCGCTAACAGGAAGGACGTCGGGAGTTCGTCAACGCCTGAGCCTGCCAGACGCCATGCTCATCTCGACGGAGCGAGATGGCTACCTTGCTGGCGCAGCTTCGAAGCCTGCTGAGATTCGGCGCGGGAAATGATCAACGCAAACAAGCAAACCCAGGGAGCCTGGTTTGTTGTCTTGGCAATGAATGACCAAGGAAGTTCCAAGGACCAAGGCGCAATGGCTGGATGCATCGCTCTTCGTTTCATCGCGAGCCGGAGGCTCGAAAGAGATGAGCCTGGAGTGAAACGAGCTCAGCGAGTGAGAACTCCAGGACCACGTCGCCGCACCCACGTTTCACCTTAGCCGCATCCTGGAAGGATGCGAGAAGCCTTCACCAACCCCGCGCAACCGCGATGGGCCAATCGTGCCCTTGGCGAAACAAATGAAGGCTCGCTCCTGCATCCGCCGTTTCAGCCTGCTCCGAACCAACGATGAAACCGCTCCTCGCCCTTCTCTGCCTTGCCGGCCCCCTGCTGGCCGGACCCACGGTCGTCTATGTCTCTGAAAGCGGCGAGAAGCGCATCGCGGTCTGGACGCTGAATGAAGCGACCGGTGCTCTCACCAGAACCGGCGAAGCCCCGCTGCCCGGGGCCCCGGGCAGCCTTTCCCTCAGTCCGGACCACCGGCACCTGCACGCCTCGGTGCGCACGACCAAGCAGTTCGCCACGCTTGCCGTCGACCCGAAAACCGGGGCGCTGTCGGTTCCTTCGTTCGCCGACGCCGGCTTCAACGCCGCCTATGTCCGCACGGACAAAACAGGCCGCTGGCTGCTCGCGGCCTCCTACAGCGAGGGCGTCATCGGCTCGTCCGCCATCCGGGACGGACGTGTCACCGGCCTGCCGGTCGTCACGCTGGAGACCGGGAAGAAGGCCCACTGCATCCAGACCGACCCGGCGAACCGCTTCGCCTTCGTGCCGCATGTCGGCGAGCTGAACAAGGTGGAGCAGCTCCGCTTTGACGAGCGCACCGGCATGCTCACGCCTAACCAACCGCCCCACCTCCCCGGCGGCGTGGGCGAGGGGCCGCGCCACATGCAGTTTCATCCCAACGGACGCTGGGCCTACTTCGTCAATGAACAGGGCAAAAGCGTCACGCTCTGCGACTACGACGCCGCCCTGGGAACGCTCAAGGCCCGGCAGAGCGTGCCCACCGTTCCCGAGGAATGGCGCGACAAGGGCTCGTGCGCCGACATCCATGTCAGCGCCGACGGCCGCTTTGTCTACGCCTCCAACCGCGGCCATGACAGCCTGGCGGTCTTCTCCGTCAATGCGCAGACCGGCGAGCTCACCGCACTCGGCCAGACGCCCACGGAAAAAACGCCGCGGTCCTTCGCCCTCACTCCCGGCGACGCCTTCGTGGTTTCCGCCGGTGAAGGCTCGCACCGCCTCATCGTCTACCGGCGCAACGCTGAAACCGGGGCTCTCACGCCGCTGCAAACCTACGACTGCGGCAAGGGCCCCGCCTGGGTCATGAGCGTGAAGCTGGACTGAGGATCTCCTTTTCATGAAACCGCTGCTCCTGGGCCTGCTCGCCCTCTGCCTGTGCCTTCCCACCTCCGCCCAGGAGGCGAAGAAGCGCACGATGATCGGCTCACGCCCCCTGCCCCCGCTGCCGGACAAGGCCTTCACCCTCGTCGTCATCCCCGACACCCAGAGCTACCATGGCAGGGGCTGCAAGGCCACGCCGGACAGCACCGATCCCGTCACCAACACCAACCTCGAGGCCCAGGTGCGCTGGATCCGCGACCATCAGGCCGACCAGAACATCGTCTTCGTCAGTCATGTCGGCGACATCGTGGACAAGAACAACGCCGACCAGTGGGCGGTGGCAAAGCAGCACCTCGACCTGCTGCGCGACGTGACGCCCTTCAGCCTGACGGTCGGCAATCATGACATGACCAGCAAGGGCGACGCGCGGCTGTTCCAGCAGCATTTTCCCGCCTCCAGCTTTGCCTCCGAGCCCTGGTACCTCGGCAGCTACACCCACGACCGCAAGGATCAGAACGTCTCCGCCAACAACGTCAACAGCGCCCAGCTCTTCAGCGCGGGCGGCATCGCCTTCATCCACCTCAGCCTCGAATGCAACGCCCCCGACGACGTGCTCGCCTGGGCCGATGCCCTGCTGAAAAAACACGCGGACAGGCAGGCGCTCATCACCACCCACATGGACCTCGGCATCCTCGACAAGCCAAAGGAGGAGAAGGGCTACATCCACGACGCCAAGGGCAGGATGCGCTGGGTCAAGATCCACGGTGCGCGTGCCAACACGGGCGGGCAGATGTGGGACAAGCTGTTCCGCAGGCATGCCGGCCTGCGCCTCATCTTCTGCGGCGACCAGAGCCGCGTCACCGCGCTCAGGCTGACCACGCCCGCCGACGACGGTCATCCCGTCACCTCCCTGCTCAGCGACTACCTCAGCCAGCCCGTCCTGCGCCTCCTGCGCTTCGTGCCCAACGAAAAACGTGTTCACGTCCTCACCTACGACGTCGTCCAGCAGGTCCTCGTCGAGGACACACCCTACGTCCATGATCCGGACCAACATCAGTTCACGCTCGACCTGCCGCTGAACTAACACCTCCATGCGCCTGTTCATCCTCCTCCTGGCCCTCGGCACCGTCCTGCATGCAGCCCCGCCGAACCTTCTCCTCGTCCTCGTCGATGACATGGGCTTCTCCGACCTGGGCTGCTACGGCGGCGAGATCGAGACGCCCAACCTTGACCTGCTCGCCGCGAACGGCCTGCGCTTCACGCAGTTCTACAACACCGCCAAATGCCATTCCTCCCGCGTCAGCCTGCTCAGCGGACGCTGGTGCCGCCAGGCCGGCGACGAAAGCCTGCGCCGCGCCGTGATCCTTCCGGAGGTGCTGGCCCCCGCCGGCTACTTCACCGCCATGACCGGCAAGTGGCACCTGGAGAAGGAGCCCACCGACTTCGGCTTCCAGCGCTACTTCGGACATCTCTCCGGAGCGACCAACTACTACCTCGGCGACAGGAGCTTCCGCCTGAACGGTGAAAAATGGGAGGTGCCAAACCAGGGATTCTACACCACCGTCGCCAACGTCGACCGCGCCCTCGGTTTCATCGACGAGGCCCGCGCCGCGAAGAAGCCCTGGTTTCAATACATCGCCTTCAACGCGCCCCATGCGCCGCTTCAGCCCCTGGAGCAGGACTACCGCAAATACCTCGGCCGCTACGACATCGGCTGGGAAGCCGTCCGGACGGCGCGTGTCGCCAGGCAGAAGCAGATCGGCCTGCTGCCCGCCGGTCTGAAGGAAAGCCCGAGACCGGACCATGTGCGCGCCTGGGACCAGCTCAAGCCCGAACAAAAAGCATGGGAAGCGAGACGCATGGCCGCCTACGCCGGCCTGATCGACCGCATCGACCAGGAGATGGGCCGCCTCATCGTGAGCCTGGAAAAACACGGCGACCTTGCGAACACCGTCATCCTCTTCGTCTCCGACAACGGCGCGTGCCCCTATGACCGCGGCCGGCCCGAGCCCGGCGCGCAGCCCTTCGATCCCGGCACGAGCTGGAGCGACAGCACCGGCTGGGCCTGGGCGCGCAACTCCCCTTTCCGCTACTACAAGCAGAACCAGTTCGAAGGCGGCATCAGCACGCCCGCCATCCTGCACTGGCCCGCCGGTCTGAAGCAGAAGCCCGGCAGCGTCATCGACACACCCGCCCACCTCGTCGATGTCCTGCCCACCTTGGCCGAACTCGCCGGAGCCAGCATTCCTGAAACCTTTCCCGGCCGGGAACCCACGCCCCTCGCCGGCACCTCGCTCGCGCCCATCATCGCCGGAGGCAGCCTGGAAAAGCGGCCGCCAATCCATCTTCTGTTCGCCACCGACCGCGGCCTGCGGGATGGCGACTGGAAGATCGTCAGCTTTCAGAGCGGCCCCTGGGAGCTTTACAACCTGCGCACCGACCGCACCGAGCTGCACAACCTCGCCGCCCGGCATCCGGACATCGTCGAGCGCATGGTGAAGCAGTGGACCGACATGGCCGAACAGGTCCTCATGACACCCGCCAAGGAGCGCGCCCCCGTCTCCAGCGAGCCAGGTGCGCAGCGGCATCGCGAATGGACTGATTACGACAAGCCGCTCACCGAAGGCAGGGAAGGCAAGCGCAGAAAGAATCAGGCCTCCGCCTCGCCTCTGCCGCGTGCGCGCAAGGGCACAAAAATGAACGTCGAGGGCAGCCAGCTCATCCTGCAATGCAGCGGCGAAGATCCGGGCCTCGCCTTCGAACATCTCACTCTCACTTCACCCGGACCCTATCTGCTCGAGTTTAAACTGCAAAGCCACGCCACCGGCGGCGGTGAGCTTTACTGGACCACCGACGCCCAGACCCTCCTTCCCAAGGGTAGGCACGCAGGCTTCGACGTGAAGCACGACGGCAAATGGCATGTCCACAGCCTGCGCATCGAAGAGACCAAAACCCTGCACGCCCTGCGCCTGGACCCCTGCGCCGGTCCTGGTGAAGCCAGGCTCGAAGGCCTCGTCCTCAAGACGACCGACGGCAAAGTCCTGGCGAAGTGGCCTTGAGACGCCACCCCAAAAAGCCTTGGCCGGATCGTTCGCGGAGCGGCATAGTGGGCGGATGTCCGAGCAGGTCCCCCTTCAAAACCCGACTTCAGCCGCCCCCGGGCGCAGCGGCTGCCTGAGGGGCGTTTTGATGCTTGGTTTGTTAGGCCTGCTTGGGCTCGGAGTTGCCGCCTGGTTCTTTCTCGGCGCCCTGAAGGAGGCCGGGGCCTGGCTGCGCGAACTGCCAGGGCGACTGGTGGAACAGGACATCAGCACCACCTTCCGTGAATCCATCACCCGCATCACCGCCACGCAGGGTGACGTGCTGGAGGTCGCCACGCTGGAGACGGATGAAACGGTGACGCGCTTCGACATGAAGACCGCCTTCAACGAGCTCGTCTATCTGGGCACCACGGTTTCCGAAATCCGCACGCCGGTGGTGTATCGTTATCACGTCAGGATCTCTGAAGACTGGCGGCTCGAGGTGGATGCAGGCCGCTGCATTGTCCGTGCTCCCGCCATCCGGCCCTCTCCTCCTCCCGCCGTGCGCACGGACGGCATGCAGAAGAAGTCCGAAGCCGGATGGCTGCGCTTCAACGCCGCCGAAAACCTCGCCAGCCTGGAACGCGAGCTGACGCCCACCCTGGAGAAGCGCGCCGGCAACAAGGCCCACCTTGACCGCATCCGCGAAGCCGCCCGCAGCTCGGTGGCGGAGTTCGTCAAACGCTGGCTGCTCGACTCCAGCCATCAGGAGGGCGTGCAAAGCATCACCATCCTCTTTCCGGACGACCACCAGCCCGCAGCCGGCCCGGTCACCCTGCCGCCGACCCTGCAGCTTCAGTGAGCTCAGGGCCGCCTGACAAACTTTTGCACACGCGCTCCGGTGCCTTCCGCCACATACACCGAGCCATCGGGACCGACTGCAATGTCATGGCCGAGCTGAAACTGGCCCGGGCCTTTGCCAAAGGCTCCAAAGCTGCCGACAACCCTGCCGCCGAGGTCCAGCTCCACCGCCTTTCCCCGCAGCTCTACACGCACCGAAGGCGAACCCCCGTCGATGATGAACACACCACCGTCCGGCGTCGCGGCCACTCCGTAAGGCTTGCCAAGCTGCGGCCCCTTCCAGGCCTCCAGAAAGCCGCCGCGCGCATCAAACAGCTGCACACGCTCGTTTTCACGGTCGCAGACGATCACACGGCCCCGGGCATCCAGGGCCAGGCCGTGCGGCAGGTTGAACTCAGCGTTCCCCGCGCCCTTCGCGCCCCACTCAAACTCAAACCGTCCCTCGGCGCTGAACTTGATCACCCGGGTGTTTTTGTAGCCGTCGCTCACATAAAAGGACCCATCCCTGAGCACGGCCACATCGGTGGGCAGATTGAAGTGTGTCTTGTCCGCCCCCGGCACACCGGCCTCGCCAAGCGTGAGCAGCACCCTGCCCTCCGGCGTGCATTTGAAAACCTGGTGCAGGCCCACGTCCGTGAGCCAGACATTGCCTTCCGGATCGAGGCTCAGCCCGTGCGGCATGATGAAGCGCTTCTCACCCCAGCAGGCCAGCAGCCGCCCGCTCTCAGCATCGATGATGCTCACGGTCGGCCCGGCGATGGGCTCCTTCGGAAACGGGTTCGACCACTTCCTGCCGCTGCGATGAAACACAAACACGCGGTTCTGCGCATCCACCCCGACGCCCGCGCAAAGCCCCAGCACATGCTTTTCCGGCAGGCGCGGCCAGTCCGGCACGACCTCATGCCTGGATGTCTGGGCCAGCGCGGCCTGGGTCAGAAGGAAGAACAGGGCAAGACGGACCATGTTCGTCACTTCAACCTCCAGACCTTCACATCATCCACATCGGCCGACTTGTTCACCGCCAGCGTGATCATGCGCTTGGTCGGATGAGCGATGCCCTCGCTGGCAAAGCTGCCGGTGTCCTGGCCGTCGATCTTCACCAACATCGTGTCGCCTGCGACCGTGATGTGCAGCGTGTGCCAGGTGCCGGGCTTGAGGTCGAGCTTGAAGGATTTGGTCTTGGTTTTCAGCAGCGCGGCCAGCTCCGGCGACTTGTCACCCTTCTGGCGGCGTTCGCGGATCGCGTTGTCCATGCCGCCGGTCTTCGAGTCGGTGATCGTCAGCGCCTTGTTCGTCACCCGGGCGATGCACAGATGGCCCGCATGCACGCTCTTCAGTTCACGGTCGACAAAATCGACGCCGAGGTCATCACCGGCTCCCAGCTTGAAGCGCAGCTCGACCACGCCGTCCTGGAAGGCGACGTCATGGAAGATGGCCACGCCATGATCCGCCTCGGCGTGCTTCGTGACATGCATCACACCGTCCATCAGATCGACCTGCTGATGGCCCTTGGCGCGCCAGCCGCTGTTGCTGGTCCAGCCGTTGCCGATGTCCTCCCTGCCCGGCGTCTTTTCATCGCGGGCGAAGTCGTCGGAGAAAAGCAAAACTGGTTCGGCGGCTGCGGCCAGGGAGCAGGCGGAAAGGATCAGGAGGAGCTTTTTCATGGAGGAGTCTGGCATCCAGGGATCGCCTGGTGCCCGGGGATTCAACGTCGAGACCGGACCCACTTTGCCGAAATCCTTTTGCCAGGGGGCAGGCCCGGCTTCAGCACTTGCCCTGCGAAAGCGGCATGGGAGCTGCTGAATGGAGGGTCTCCCCTCTGCATTGACAACCCCCCGCCCTGTCCTAGCCTGCGCGGCCTTTCGCCAACCCATCCCGACCCTCATGAGCACCGAAGCCGCCGCTGGCAAGCCCGTCTACAACGTGAAGAACCCCTTCATCGCGAAAGTGAAGAAGGCCTATGATCTTTCCGGCCCCGGCGCTCCGAAAAACACCCGCCACTATGAAATCGACCTGGAGGGCGGCGAGCTGGAGTATCTTCCTGGTGACTCCCTGGCGGTGCAGCCGACCAACGACCCCGCCCTGGTCGAGGACACCCTCAAGGCCCTCGGCTTCAGCGGCGATGAGATCGTCAAGCACCCGAAGACCGCCGCCGACGTGCCGATCCGCCAGGCCCTGTTTGAAGCCACTCTCATCACGGAAGTCGATAACAAGCTCATCAAGGCCATCATCGAGAAGACCGGCGGCAACACGCCGCTCAACGGCCTGCTGGAACCCGAGCGCAAGGAGGATCTCAAAAAGTACCTCTGGGGCCGCTTCGTCATCGACCTGCTTCTTGAAAACCCCGCCGCCAAGTTTGAGCCGCAGGAGTTCATGGCCACCCAGAAGAAGCTGAACATCCGGCTTTACTCCATCAGCAGCAGCCAGAAGGCGCATCCGAAGGAGGTCCACCTCACCGTGGCCACCGTCAAGTACACCAGCCATGGTCGCGAACGCGGCGGCGTGGCCTCCACCTTCCTGGCCGAGCGCATCCAGGTGGGCGAGACGCTCATCCCCGTCTTCGTCAACCACGGCAAGGGCTTCCGCCTCCCCGAACCTCACGAGGACGTGTCGGTCATCATGATCGGCCCCGGCACCGGCATCGCGCCCTTCCGTGCCTTCCTCGAAGAACGCCAGGCCACTTCCGCCAAGGGCAAGGCCTGGATGTTCTTTGGTGAGGTCAGTGAAAAGACCTGCTTCTTCTACAAGGATGAGTTTGAGACCTGGCTCGCCGACGGCACCCTGACGAAGCTGACCACGGCCTGGAGCCGCGACCAGGCGGAGAAGATCTACGTGCAGCACAAGATGCTGGAGAACGGCCCCGAGCTCTTCGCCTGGCTGGAGCAGGGCGCCATCGTCTATGTCTGCGGCGACGCCTCACGCATGGCCGTTGACGTGGACAAGGCCCTGCACACGATCATCGAAAAGGAAGGCGGCAAATCCCCCGAGGAGGCGGTCGCCTACATGGCCGCCCTGAAGGACGCCAAACGCTACCGCCGCGACGTGTACTAAACCGCCCCGCCGATCCAAAAGTGTGATCATGTCCCCCCCGCAAGCCTGGCGGAGGGAGGGACAATACAGGCGCAGCGCCGGCCAAGCCATAGGCAATAAGCGGAACTCCAGTTCCGTATTTTCCCTGCCAACCTATCGCCATGAACCTTCGCCGACTGCTGCCCCTGCTCGCCCTGTGCGCGCTCCATGCGCGCGCTGAGAACGAGTACGAGCAGGCGCCCATCCACTATTCGGAGACGCAGCCGCGCGACGCCGCCTATGAGATGGAGAAGCTCATGCTGTCCGGGAAGCTCAAGATCGACCGCAGCGACGCCTGGAGCGTGCTGCGCGGCGTGCTGAAGCAGTTCCGCATCCCCGAGGAATCCCAGGTCATGGTCTTCTCCAAGACCAGCAAGCAGAACGACCGCATCAGCCCGCAGACCCCGCGCGTGATCTATTTCGGCGACGACGCCTATGTCGGCTACTCCGTTGGCGGCGCCCTGGAAATCTCCACGGTGGATCCGAAGCTCGGCCCGATCTTCTACCTGCTCGACCCCACGGTGGAAGACTCCAAGCCGCTGCACTTTGAACGTGATCAAAGCTGTCTGAGCTGCCACGGCGGCCCTTTCACCCCCGAAGTGCCCGGCGTGCTCGTGCGCTCCGTCTTCCCCGGACCCGAGGGCCATCCCATCATGAGCCAGGGCAGCACGGTCGTGGACACCACCACGCCCTTCGCCGACCGCTGGGGCGGCTGGTACGTCACCGGCAGGCATGGTGACTCCCTGCATCGTGGCAATGTCACCGCCCGCGAAAACCCGGACAACACCTGCGACATGCCCGTCGAAAAGGGCGCGAACGTCACCGACCTGACGAGCTTCTTCGACACCACCCCCTACAAGCGCAAGAAGAGCGACATCGTCGCGCTCATGGTCCTGGAGCATCAGACCTCGGTGCAAAACATCCTGACCAAGGCCAACCACACCTCCATGCGGGCCATGCACATGCAGTCCAGCCTGCAGAAGGAGCTCGGTGAAAAGGTGGAAAGCGAGCCCGTCGGCACCGCGCGGCGCATCATCGACCACTGCGCGGAGGACGTGGTGGAGGCCCTGCTGTTCAAGGACGAGGCCACCCTGCCCGACGGTGGCATCGAGGGCGAGGAAGACTTCCAGACCGCCTTCACCGCCAGCGCGCCGCAGTCCAGGAGCGGCCGTTCACTGAAGGACTTCCAGCTCAACACCCGGCTCTTCAAGCACCGTTGCAGCTACATGATTCATTCCCTCACCTTCCGGAACCTGAACCCGCACCTGAAGAAGACCGTGCTGGCCCGTCTGGGTGACATCCTCGAAGGGCGTGACCGCAGCGGCACGTTTGATTATCTCGGCAGTTCCGAGCGCGGCCACATCCTGGCCATCCTGCGCGACACCGGCGTGATGCCGAAGGCTTGAGAAAAGGCCGCCCAGGGGCGCGTTCTTTGCTTTCATGCGCCGCGCCCTGCTGTTCCTCCTTCTCTGCTCCGCCCTGCACGGCCAGGATTTGGAGAAGATCTTTGAAGAGGACAACCTGGAGCCCATGCGGCGCATCCTCGCCGCCGGCCGCTACGAAGACGTCGCCCTGCTCACCGACCGCGCCATCCAGGCCGGCATGAAGTCCCCCGAATGGCGCACCCTGAGGCTGAAGTCGCTGCTGGAACTCGGACGCGAAACCGAGGCGCGCGACGTGGCGCAGCTCGCCGTGAAAACCTTTCCCGGTCATCTGGAGCTGCTCATGCTCCAGCACAGCATCGCCCTGCGGCTGGGAAGGCGGGACCTTGCCGACGAAGCGCTCAAGGCCGTGAACGCCGCCGCCAAGGCCGGCCAGCCCAAGAATCGTAGCGCCGCCGACTGGGTGGCCCTCGGCCAGGCGGCGCTCGCCCTCGGCGCAGATGCCAAAAAGGTCATCACCCAGTACTTCCAGACCGCCCAGAAGAAGGATCCCAAGTTCGAGCCCGCTTATCTGGCCGAAGGACGGCTCGCGCTGGACAAGGACGATGCCGCGCGTGCCGCCACTGTCTTCCGCGCCGGGTTGAAGGCCTGCGGTGAAACCGCCGAACTACGCGTCGGACTCGCCCTGGCACTGGCCACCGGCGATCGCGAAAAGTCGGCGGAGAGCCTCAAGCGCGCTCTGGAGATCAATCCCAGTCACACCGGCGCCCTGCTGAACCAGGCCGAGTCCATGATCAGCTCCGAAAAGTTTCTCGATGCCGCCGGGCTTGTGCAGAAGGTGCTGACCACCTGCGACAACTCACCGGCCGCCTGGGCCCTGCTGGCCGCCATCACCCAGCTCAGCGCCGCCGACGCCGCCAAGTTTGAAGCTGCGCGCGCCAGCGGCCTGAAACGCTGGGACAGGAATCCCGAGGTGGATCACATCATCGGCCGCGTCCTGTCCCGCGCCTACCGCTTTGCCGAAGGCTCACGGCATCAGCGCAGGGCGCTTGAGCTGGATCCCGGCTACCTGCCCGCCAAAGTCGCGCTCTGCCAGGACCTGCTGCGCCTGGGCGAGGAGGACGAAGCCTGGAAGCTGGCCGCCGACATCCGCGAGAAGGACGGCTACAACGTCCGTGCCCATAACATCGGCCTGCTCGAGCAGCAGATGCGCGGCTTCACCACCCAGGTGTTTGACGACTTCATCCTGAAGCTGCCGAAGCGTGACTGGCCTGTGTATGGCGAGGAGGCGCTGGCCCTGCTGCGCGAAGCCAGAAGTGTGCTCACGGCCAAATACGGCCTGGAGTTGAAGAAGCCGGTGATGGTCGAGTTCTTCGGCGAGCAGCAGGACTTCGCCATCCGCACCTTCGGCAGCCTGGGCGGCCAGGGCCTGCTGGGCGTCTGCTTCGGCACGGTCATCACCATGAACAGCCCCGGCGGCCTCGCCCATGGCCGCAACAACTGGCAGGCCACGCTGTGGCATGAGTTCTGCCATGTGGTCACGCTCAACCTCACGAAGAACAAGATGCCGCGCTGGCTCAGCGAGGGCATCAGCGTGCACGAGGAGAGCCTGCGCAACCCCGTCTGGGGCATGGCCATGGACGCCCGCTTCCGGCGCATGATCCTCGACGACAAGGCCGCCACGCCCGTCAGTCAGCTCAGCAGCGCCTTCCTCAACGCCGAGGACGAGGACCACCTCATGTTTGCCTACTTCCAGTCCAGCCAGGTCGTCGGCTACCTGCTGGAGCGCTTCGGCACGGAGAAGTTCCAGGGCATCCTGCGCGACCTCGCCCAGGGCCGCCGAATCAATGAGGCAATCACGGCGAACACGGAGCCGATGGAGAAGCTGGAACCCGCCTTCGCGAAGCACCTGGAATCCAAGGCCGCCGCCTTCGGAGCCACGGCCGACTGGGGCAAGCCAGGACCTGAGGAGGTGAACCCCCTTGATCCTGAATCGCTGGACGAATACCTGCGCAAGCATCCCGCCAGCCTCTGGGGCATTCACCGGCAGGCCGAGCGCCTGGCCGAACAAAAGGACTGGCAGGGCGTGCTCGGGCTGGCGGAGCGGCTCATCACCCTGGTGCCCGAGGATTTCAGCGCGGAGAGCGGCTGGCAGCTCAAGGCGACCGCGCTTCGCGAACTCAGTCGGGACGACGAGGAGATCGCCGTGCTCCGGCACCTGGCCGAGCACGAATCCAGCCTCATGCCGGTCTTCCTGCGCCTCATGGAACTCGACCAGAAGAAGCAGGACTGGCCCCAGGTTCATGCCAATGCCGCACGCGCTATGGCGCTCAACCCCTTTCTGCGCACGCCCCAGCAGGCCCTGGCCGAGGCTTCGGAAAGGCTGAACCTGCCTCAGGAAGCCATCGCTGCCTGGCGTCGCGTGCTCATCCTGGATCCGGAAGGCGCCGCCATGACGCACTTCCGCCTGGCAGTCCTGCTGCGTGAACAGGACGCCGCCCAGGCCAGACGCCATCTGCTCGACTGCCTGGCCCTCGCGCCACGGTTCCGCGAGGGCCTCAAAATGCTTCGGGACTGGCCCTGAGACCCCTGGTTATTTTCCAGCGTCCTTGAGGATCTTCGCCGCCTCCTCGGCGCTGTATTCCTTCACGAAGAGGTTCCGCCAGCGGATCTCGCCACCGTGCGTCTGGAGCATGATCGGGCCTTTGGCGTCGAGGGGCTTGCTGCGGTCGTAGAAGTTCTCCATCACCGCTCCATCGACGACGAGCTTGTCGTTCAGCCACACCCAGGTCACGGCGCCGATCTGGCGGATGCGGAAACTGTTCCATTCACCAAAAGGCCTGTCGGCCAGCACCAGCGGGTCACGGCTCGGAGTTCCCGGCGTGTTGTTGAACAGGCCGCCGGAGCCGAGGTGCGGCTTGCGGTCCGGCTTCTTCGGATCAAAGACCTGGTTCCAGTCCCAGATCTGCACCTGCGGCGTGCCGCGCAGGTAGATGCCGCTGTCGGCCTTCGCCACGGTCTTGTATTCGATCCACAGCTCGATGTCGCCAAAGTCCGCATCCGTCGTCGCATAGGCACCGTGACCGTCATTCACAAGCTCGCCGTTTTCGACGCGCCAGTGCTGTGGAAACTCGTCGCGCATCGCCTTCAGCGCCGCCTCCTTCTTCTCACCCTGCAGCTTCACCACCGAGTGCGGGTTCAGACCATGCCAGCCGCTGAGGTCCCTGCCGTTGAAGATGGCCTTGAAACCGGGCGGCGGCACGGGATCGGCGGCCAGGGCGGCGGTGACGAGCAGCAGGGAGAGGGCGTGAAGTCGGAGTCTCATGGGTGCAAGCAATTCGACCCGGCCCTGCGGCTTCTTTCCAAAGGTGACCGCATTTCTGGTTCGGCCGCAGGCGGGCCTCCATGCGTTCAGGCCGCCGGCGTGTCACCCCAGTCCGCCTCCACATAGACGGCGCGAAGACGTTCGAGAAAATCCGCGGTTTCCTCCTCCGGACCGCAGGTCAGCGGTTGACCAAGGCTGAGACGCAGATGCACCGTCTCACGGGGCAGACGCCAGATCGGCCAGCCCTTGCTCAGGTAGCGGCTGCTGGTCCGGATGATCACCGGCACCACGGGCGCCCTCGACTGACGTGCCAGGACCGCCAAGCTGCCGGTGAGCGGGTTGACCGCACCATGCTCCGGACGAGTCCGTGTTCCCTCCGGAAAAAACAGCACGCGCTCGCCGCCGCGCAGTCTCTCCAGACAAGTCTTCAGCATGCGATGCAGCGGTTCATTCTTCACAAAACCGGCCATGCTTGAGCCCACCACCAGCAGTGGGTTGTGCATCAGCGAAGCCTTCAAAACGCAGGAGGCGCAACCCGCCTCGGCGATGACGAACACCGCATCCCACAGGGCGGGATGGTTCGGGGCCAGGATCAGCGGTCCGGTCTGCAGCTTCAGCTGATCAAAGCCCTCATACGACACCTCGACGACTCCAAACCTCCTCAGGATGCCCGTGACGCCTCGAAACATGAGGTTCAGCGCCGACTGGCCCAGCTCACGACGTCGCGGCTGCTGACGCAGATGAAACACCGCCCCTGTCAGCGGCAGCAGGAAAAAGGCGCAGACCGACCAGTAGATCAGCAGAACCAGACCCGCCGTGGCAAAGCGAAGCCGGCATGACAGCGTCAGACGAGCGCTGTCCTCCGATGCGTTCTGGGTCGTCATGCCGGACTGGGAAAAAGGTGGGTGGTTTGCCGTTTGTCAGGCGCGTGCTTCATCGCTAGAACAGGTTGATTATGTCGCAGCACACCGGGCTTTTCCAAGCGCTTTCCTCCCTGCCCCACGGTCCGTCCTTTCGCTTCGTGGATGAACTCATCGAGCTCATCCCCGGCACCTCCGCCACCGGTCGCTGGACGCTGAAGGGCACGGAGGCCTTTCTCGAAGGTCATTTCCCCGGCCAGCCCCTGCTGCCCGGCGTCATCATGATCGAGGCGCTCGCCCAGCTCGGCGGCGTGCTGGCCCAGAGCGGCCGCGGTGACCAGCCGATGAAAAACATGCGCCTCACCGCCGTGCGCCAGTTCAAGATCCTTGGCACCATTCCACCTGGCGAAACCCTGACCATCCAGGCCCGCCAGGATGCGGTGATGCCCGGCCTGGTGCAGATCAGCGGCGAGCTGACCACCCAGGATGGAACCCGGCTCGCCACAGGCAGCGTGGTGCTCAGCGGCGAAGAATGACGAGCGGCTATTTCTTCACCCGCGCATCGGTGGCCTGCAAATCCAAGCGCACGCTGACCACGCTGTGCTTCTCCTTGCCCGGTGCGTATTTGACATAGGTCGTGGTCACGATCGTGCCGTCCGGCAGCAGCTCCATGCCAGGATACCCGCAATCGCTGACCCGCGTGGCATGACTGTGCAGCAGCTTCACGCGATACTGCCCGGGCCTGCCGTTTTGGATGTCGTCATAGGTGCCGACCCAGGCGACGAAATGACCCCGGGTCGGGCTGTTGAGAGCCTGGTCACGGAAGGCAATGACCAGACGGCCATCCTTCGTGAACACCCCGGCATGACGGTCGCCCGTGAGGCCCCAGCAGGTGTTCACCGGTGTGCTCCAGGTCGTGCCTTCATCGCGGCTGAACATCACCAGGCTGCGCTCCTTGTGCGTGTTTTCGCGCATCAGACAGCAAAGCTCGCTGCCATCGGGTGAACGGAACACAAAAGGCTCGCAGGGGTTTTTGCCCGTCACGCTCGCCACGACTTTCGGCTCGCTCCAGGTGAAACCACCGTCGTCGGTGATCGTCTGCAGCACCTCCAGCGGCGGCTTGTCCGCGCCTTCAGGCCCTTTGTGATAGAGGCCGAGATAGCGACCATCCTTGAGGCGCACGATGCTGCTGAAGGTCATCACACAACGGAAGCCGAGAGGTGGCATTTCCTTCCAGGTTTTTCCCGCATCCTCGCTCATGATGCTCGGCATGCCCGGGCCTTGGCGCGTGCCTTTGGCTGCTGAAAAAACCCACAGCCGCTCCTTGCCCTTGGGATCGGTCATCCGGTAGATGCTGGGGCAGTTCTGATGCGTCTTGAAGCCTTCCGGCAAGGTGTCGTCGATCCGCGTCCATGTTTTGCCGCCGTCTTCGCTGCGCGCCATCGGCCCCGCCGCGCCGCCATGATTGACGCACCACACGCACAAGATGGTTTTGCCATCCGCGAGCAACGTCGTCGTCGGATGCCCCTGATACACCTGCTCCGTCCCCGCCGCGATCACCGTCTGACGCTGCTTTTGATCGGAAAAATCAATGATGGGCAGATCAGGCTTTTCTTCGGCGGTCACGAAGGCGGCAACGGCGGACAAGGAGAGGGCAAGCAGACGCATGGCCAGATGAAACGTCAGCCGATCCCCGTTCTTCGCCCATCACTTGGGCTGACATGGATCACATGGACTGACATGGACTGCGGCAGCCTGCTGCCGCTTTCACCAGGCCAGCCCTGCTGGCCGTCGAAGAACCCCAGAGAAGGCCATCCCAAAGCCCCCCGCCTCTGCGCCAGCTTTCATGCTTCGCTCCATCGGCAGCAGGGCTGCCTTCCCTAAAGCGGCAGCAGGCTCTGAGCTTTACCCACAAGTCAGGAGATAGAGGTTGTACGCTGCTTGCCGTGGCTATCTTCGTGCGGGTGTCCAACCCACCCCGCCGCCCTGTTCGCGCCACCCGTTCATCC
>JBIJBP010000089.1:0-21216 GCA_044345155.1 Prosthecobacter sp. | reverse complement strand
CAGGAATAACTTACTTTTCCGTCACGAACTCGGGCGACGCGGTGAGGAGCTGAAGCATGACCCGCACGCCGGTGGCCGGGCTGCTGGGATAAAGCGCATGGATGCTCTGCAGGCTGGAGCGCAGGCCCGCGGACATCGGCCTGCCGAGCAGCAGCGTCTCGATCCTGCCGAACAAGCTGTCCGGCGTGCCCCACTGGCTGGTCAGCGGCGTGAGGTCGAGCGTGATGCGGCCGCCCGAGTCGGTGTAGAAGCCGTTGGTGACGCCTTCGTAGAAGTAGTTCGCCGTGTCAGTGGTGGTCAGCTCCGTCGTGATCTCAAACTCGGGTGCGACGATGCCGGCGTCGAGCAGCGGCCCGGGATGCGCGTAGTCGGTGTGGAAGAAGTTGAAGACGGTGGGCGCCTGCATGGGCCACTGGCCGAGCTCGTCCAGCGCATTCCACATCACATAGCGTCCGAGCAGCGGCGGGTTGCTGCTCGGCGGTTTCCCGAAGGTCCTCATCATGCGGCTGAGACGGATCATCGGCTCGCTCAGCTTGCCGGAGACAGCGGCGGCTCCCGGCGTGCGCGCCTCGGCGTCCAGCAGGATGGCCTTCACCACCGCGCACAGGTCGCCACGCACGCCCTTGCCATTGTCATCCCAGACCCGGGCGACACGGTAAACATAAGCCGGGCTCGGATTGCTGGTGACGAGGCGCTGGATGAGGCGCCTGGCGAAGAACGGCCCCACGTTCGGATGTGCGGCGAGCACGTCCACGCAGCGGCGTACGTCCTGGATCGCCGTCTGCCCCGCAGGCACCGTGGCGCCGCCGACGATCACCTTCTGGCCGCGGTCATGCTGGTCCTCGAAGGACATCATCGGGTTGATGACATCGGCCGAGCTTGTCCAGGTGAAGCTGCGTGAGTTGGCATAGGTCCAGCCGGTGAAGGCGCGGGCCAGCTCGCGGATCTCCTCCTGGCGGTAGGTCGGGATGGCGTTGCCGGAGCCGTCGCGCTTGAAGGTGCCGTCCTTGTTCAGGTGCTCCAGGCCGATGCTGAAGAGCTGCATGATCTCGCGGGCGTAGTTTTCATCCGGCTTTGCCTTCGAGCTGCGGATCATCGTCAGCCAGGTGCCCATGATGGGGTTCAGCGTGACCTCCTCCAAAAGCTGGCGGTAGGGCCTGCCGGGCACCACGGACTTCACCAGCATGTCGTAAAAGCTGGTGCAGCCGCGCGGGTAGTTGCGCAGGCCGGAGCCGGAGCGGTCGGAGATGACGATGATCTCGCTCAGGGCCAGGCCAACCCGCTGGCGCAGCTGGTCGGGCGCGGTCATGGCGATCGTCCACCAGCTGTAAAGCCGGTCCTCGGTGTTCAGCGGCGTGCTTGCGGTGGGCATCACCGCGCCGGGAAGCCCGAGCGTGCCGGCCGTGCGCGACAGCTCCAGCAGCTTCTGCTGGGCGCCCTCATACAGGGCCATGCGGTCGAGATGCTCCAGATGGCTCGTGGGTGGCAGCGCAAACTGCTCGTCGATCCACTTCGAAAACCCGAGCTGCTTCACCTTGGCGATGTCGGCCTCGGTCGGGCCGAAGGTGGCCTGCTTGAGGAAGCGCGCCGCCTCCATGTCGCTGATGGTGGCGGGTGGTGTCCAGGCCTTGGTTGAATGGCTGCCGCTGGTGTCGGCCGGATAGACCGGATCCACGTTCGCGGCGACGGCGACGGTGACCCGGCGTGTGGCGACCACGCTTTCATTGCCGGACTTGTCGGTCACGACATAGCGCAGGACATAGGAGCCGGGTGTGGAGGTGTCGACTCTGCCCTCCACGCGCACCGCGCCGCTGACATCGCCGTCCACCGCGTCGACCGCGCTGAAGCCGGGGTCCACAAAGTCGCCTCCAACACCGACGGTGAGCGTGCCGCCGCCTGTGAGCGAGATCACCGGGGGTGCCTTGTCGGTGAGCTGCAGCGGGGCCAGGAAGGCGCCATCGATGACCTCAAAGCTGGTTTTGCCGGGGCACAGCCAGGCGAGCGCCAGGTGGTCGCGCCAGCCGCTCTCCTTGAAGCGGATTTCAAGGTAGTAGCTTTGTCCCTTCGTCAGCGTCACGGGACGGCTGAGCTGATAGTCGGGGAACTTGCGCCACTCATAATAATCTGTTCCGGAGGGCACGAAGCAGATCAGCTCCTTCTTGTCGGGCGTGCGGTTGGTGCTGAGATAGACCTCGCTCCAGTCATCGGAGGCGAGGTTGAAGCGGTACACGCCGGAGACCGGGGCATAAAGGTAGCCGCGAATGAGCATGCCGTAGTTGTCCGCCGTGTTGGAGGCGATCTCCGTGCGGCGGAGCTGGAAGCGCTTGTCCGGGCTGTTGGGATACTTGGCGTTTTTGGTCAGGTCGGTGACCCAGCTTCCGGAAATGCCTTCGAAGACTTCGGCCAGGATGGATCCGGTGCCGACACCCAGCGCCGGGGAGATGGTGACGCTCGTCGTGGCGCTGCGGCTGTTTTTGCCGTCGGTGGCGGTGATCTGAAGCTGGTAGGTGCCGGCGGCGGTGAACTCGACGCCGGTGCTCAAGGCCGTCGGCGAGTCAAACTTCACGTTGTTGGTTCCGCTGACGGCGCTCCAGCGGTAGGCCAGCGCCTGTGGACCAGGGACAAAGTCAATGGCTGTGGCGGTGACGGTGTAGCGGTTCTTCGGCCAGTAGCCGGTCTGTGCAGGGCCCGCCTTCACGCTCATCTCGGAGTCAAACTGCTCCGCCGTCACACCGTCGGGCGGGCTCAGCAGCACGCCGGGGATCACCTGCACCTGCGCATCCGTCTGGCTGGCGAGCCGGTAGCCCACGGCAAGGTAGTCATCGCCTCCGCCCTCCTTCTGCAGCGCCATCACATAGTAGCGGCGGCCGGGCACCAGATGGATGGCGGCCGACTTCTGGGCCGCGTTCGCTGTCCAGTTGTAGCGTCCCGTGGCCCAGGGTGCCGAACAAATTTTGGTGGCACCGCTGGCGGGCTCCCCGGCCGCGTTCAGCCACAGCTCGCTCTGGTCGTCGCTGGAGATCAGGAAGACGTAGTCACCTTCCATCGGCACCTGCAGGAAGCCGCTCAGCCTCTGGCCGTAGCTGTCGGCCCAGTTGGCGGGCGTTTCAAAGTTCGGCATGATGTCCTTGAAGGTGGGCCTGTTCTCCTTGTAGGACGCCGCGCTGGTGAGGTCGGTGAGGTAGTAGCCGCCGACGCCGGTCCAGACTTCGCGCAGCAGGCCGCCGGACTTCGGCGTGAGCGGGTTTTGGACGGTGATGAGAAGCGTGTCACTGGCCGTGTTTGTGCCGTCGCCGGCGGTCATGGTGATTTCATAAACGCCCGGGCCGGTGAAGCTGAGCATGGCGACGGGGCTGCGGGCGTTGTCAAAGCTGACCTTGGTGGAGGCGCAGCTCCACTGATAGGTGAGAGGACCGGGACCTGCGTTCAGGTCATAGACCAGCGCGGCGATGGCGACCTGGTTCTGCGGCCAGAGCAGCGTGCGGTCGCCGCCCAGGGCCACGGTGATCTCCGGATTGAAGGCAGGGGCGGAGTGATGCGGCGTAAGGAAGGCGCGTGACACCGGCTCGCGACCGTTGGTGGCGGGGCCGCTCATGGCCAGGGACACATGGTCGCTGCCTTCACGCTCCTTGTGCAGCACCTGCAGCGGGTAGGGCGTGTTGGCCTGAAGCGCAACCTCGACGGATTTCTGTTCGGGATGATCGTCCCAGGCCCGTGGCTGATGACCTTCATGATCCAGGTAGGCCAGGCGCCGCAGGCCGAGGCTGTCCAGCAGGTCGATCTGGAAGTCGGAGGCATGATCGGAGGCGATCCAGAAGGTGTAGCGTCCGGAAACAGGCACCGTCAGGAAACCTTTGAGCCGCTGGCCGTAGTAGTCGGCCCAGTTGCGTGGTGGCTCCGTGCCCGGCAGCAGGTCTTCAAAATGCGGATAGGCAAGCTGCGGGTCGTAGGTGGTGAGGTTGGCCAGAGTGCCTCCTTCGACATCGAGCCAGACGGAGCGTGTGAGGGCGCCTGTGCCGTTGACGAAGGGCCTTTGGACCGTGACCGTCACAGTGTCCCGGCTTGTGCGCGTGCCCTCGGTCACGGCGAGTTCAAAGACATAAGTTCCGATGCCGGTCAGCAGCACGTCGGTGGCGGGGCTTGTGGGTGACAGGAAGGTCGCCTTAGGTCCGGAGAGCTGCGTCCACTGGGCCGTCGCTGATCCGCTGCGTCCAAGGGCGTTGAGGATGCGGCCCTGAAGCTGCACGCGGTCATGCGGCCACCAGTAGGACAGGTCACGTCCGGCGCTGGCATAAAAGGACAGGTCCTTGTCAAAGGCCGCGAGCTTCTGGGTCGGTTCACCATAGCTGCCCAGGATCACCTGCGGAAGCCTGTCGCCTTCAGGAGACCAGGCGACGGCGAAGTGATCTGCGCCCCAGGTGGCCTTGTGGACGAGCTCGATGTAGTAGCGCCCGCCCGGCTTCAGCGGCACCGCTGCGGACTTCTGCGAGGCGTCGCGGTTCCATTGCTCGACGCTGGTGTAGTTCGTCGTGAAGCAGACCTTGCGCAGGCCGGCCGGGGTCGCGTCCGTGCTGATGGAAAACTCCGCCTCGTCATCGCCCGACACATAGAAGGTGTAGTTCACGTCCGTTGTGCCTCCGGCGGGCACGTTGAGGATGCCGGTGACGCGTGTGCCATACAGGTCCGCCCAGCTCTGCGACTGGCGCAGGTCGGGGATCGTGTCGGCAAAGTCAGGGTTGTCCGGAAAGGCCGGGTCCGCGCGCAGCTGGGCGATGCTGCCGTAGTTGCGGTTCCACCAGACCTGGCGGGTGAAGCTGCCGACGTTCGCATGGATCGCGTTCACCACCTTCACGGTGATGTCATCCGTGCTGGTGTTGGAGGTCGTGGTGACGGCATAACGAAGAACGTAGGTACCGGTTCTGGGGAAGGTGACGAGCGTCTGTGCCTTGTCCGCCGCCGAAAACAGCGCGGCCCCTGGTCCGCTGACCATCGTCCAGAGGCGCGACGGCGTGTCGCTGCCCCAGATGCGCCGGGATTCAAAGGCGGAGAGGTTCAGCGTGTTGCGCGGCCAGTGGAGCGTGGCGTCGCGTCCGGCGAACAGATTGTAGTCCTGCGTCAGCCGGAACTCCTGAGCGGCGGCGGTCACGGCGGCCGCATCGGCGGGCGGCGCGAGGAACTCGCCGCTGATCTCGCTCATGAACTCCTGGCCCGGCTGCTGCCACATCACCGTCACATGGTCCGCGCTCCACTCCTCCTTGTGCAGGATTTCAAACGCATACTTGCGGCCCGCCGTCAGCGTCACCACGCCGCTGGCCTGGGAGGCCTGGCTGGCAAAGTCACCCACGTTCACCGCCGGCCCCACCGAGGCCTGAAGCACCAGGCTTGTGGGTGAGGCGTCCGTTCCGAGCCGGAACTCCGCCGCCTCGTTCGCCGCGATGAAGAAACGGTAGCTTCCCGTGACAGGCGGCAGGATGAAGCCGCGGATCCTTTCGCCATACTGGTCGGCCAGCGAGGTCGTGGACGTCAGCGAGGTGACCATGCGGTGCGACTGCGGGAACTTCGGATAATGCACGCTGCTTGAGATGGAGGCGACGGTGCTGCCGGAAACGCCGAACCAATATTCTGCCAACGCCTTGCCGGCGTCCGGCGCCAGCGGCGGCGCGATCGTCACCGTCACCTCGTCCGTCCCCGTGGTGGCGCCGACCGTGCCCGTGGCGCGGAAGACGTAGGTGCCGGTGCCTGAAACCGTGACCCTGGTCGCCGCCAGCGTCGGTGTCGCGAGGCTGGCCGAAGGCCCGCTCACCTGGGTCCACTGAATCGAGGGCGTGATGTTGGCGTTGGCCACATGGACGGCCTGGGCGTGAAGGTCGACGATGAAATTGGGAGCAAACTGCGACACCGGCCTGCCCGCCTCCACCACGACTCCGGAAGGAGCTGCAGCCGGTGTTTCGAAGGGCGTCAGCACGCTGCCGGGGATGACGGAAACCGAACCTGTCGGCGATGTGGCCCAGCCGACGGAAACATGGTCGCCGCCGTAGCCTTCCTTCATCAGCGCCTCGATGTAATAGCGCTGCCCCGCCAACAGCGGGATCTCCGCAGACTTCTGCGAGGCAAACTTGGTCCACTGCTGCGGGTTGGTGTAGCCTGAAAAGGAGGCGATCCTGACCCTGCCTGCCGACGAGTCGTTGCTGCTCAGCCAGAGTTCACAGTTGTCGTCGCCGCTGACATAGAAGGTGTAGCTGCCCGTGGCTTCAGGCGTCAGCCAGGCCCTCATGCGCAGGCCGTAACGTTCACCCCAGTTCACCGGCGAGGCAAAGCTGGCGTCCACCACGCGCAGCACAGGGGCGGCAGGGTAGTTGTCGCTCAGGGTGAGGTCGGGAACGGTGCTGCCATCAAGGTTGTTCCAGACTTCGCGCAGCACGCCGTTCGTCTGCGCCCGTGAGGCACCGGCCATGAGCAGCAGGATGCTGCAGAGTGAGGAGATGAGCTTGGTCATGCGCCGCTTTTTTGGGCGCGATTCTACTATAATTTCCAGAATTGACCAGACCTAGTTCAGAAATTTGTCAGGCCTGTCCAGGTTTTGTAACAACATGGTTGCCAAGGATTTTTTGCACCCGTTCCGGCCGCGTGATGGAATGACGGATGACCGTCGTCTGGATCAACAAGCGCGCCTGGAAGCACCCGGGGCCGATCGTGAACATGAGCCTGCGCAATGCGCATTCCTTCGCCACCCTGGGCCTGTCTGCCCACCTTTTTGTTGGGCAGGGCGGGCAGGATGACGAGGCCGGTGAAGATCTCCGGCACTTCTACGGGCTGGAGCCATCGCCCTGCTTCACCGTGCACCGCATTCCGCGTCGGGCGGTGCTTCTAGGAAACCAGAGCGCCTCCATCAGCCGCGCGGGGGTTGAGTTTGTCGAAAGGCAGTCCAGGCAAGGGTCGGTCGCCCTGTTCACCCGGGAGGCGAGCCTGCTGCCGCAGATGGCCTGGATCAGCCGGAACAGGAGGATCCGGACCTTCTATGAGCTGCATGACTTTTACGCGGACCTGTCCTGGCGGCCGCACCGGCCCAGGCTTCGGGAGCTTCGGGAGAAATGGCTGGAGCGGCTCTTCCTGCCCTGCATTTCAGGCCTGGTCTGCATCACCCGCGAGATGGAGAAGCGCTATCGGGGTCTGTTTCCGGGGCAGGCGACCATCGCCCTACCGCTGGGCACGGAGCCCCGTCCTCCGGCGGACATCGAGGAGCGTCGGCGGGCGAGGACGCTTTTTTATGTCGGCCACATGCATGGGGCCAAGGGCGTGTCGTTCATGGAGCAGACCGCCGTTTTGCTGGCCGGACACGGTGTGCGCACCGAGTTCTGGGGCGGCTATGAAAAGGACGCCCTGCGCATCCGGCGGGCTGCCGAACAAAAAGGTCTGCAATCCATGATTGATGCGGTGCCCTTCCGGCCGCCTTCGGAGCTGAACGCCGCCCTGGCCGCCAGGGGCAGCCTCGGCGTGGTGATGCTCGCGGACACGTATTACAACCGCCACCTGACCTGCCCGGTGAAGGCCCTGGACTACCTCTCCCACGGCATTCCGGCGCTGGGAACGGACATTCCGTCCGTGCGCGAGGTGCTGGACGATGCGGGGCACTATGTGGCTGAAGGGGATACCACGGCCTTTGTTCAGGCCGCGCTGGGGCTTCTGGATGATCCGCAGGTCTACGCCGAGGCCGTCAGGCGTGCGCAGCAGAGGGCGGTACAGATCACCTGGCAGGAAAGGGCTAGGGCGCTGGTCCGCTTTGCCAGGGCCTGCGGATGAATCGTCTTCCGTTGCCAGCGCTCCCGGCCTGTGCCAGAAAAAGGTTCCCATGAGCCAGCCAGACCCGGATTCACAGACGCGATTCGAACTCGCGCGGCACTGGATCACGTTCATGGCGTTCCGCGGCGTCGAGTCATTTCTGAAGCTGCTGCCGCTGACCGCCGTGTGGCGGCTTGGCAGGATGATGGGCGCCATCGCCTGGCTGGTGGCGGGAAAATACCGGCGCCTCGTGCTCGACAACCTGCACATCGCCTTCGGCCGTGAAAAGGACGCCGTCTGGATCCGGCGCACGGCGCGGGAACATTTCCTGTCCCTGTTTGCCAACATCTTCTGCGGCTTCAAGCTGCCCACCATGACCCGGGAAGAGATCGAGGCCCGGGTGAGCCTCGATGGCATGGAGCACATGCAGGCGGCGCTCGACTCCGGCAGGCCGGTGCTGGGCCTGATCTGCCATCTGAGCTGTTGGGAGATCCTGGCGCAGGTGCCGAAGTTTTGTTCATTCGGCCGCCGGCCCGCGACGGTTTACCAGCCGCTGCGCAACCCCTACCTCAACGCCCATGTCCTGCGCCGCAGGGAGAGGCAGGGCTACGCCGTGTTCAGCCGTCATGAAGGCTTCCACGGCCCGATGAAGCACATGAAGGAGGGCGGCATGCTGGGCATCCTTGTGGATCAGCACGCGGGAAACCTGGGCGTCTGGTGCCCCTTCTTCGACCGCATCGCCTCCACCACGCCCGTGGTGTCGATGATCGCCCTGCGCACCCAGGCCTTTCTGGTGGCCCTGGCCGTTTATGACGACGGGCCCGCACGCTGGAAGCTCGTCTACACCCCCTTCACTCCGTCTGAACCCAGGCCGTCCATGGAAAGCCTGACCGCCCAGATGAACCAGGTGGTGGAGGCCATGGTGCGCAGGCAGCCGTACAACTGGTTCTGGGTTCACAACCGCTGGAAGACGCCCAACCCCAGGTTTCTTCTCGACCGCTACCGCCGGGGCACCGCCTTTCCTCCGGGCTATGACGGCAGCCGGCTCCAGCCTTTCGAACTTTTGGTTAGGTCGCCCAACTGGCTCGGTGACGCCTGCATGGCCTTCCCCGCCGTGCGCGCCATCAAGGCCGGCCGCCCTGACCTGAGACTGACCGTCTTCGGCCCCGAAAAGCTGCGTGACCTCTGGGAGGCGCAGCCTGAGGTGGACTGCTACATCGGCAAGCAGGACAGGGAGTCCCTGTTCAGCGTCGCGCGCCGACTGCGCAGCAGCGGAGTGCGCTATTCCGCCGGCATCCTGCTGACCAACAGCACCCGCAGCACGCTGGAGTTCTGGCTGGGCGGCGTCCGGCATCTGTCGGGCTATCCCGGCTCCTTCAGAAGCCTGCTGCTCAAGCACAGGGTGAAAGAGGTGAAGTCCAAGGGACCGCCGCAGCATCATACGCAGCGCTACCTTCACATCGCCTGGTCCGTGGGGGCCGAACCGGAAAAGACAGGACTTCCCGTCGGCACCGCTCCCTCGGAGGAGGGCGGCCTGAGGATCGGCATCTGCGCCGGAGCCGAGTACGGCCCGGCCAAGCGCTGGCCGCTGGAGCGCTTCGCGGAGGTCATCAAGCTCGTCACACAAACACAGCCCGCCGCCCGATGGGCCTTCTTTGGCGCGCCGGGCGAGGCGAAGATGGGCGAGCAGCTTTCCCAGCTGGTGGGAGAGGCGGCGAAGCATGATAACCTGGTCGGCAAGACCCGGCTGGCCGGTCTCATCACGGAGCTGCGCCGCTGTCATCTCCTGGTCACCAACGACACCGGGACCATGCACCTCGCCGCCGCCCTGGGCGTGCCCACCGTGAGCATTTTTGGTTCGACTGAACCCGTGCTCACCGGCCCGCTGGGCGACCGGCACACGGTGATCCGCCACCAGATGCCCTGCAGCCCCTGCTTCAAGCGCGAGTGCCCCTTCGGTCATTACGAATGCATGACCCGGATTACTCCGGAACAGGTCGCCCGCGCCGTACTCGACCGGCTTGCGGCCCTGCGGCAGGCATCGCCTACCTGAACCAGCTGCGAATGCGGTCGAAGAGTCCGGGGCCTGACGGGCGTGAGGCACGTGGCGTGTCTCCTGCGAGGCCGCTGTGAAGCTGGCAGAATCCCTGCGGCACCAGGTCGTAGGGAAGCTCGTCTTCATAGGCCATCCCGGCGGACTGGCAGGCCGGAGTGGCGAGCTGGCTGGTGCTGCGGCACAGCGCGACGCTTGTCAGCGGCGGCTCCGCGCGCGGCCCGGCCGGGATGTAGCCCAGCTCGACCGCCTTCTTCGCCACATCCGCCCAGATCGGGATGGCCATGCGGCTGCCGTAGCCTTCGTCGATGATCGTGGCCGGCTTGTCGAGGCCGACCCAGACCGCGCAGGTGATCCGGTCCGTGTAGCCGGCGAACCAGGCGTCTTTGTAATCATTGGTTGTGCCGGTCTTGCCGCCGCCGGGCTCCTTGAAGCCGTGCTGGCTGCGCACGCTGGCCGCCGTGCCCTTGTCCATGACCTGCGCCAGGATGCGCCGCATGACATGCGCGACTCCGGAGGTGAGCACCTCCACCTCGATGACGCTGGCGTCATAGAGCACGTTGCCGGCCTTGTCGGTGATCTTGTGGATGATGAAGGGCCTGCGCCGCACGCCGTCGTTGGGAAACACGGTGAAGGCGCTGGCCAGCTCACGTGCATTGCCCGCCAGGTTGCCGATGAAGAGCTGCGGGTTCTTCACCGCATGATCGCCGATGCCCGCCTCGCCCAGCACATGCAGGACACGGTCGAGGCCCGCGTAGTTGCCGAGACGGATGGTCATGGTGTTGCGGCTCTGAACGAGGCCGGCGGTGAGCGTCTGCATGCCCAGGAAGCGGCCGTCGGAGTTCTGCGGGTTCCAGGCGGGGTCGGCGCCCTCGATCTCACCGGGGCGCAGCGGCGCGTCCTCGATGAAGGTGCCGGGCAGGAAACCGGCGCCGAGTGCGGAGGCATAGACGAAGGGCTTCACGGTGGAGCCGATCTGGCGCTGTCCCAGCGTGGCGCGGTTGAACTTGCTCTGACGGTAGTCGCGCCCGCCGACGAGGGCCAGGATGCCGCCCGTTTCGTTGTCGAGCACGGCCAGCGCGCCCTGGAGGTAGGGCGTGGTCGTCAGCTCGGTGGAGGGGTCCCAGGTGCTGTCAAACTGAGCCTTGGAGGGATGCCTGTAGCCCGGCAGCTTCTCCACGGCGGCCAGGCGTTGTTCCATGGATTGTTCGGCGACGGTCTGCAGCTCCCTGCTCAGGGTGGTGTGGACCAGCAGGCCGCCGTCCTCGATCTCATGCTGTTCCAGCAGGCGGTCGAGGTCACGCCGGACGGCGTCCAGCGCCCAGTCGCCCTGGCTTTGGAAAAGCGGCTGGGCGCGCACAGCGATGTCGGCGTAGCGGGCCTGCAGCTCCTGCTCGGGAGTGATCAGCCTGAGCAGAAGCATGCGCTGCAGCACATCGTCACGCTCCTTGATGGCACCCTCGAAGTTGCGGAAGGGGGAGAAGCGCACCGGGCTGCGGATGATGCCGGCGATCAGCGCGGCCTCGCTCAGGTTGAGCTGGCTGGCATGCTTGCCGAAGTAGACCTGGCTGGCGCGCTGGATGCCGTAGACGCCGGTGCCGAAGAAGATCCGGTTCACATAATGCTCGATGATCTGCTCCTTGCTCCACACCTTCTCGATGCGGCGGGCCAGCATCATCTCCAGGAGCTTGCGGTGGAAGGAGCGGTCGTTGAGGTCGGGGTAGCTGTTGCGCGCCAGCTGCATGGTCAGCGTGCTGGCGCCCTGGACGACGCGCCGTTCCTTCAGGTTGCGCACCGCGGCCCTGGCGACGCCGTAGAAGTCGATGCCGCCATGCTTGTAAAAGCGGCTGTCCTCCCGTGCCAGCAGCGCCTGGACGAAGTGGGGCGAGACCTGGCTGAGCGGCACGACCACCCGGTTCTCCCCGTGCATCCGGCCCAGGAGCTCGCCCGTGGAATCCAGCACCATCGTTCGTTCGGGCATCTGGCCGAGGGCGGCCAGGTCATACTTCTTCGCCATCTGGGAATAGACGCCCACCACCACGGCCATGGCCAGCGTGCCCAGCAGGCTCACGGCCATCAGCCCAAGGACCAGCCAGCGCCGGAAGGCTCTCCAGCGTGAGGTTCGCGGAGGCGGCCGGTGCGGTGCGGAGGCTTTTCTTTTTTTCATGAGGAGGCGGTTTCAGACGCCGCAGGAATGAATTCCATTCTAGAATCGCGCCTGACAAGCAGCCGGGATGCCCGTTGTCGGCCAGTTTCGTCACATTTGCATCGGTAATTCATCACCTCGGCATGTAAATGCAGGCTTGGCGTGGACAACGCCGTGCTGGGATAATGAAGCCATGCTTCTGGAAAAAAGCTTCCGCACGCCCTGCCTTGGACTTTGGATCAGCCTCGCCATCTGCCTGTCGGTCAACGATTCGCATGCCGGCTGGAGGGCAGGGGCGGCCAGTATCGACATCACCCCCACAGGCCCGGTGCGCCTCAGCGGCTACGGCAGCCGGACGACCGAGCACGAAGGCGTGGAGATGCGGCTTCATGCCAAGGCGCTGGCGCTGACCTGGGACCAGGACAAGCCGGTGGTGATGCTGACCGTGGACAACTGCGGCGTACCCGCCTCCATGCGCACCGAGGTGCTGGGGAGGATTCAAAAGGCGGGCCTGGCGCTGGAGGACGCACGCTTCGCGCTTCATTCCAGCCACACCCACTGCGCCCCTGCGCTGCCCGGTGTACTGCCCTTTTTGTTTGGCCAGGACCTGTCCGGGGAGGAGCAGCGGCATGTGAATGAATACGCCACCTTTCTGACCAGCCGGCTGGCCGAGGTGGTGATCAACGCCTTCAACAAGCAGGAGCCCGCCCTGGTGGACTGGGGTTCCGGCAAGGTGATGTTCGCCCTCAACCGCCGCCTGAAGACACCTGCGGGCTATTCCAACAGCCCCAATTTTGAAGGCCCCGTGGATCATGCCCTGCCCGTCCTGCGCGTGAAGTCCGCCGACGGTGAGCTGCGCGCCATTTTCACCAGCTACGCCTGCCATTGCACCACCCTCAGCATCAACAAGACCCATCCCGACTGGGCGGGCTGCGCCCAGAACGAGCTGGAGATGAGGTTTCCTGACATGGTGGCCCTCACGGCCATCGGCTGCGGCGCCGACCAGAATCCCTACCCGCGCCGGGAGCTTTCGCATGCCATCCTGCACGGCACCAGTCTGGCCCGGGAGGCCGTCCGTGTCATCAACTCGCCCATGAAGCCCGTGACCGGCCCGGTCATCTGCTCCACCAAGGAGATCAGCCTGCCTTATGACACGCTGCCTGATGAGGCCGGCTGGCGCGCCCGCACCGAGGACAAAAACAAGTGGACCGCCCACCACGCCAGGCATTTTCTGGGCATGATCCAGCGTCAGGAAAAGGTGCCGGACTCACTGCCCTACATGGTGCAGGTCTGGGCCTTTGCCGACAACCTTCTGACCATCAACCTGCCGGGCGAGGTCGTCGTCGACTACGGCCTGCGCTTCAAGAAGGAGTATGACCGGTCGCGCACCTGGGTGAACGCCTACACCAACGACGTGCCCTGCTACATCCCCTCGCAGCGCGTCTGGGAGGAAGGCGGCTATGAGGCCGGCGGCGCGATGATTTATTATGGCCGCCCCACGCGCTTCGCCTCGGGCATCGAGGAGATCATCGCCAGGGCCGTGGAAGAGATCACGCCGCCGGTCTTCCGGACAGCCACCGACAAAAAATGACGCACGGAACTCGCGTTCCGTGCGCCCAATGTGTCAACAAACCAGAGACCGAACCGTCGATCCCGGGAAATCAGAAGCGGATGCAGACGTCGAAGGTGAACCGGTCCTCCGTGAGGCCGTAGGGCCGGATGACCGCCTTCTCATAGGCGAGGCCGAGGTCCACATTGTCCAGGATCCTGGAGCGGAAGCCCACGCCGAGGGTGCCCTGGGTGCGGCCGCCGGCGTTCGCAGCGCCGAAGTTCATGACATCATAGCCTTCCGTGTCGAGGCCGATGTTGTTGCCCTCGCTCAGCACGCTGAAGGCGTTGAAGCTGACGAAGGGAATGAACCAGCGGCAGGTGTAGTAGTCGAGCATCAGGCTGTAGTGGCCCACCGTGCTCTGCTCATCACCATTGACCGGAAGGCGCACGCCCAGGTTGCCGGACACATGGAAGTCGCCGAAGCCCTTCTGGAAGGAGATGAAGGGGTTGAACTCGCCACCGCCGCGGCCCTGGAACACATCGCGTTCACCCGTGGGCACATGGAAGGTGAAGCCCGGGGTGAGGATGAACTCCGCAGGCTCGTTGTCGATCAGTGCATACTTGAGGCCGAGGGCCAGGTCCATCCAGCCATGGGGATCGGCGAGCGCCTTGTTGTTGATGTTGAAGTAGCCGTCCTGGGTGGCGATGAGGGCCAGGCGATCCGTCAGCGCGTAGCGGATCTGCATTGCATAAAGCTGGGCGTTGCCGCCGCCGAGGAACTGGTCGTCGATGTTGTGATACACGAAGATCGGGCGGATCTCCGAACGGATGACGGCGTCTTCAAAGAAGATCGGATTCGTCACCGGAGCGATGGTGTGTTCCTTCCAGCTCACGGCCTCGACCGGAACGTTGGGAGCTTTTGCCGAGACGGCCGGGGTGCCGGCGGCGGCGGTGGATGCGAAAGACACGGCTGCTGCGGCACCAAGGCCGAGCAACCACCGGGAGCGGGAGTGGGTTTGTGGGTCCATGGGGATACAAAAGCATCTCGACCCCCGCGATGATCCACCTCGCTTGTCACAGACTGCGCCTCGGCTGTTCTGGTTGAACAATCAACGACAGCGGCTAGCTCATCCGTCCATGAAGCTCTCCACCTGGAACGTCAACGGCATCCGCGCCTCCCTGAACAAGGGTCTGCGTGAATATCTCCTCGGCTCCGACGCCGACGTCATCTGCCTGCAGGAGACCAAGGCGATGCAGGAGCAGGTGGACCTCTCCTTCCTCCAGGGTTATTCGGCCGTCTGGAACAGCGCGGAAAAGAAGGGCTACTCCGGCACCTGCATCCTGAGCCGCGTCCCCTGGAAGTCCGAGATCATCGGCATGGGCATCGCCGAACATGATCGCGAGGGCCGCGTGATCACGACGGAGTTCCCGGATTTTTTTCTCGTGACGGTGTATACGCCGAACTCCCAGGCCGAGCTTGCCCGCCTGCCTTATCGTCTTCAGTGGGACGCGGCCTTCCGCGGGTTCCTGAAGGAACTTGAACGGAAAAAGCCCGTGCTCTGCTGCGGCGACCTGAACGTCTCCCATCAGGAGATCGACCTCGCGAACCCGAAGAGCAACCGCATGAACCCGGGCTTCAGCGACGCCGAGCGCGCCAGCTTCACCGAGCACCTTGAAGCCGGCTTTGTGGATGTGTTTCGCGAGTTCGACAAAAGCCCCGGGCGCTACACCTGGTGGACCCAGCGCACGCCGGACGCCCGCGCGAAGAACATCGGCTGGCGTCTCGACTACTGGCTCGCCTCCGACGCGCTCAGGCCTGCGCTGAAGGCCTGCAAAATCCGCGATGACATCCACGGCTCCGACCACTGTCCGGTGGAGGTCGTCGTGGGCTAAAGGTTCTGCGCCAGGTCCAGCTCCTCCTCCACCGGCTTCGCATCCAGGAGGTGCTCGACAAATTGCCGGGCCACCCAGGGCGCACGCAGCACGCCCTTCGAGCCGAGGCCGTTGACAAAGCCTACCTGGGGGCGTGCGGGATGGAAGCCGATGAGGGCGCGCTTCCGGGGCACGATGGGCCTCACGCCGGTCTGCGCATCCAGCACGGCATAACGGCCTTTGTAGAGACGGTGCAGCTTCACCTCCAGCTCCAGGATGGATTCCGCCGAGGGCTTGAAGGGCACGTCAAAGTCCAGCTCATAGGTCGGCCCGGCACGGAAGGTGCCGTCGGCGCGCGGGATGAGCCAGCAGCCGCGGTTGATGATGCGCCTTTCCCCCTGCGTGTCCGCCTGCAGCTTCAGCACCGTGCCACGTGCGGAACGGAAGGGTACCCAGTCAAACCATGGATGCCGGGCCGCCTCCCAGCCGATGCAGAACACGGCATGGGTGAAGACCTCGCCGCGCCAGACCAGGGAGCCGTCCGATTCACCGGTCTGCCAGCAGCCAAGGCTTTCAAAATACCGTCGGCTCGCCTGAAGATAGGCCGCTGTGTCCATCCAGCCGCTGTGACGCATTTCAAAGCCGCCATGGGGCGCGGAGAACACCTCTTCATCCACCAGCGGCATCTGTGGCGCCGGATTCACATAGGGCTGGATTTCGGCCTGCCGGCTGCGTTTCCTCCATAGTTCGGCCATGCCCTCGTCGCGCAGCAGCCTGACGATGGGCACCTCATGATAAAAGAGGGTGCCGAGCCGCTGCTCGACCGACCGGTAAAACGCCAGCGCCTCGGGATGGATCGTGTCATAGCGCCAGTTCAGGTTCAGGCGCATGCCCGTGATCGGCGTGACAAGGCCTGCGGCGACCTTGGAGGAGGTCAGCGGTTCATCCCGGTCCACGATCATGAACGGCACGCCACGTTCCAGCAGCCGCCAGGCCACCGTGGTGCCCGCCAGTCCGCCGCCGATGATGAGGATTCGTGGTGTCATTGCCAAAGGACCGGACCTTGTCGGAGATCAGCCCGCCTGCCTTGCAGATGCTTGTCAAAAAAGGCCTGCATCTTGGCCGTCAGGTCCTCGGAAAAGAAGACATGCGGCGCCCCCTCGCCGGTCAGCAGCGTGCTCTCCACCCCCGCCTTGTCGAGCACGGTGTCAAACTCCAGCGCCTGGGCAAGGGGCACCAGCCTGTCCGCCGTTCCATGGATGTGCAGGAAGGGCGGGTCATCGCTGCTGACATGGCTGACGGGCGAGGCCGCCTTCGCCTCGGCCTGGCGCTGGCTCAGCGGCCCGCCAAACAGCTTGTAGATGGCCGCATCCGGCTTTTCCGGATCAATGACGCTCCCCTGGCCTGGAAAGGTGAGGAAGTTCGCCGGGCCGCAGAAGTTCGCGACACAGCGGATCTGCAGCGATTCTCCTGGGACGCCCACGTCGCCCTCCAGCTCCTTCACGTCCCGGCTCGTGCCGAGCAGGCTCACCAGATGCCCGCCCGCCGAGATGCCGAAAAGCGCGACCTTCCCCGGGTCGATGCCATGATCCTTCGCATGGGCCTTCAGCCAGCGCAGCGCCGCCTTCACGTCGTGAATCTGCGCCGGCCAGCGTGCTTCATCCGTCAGACGGTAGCCGATGGACGCGGCGGCATAACCGCCCTGCTTCGCAAACAGCAGCAGCGCGCCTGCGTCCTCCTTGCCGCCGCCCTCCCAGCCGCCGCCATGAATGTAGAGGATCAGCGGGCGCGGCTTGTCCGACGGCTTCTCCGGCAGGTAGAGATCGAGTTTCTGACGCGGGTTGTCCCGCCCGGCATAATCCAGGTCCCTCACCGCGATGTAGCCTTCCGGCGGCTCCACACGGTCGCCGGCCCCGGACAGGGTGCAGGCATTGAGCCCCAGGAGCAGCAGGGGCAGGCAGTGGAAGAGCGGTCGGAACATGGCGAGGGTTTCGGGATCAAACTCCGGCAGCCCCGGGACGCGCAACGAAAACCTCGGATGCCGCCGCCTTTTTCCCGGGCATTTGGGGAGAGCCCCACAAAGGCGTTGCCGCCTGCGGTTCCCACCCTCACCCTGCGCCGTCATGAAGCTCCTGAGCCTCTGCTTTTTCCTCTACACCAGCCTCCTCTGCGCCGCCGAACTGCCCATCGTCGTGAACTTCAGCGGCGCTGCCGGCCCCTACTCGGAGACGCTCTGGAAGCAGGACTGGCCGGGCTGCGAGTTTGAAGACGGTGTGAAGGAAGGGCATGTCAGCCTGGTTGAACATGACGGCCTGCGCTGGCTGCGGGTGGATTATGTCCCCGGCCAGATCGGCCCGGAAAAAGGCGGTGCCGGATGGCGCTGGCCCATCGGCAAGCACAGGGCCGCCGAGCTGCATTACACGCTCAGGTTTGGCGAGGACTTCGACTTCGTGAAGGGTGGCAAGCTGCCCGGTCTCTGCGGGGGGCCGGAAAACGTCAGCGGCGGCCGGCCGGCCAACGGTGAAAACGGCTTTTCAGCCCGGCTGATGTGGAGGCGTGATGGCCGGGGTGAAGCCTATGTCTATCACAAGAACCAGCCCGGGAAGTATGGCGAGAGCTTCGCCTTCCCCGAGGACTTCCGCTTTCCTCCCGGCCAGCCGGTGCAGGTGCGCATCGCCGTGGTCATGAACACGGGCGGAAAGCGCGACGGCATCCTGCGTGTCTGGACCACGCTTCCCGGCCAGGGCGAACGCCTGATGGTCGAGCGCCTGGACATGGAATGGCGCAGCTCCGAAACCTTCAACGTGGACGGCCTCTATTTCGAAACCTTCCACGGTGGCAACGACTCGACCTGGGCGCCGACACGCCCCTGCCATGCCGAGTTTTCCAGCTTCAAGGTCGTCAAGGCGGCAAGTCGTTGAACCTGCCAGGCGGCAACAGCCTACGCGGTCGTCTTGCGCTCCTGGTTCAGGCCCATCTTGCGGTACAGCGTGGCGATGCTGATGCCGAGCATGGAGGCCGTCTTCTCACGCGAGCCGTTGTTGTACTTGAGTGTCTCGTTGATGAACAGCCGCTCCTGGCCGCGGATGAAGTCGTCCAGCGGCGAACCGATGGGAAGCTGGGTGGTGCCGCTCGTCGCCTGATGCGTCGGCACTTCAATCTGCTGGCTCACCTTGGTCGGCAGGTCCGCCGGCCGGATGCGGTCGCCCTCGGCAAAGGCGCAGGCGCGCTCCACGGCGTTGCGCAGCTCGGAGATGTTGCCCGGCCATGAATACTTCTCGAGGAACTCCAGCGCGTAGGAGTCCATGCCCTTGGCCCGGGTGTCGGTGCGTTCCGCCAGCTCCTTGAGGAAATGATCCACCAGCGGCTTGATGTCCTCGCGGCGTTCACGCAGCGGCGGGATCTTCAGGGGCACGACGGACAGCTTGTAATAGAGGTCCTCACGGAAGCTGCCCTTCTTGGAGGCCTCCTCCAGGCAGATCGTGGTGCTGACCACCAGGCGGAAGTCGCTCGCATTCGTGTTCCAGGCGCTGCGGCGCGCCATCGCCTCGTCCAGGAAGGTGTTCAGCTGCGCCTGGATGCGGGGTGGCAGGACATGAATCTCCGCCAGGTGCACCGTGCCGCCTCCGGCGCGGCCAAAGATGCCGGTCTGCACGCTGCCACCATGGCCGAACAGCTCCGCCTCCAGCGTCTCCTCGGGCAGGGCGCTGCACTGCAGCTCCTTGAAGGGCGCGTTGCTGCGGCGGCTGGCCTCATGCAGGGCCCGGGCCACCATGTGCTTGCCGACTCCAAACTCGCCTTCCAGCAGCACCGGGCTGTCATTGTCAGCCACACGACGCACGATTTCAAAGATGCGCTGAATGGCATCGCTGTGGCCGATCAGCTTCGAGGACGAGCTGCTGCGCACCGTCGATGGCGCCGGCATGGCGGCAGGCTGGGCGGCGGCGCTGCCATTCCTCGCCAGCGCATGATTCACGGTCTTGATCAGATCCCCAAGGTCGAAAGGCTTCGTCAGATAATCAAAGGCGCCGAGTCGCATCGCCTCCACGGCTGTCTCAACACTGCCGTGCCCGGTGACCATGATGACCGCCGTGCCGGGAAACTGCTCGCGACACATGCTCACCAGGTCGAGACCGTTCACGTCACCGATTCGCAGGTCGACGATCACCAGCTCCGGCTGCTGCTGACGAATCGCTGCAATGCCATCCACGCCTGAGGTACAACCAAATACGGTGTGTCCAGCCGCACGGCAGAGCTTGCTCATCAGCTCAAGGATTGCGGCTTCGTCGTCTATGATTACTAGTTTCGCCATAAGGTCAGTTGGATGTGAGAGTCAAAGTTGACTATTAATTATGCTAAAATAGGTGACTCAATTCGTCAACGAACCTTCTATCATTTTTGAGACGGCCTCACAAACCTTTCATAAACATCACTTTAGCCGCTTTTTCAGCGACTCCTCACCTAACGCGCAGCCTTAACCCTTAGGTATCCGCTTTTTGGCTCACGACTGGAGGCTTCTGTCTTTTTTCGGTTTTGTTTTTTCCTGGAACCTTGGGGCCTCCCGCAGGTGCTTCCGCAGGCTGGCCATCAATGGTCGGAAGTACGCGCGCTCCATCCGCCGGGAAGGGGATGGGGGTGAGGCAGAGCACCGCGCCTTCCTTGGGGGCTTTGGCGGCCTGGGCGGAAACAACGATGTACTTCTCCGTGCTGGCCAGAGGCTCCACCGTCATGCGCCGCAGGGTGTTCTGCGGCCGTTCGATGAGGATGATCTCATTGCCCGCCCGGACGGCCTGACGTGGAATGATGAACACGTTCTCCAGCTTCTCCCCTGCAATGTCCGCTTCGACAAAGGCTCCGATGGTCAGCGGCGGCGTGCCGTCCGGCCTGCTGGCGTAAGGGTCCGTGACCTGGGCCACGGCCATCATCTGGCGTGTCTGCTGATCCAGGCTGCTTTCCACCCGCACCACCCGGCCTTCCCAGGAGACGAGCCTGCCTCCCACCGTGGCCTTCAGGATCACCTTGGGCGTGGCCGCCACCGTCTGATCCCGGAAGGGTTGCGGAAGCTTTAAAAACTGGCTCTCCCGCTCCGGCAGCGGCAGGCGCACCTCGACGTAATCCACGGCAAACACGCGCCCAAGCACGGTGCCCTGGGTGACATACTGGCCGACATCGACGTTCTGCTCCAGCACCTGCCCGGCGTAAGGCGCCCTGATGACGGTCCTTTCCAGGTCGCGCTCCGCCTTCAGCACCCGTGCCCTGGCCGCCGCCAGGTTGGCCTCAGCCTGAGCGACTTGGGGTGCGCGCGCCACGAAGGCCGAGGGCTCTCCGCTGCGGCCTAGGGCCTTCCAGTTTTCACGCGCCTGCTCCGCCCGGGCCTTTTCCTCCGCGAGCACCACCTCCGTCTGGGCCACTTCCGCCCTGGCGATGATCTCCGCCGTTTCGTAATCCGTGGTGTCCAGTTTGAGCAGCACCTCGCCCTTGGCAAAAAACCCGCCTGGCCGGAAGGACGGGCTCATCTCCACCACCTTGCCACTCACCTCCGGCAGCAGCGAACTCCGGGTCCGGGGTTGCACCACGCCCTGGGAATGAACCAGCAGGTCATGACTCGTCGTCTTCAGGGTGCTGCCCACCACCCGCACCAGCATGGCCGGCGCCGTCATCTTCGGCGGCTCGGGCGGATTGGAAACTAGCCACCACACGGCATAACCACAGGCCCCCAGGATCGCCAGGGGAACCAGGGCACGCAGCAGCTTGATCAGAAAAGTCATCGGGGGCGGACAAACTAGAACGCCGCTCCTTCGTCCAGGATGCAAGT
>JBIJBP010000207.1:0-6556 GCA_044345155.1 Prosthecobacter sp. | reverse complement strand
GTTCCTCCCCGTGGATACCAGATGCCCTCGTCCGTCTGCATGTGGGCGATCCCGCACAAAATGGCCGGCGAACCATAAGGTGATGAGCCCACATACTGGGTGAAGTGATCCATCATCTGGGCCACGCGCGGGTCGCGATTGTGAGCACGGACCATGCCTGCCACCGTGCGCCCCATCTTCATCGCCATCACATCACCCAAAACAGCGGGGTTAAAACTCGTTCTGAAGTCAAACATGTCGCGCAGACCACCGATCGGTTTGTCGAAAAAGAACCTCCGCGAGATGTCGTCTAGGCGCTTGCTGAAACGAATGAAATCCCGGTAACCGCGCCCGCTGCCCGGGGCGAATTGTTCCAACCTCGCTGCCATCGCCTCCGGATCTTGATCGAGGTCCAACACGCTGCCATCCTCGAAGAAACAGCGCCACTGTGGGTCCAAGGGAATCAACTCGATATAGTCCTCCAGATCACGCCCAGCCTCCGTAAACAAGCGACGCAGTACTGACGGAAGCGTCACGATGGTCGGTCCCATATCAAACCGGAAGCCTGCCTCGTTGAGCTCCGCCGCCTTGCCTCCGATCCAAGGATTTCGCTCGAACAGGATCACACGATGGCCGCGAGTGGCTAGCGTACAGGCGGCGGCAAGTCCGCCGAGTCCGGCGCCAATGACGCCGATGGGATGGGTAGGTCGTGGGTTCATAGTGAAGCGAAATAGCTGTGGGTGAATCGAATGTAGCGGAGGATCCAGGGAAGCTGACGGGCTGACACCGGTTGATAAGCCGGTCGGAATCGGCCGCTGCTGCGCGTGACGGCCTTCGTTGCCGTCATTTCCAAAAGACCCGCCGCTCCGCGTGTCACGCCAAACCCGCTTCGCCGCCGACCGCCAAAAGGCAGCCGTGCATCCGCACTCGAGACGATGACGTCATTGATCGTCACCAGCCCGACATTCAAAGCCGCCTCCAACCGGCTTGCTGCTGCTGGATCACGTGTGAATATCGAAGCCCCCAGCGCGAACGGGCAGTCATTCACGCGTGCGCTCACCTCCGCATCGCTTTCAAAAGTGGCGATCAAGGAGAAAGGCCCAAAAATGGCCGACTGCCACAAAGGAGAATCGGACGCCACTCCCGCCAATAGCAGAGGGGCAACCGATACCTTCTGCGCCCCAGCGGACACCGCTGAATGGATTGCCATTTGTTCGGTTTCAGAAAAGGTTCCGCAGTCTCCTTTGGTCTTGGCCAACCGGCGAACCAGTTTGTGCGCCACGTCACGATGCACAAAAATTCTCTTCGGAGCCATGCAGGTCGCGCCGCCATTGAAGGTCAGCGCAAAAGCTGCGGCGTTTGCCGCCAGGTCCAGATCGGCATCCTCCCGAATCACCAAGGCATCACAGCCGCTTGCCTCGATCACCGCTGGGATCAGCCGTTCCGCCAGTCGCAACAAGATGGAAGAGGCGACTGCTGCGCTTCCAGTAAAAATCACTTTGTCTGGCCATGCATCCATGGCAGCCGTCGCTGCCTCCACGGTTTCAGGCAGCAGCTGAATCAGATCTCGATCGAAACCTGCCATCACCGCGCAGTCCACCAGCGCCGCCGCCGCCGCGCCCCCACCCTGACCCGGCTTCAACAGAACCGCATTGCCAGCAGCAAGAGCCTGAACCATCTGCACTCCTGGCAAAAACAAAGGATAGTTCCCCGGTCCAATGATCAAGATCACACCCAGCGGCTCCTGCCTGACTTCACTGCGGACGCCGCCCAACCAGAGAGGACGCCGCCAAGCACCGAATCGCTGCGGCCGCAAGATGCGCTCCGCTTCTCGTTCAAGAAATCGAATCGCTTCGGCCAAAGGGATGACCTCAGCAGTCAACGATTCAGCCATGGGGCGCCCACGCGCGCCTGAGGAAGCCGCCGCCAGTTGCTTAGCCGCAGCGGCGATTTGACCGCGCAGTCTTCTGAGCAAACGCAGCCGCGCCCGCAGTGGCTGCCCGCTCCAGCGCTGCTGCGCTGATCGCAGTCGCTTCATTTCGATCTCAGGTGGATTCATCGGGATGATGGCTTATGGGAACACGCTGAAAACGCAGCCATTAACTCTTCATGCCGCATCAGCTGAGGTGGAGTTTTCGCTTCCTGACCAAATCGCAGAGGTGTACGCGGACTCGAGTCTGGAGCGAGGTCGTTTAATAACTTCAGTGTGCTGATTCGAGCGCCTTCGAAGATCACAGGCAACCCGCTTCCGGGATGGGTGCCCCCACCAACGAGATAGACACCTTCCACATCCTCAAACCGATTGTGTGGACGGAGGTGCAGCATCTGGTCCAGCGTATGTGCCAGGTTAAAGGTCGCTCCCCGGTGAATTTCATAGCCCGTCTCCCAATCCGTTGGAGTGATCCTTTTTTCAAACCGAATTCGCTCCTCGACACCGTTGAAACCTGCCTCCTCCATTTGGCGAAGCACCCGCTTGCGGAAACCGGCGCTCTCCTTGGCCCAATCGATTTGCGCGTGGCGATGAGGTACAGGCACCAACACATACAACGTGCTGTGACCAGCAGGAGCCAAGCTGGCATCCGTCACGCAGGCATTCTGCACATAAAGACTCGGATCTGAACTGAGCACATGCTGGTTTTCGATCTCATCCAAATTCTTCGCGTAATCCCTCGCAATATGAATCGTGTGATGAGGCATGTCATACCGTCCCTCAATGCCAAGATAGAGCATGAAGGTCGAGCAGGAGAATTTCTTCGCTTCGATCTTCCGATTGGTCCAGCGCTTGCGCAGCCGATCCGGGACAAGCCGTTGCATGGCCCTGGCAAAGTCCGCGTTAATGACCAAGGCATCCGCTCGGTATTCGTTGCCGCCACCCGTACGCACTCCTTTGGCTCGGCACCCTTCGAAATCGATCTGCTCCACGTCCTCATTCAAGCAGATTTCAACCCCTAGCCGCCGGGCCACGCGGGCCATCGCTTCGGTAATCGCGCTGCAACCGCCCATCGGGTGCCAGACTCCATGCTCATACTCCAGAAAGCTTAGAATACTAAACAGGCTCGGACACCGAAAGGGCGACATTCCCAGGTACTTCGATTGAAAACAAAAGGCCAGCCTCACCCGCTCATCTTGAAAAAATCGCTTGAGGTAAGTGTCGAGGGACTGGTGAGGCCTCAACATCGGCAGGGCCTTCAAAATGCGTGCATTCAGCATGCCACGCCAACTGTCGAACCCGGCCTCCAAACAGGGCTCCATCAGCTTCAACTTTTTGCGATTCTCATTCAGAAATCGCGAGAATCCGCCACAATCCTCCGGTGCCAATCGAGCGATCTGGCGCTCCATTTCCTCGATGTCCGGCGTGCAATCCAGATGACCACCTGCTCCAAATTGAATCCGATACTGAGGATCCAATCGAATCATTTCCACCTCCGCTTTCAGGGTCGTTCCGGCTGCTTGGAAAATTTCATCGAGGATACGGGGGTAGAGAAAAAACGTGGGACCAAGGTCAAAGCGGAAGCCCTCCTCTTCGATCGCTGACGTCCGCCCGCCGACCGTGGACATGCGCTCAAGGATGCGAACTTTGCAGCCGGATGCCGCGAGGAGGATGGCAGCCGCAAGGCCTCCAGGACCTGCGCCAATGATGATGATTTCCTTGCTCATGCGATGTTGAATGGAGGGAGGGCTGAGATGAGAGTGTTAGTAAGGCGTCTTGATTTTGCAGGCGCGCAGGACGCACCAACCGCGCGCTGCCTCGAAAATCAGGAATCCGCCACTTGCAGCCATGATCGCGGCCAGCATCGGGTGCTCGGATGCCAAGATCGCCGCCCCCACCCCAAGCAATCCGCCCCCCGCTCCTCTGACTCTCCTTCCAATGGATTCGATGTTAGGTGCAAAAAAAGAACCCGTGCCTGAAGAAGGGAGAGGCTTTGGGCTGGTTGTGGATGGGCGTGACTTCATTGACACACCACCTCTGCACTATGCTCCGTGAAATCAGCGTGAAGGCTGAGTGAATTCGAGGTTGATTTAAGGATTTCGGTAGACCCATATGATCCGACCTAACCAGTATCAATAAAGTCCAGCTCCTCGACGTGCCCGGCGATCCCGCGAATGATGAGGTATGGAGGTAGAGCATCATGCACGTAGCTTAGAATGGAGAAAATTTTTGTCAGAAACCCACCCACCATGACAAAGAGACCACAGATGCTGCTCTCTTGCAGAGTGACGTAAGAAACATCCCAACCCCAATGAACCCATGAAAACGACCATCTCTATGAGAATCCGCTTCCTTACCGGTGTATTAGCACTGGCAGGCCTCTTCGCAGGCCAAGCCAACGCGCACCCGGCTGTCAAAATCGATCTGGCCTACAACGTGACCACGGCCACCAACGTGCGTGGTAGCGCAGCCAACCCAGCCCAGCCATCTTCAGGGGGGGCGGCATCCCCTGCGGCACCCGTAACAGCCCGTGGCATTTTGCTACGTGGAGAGCAGTCCATTCCGAGCACAGCCGTGCTGGGCGCGGAGGCTTATGGACCTGTGGCGCTGATCCAGTTTGAAACGCTGAATGTCGTCCCGACCGGCCCAGACGGGCGACCACTTCCTCGTCCTCAGATGGGCTTCCGTTTGCAGGTTTCCAAACCTCAGTTCATAGAGCGTGACGGAGTGATGGGGCTTGAAGGAGGAATGGCATCGGCGCTTCTGAGCCTTTCAAGCAATCCCGCCAATCGCACGGGGTCCGTCGTCGAGAAATTGATCAACAATAGTGACTTCAAAAGCCCGCCATTCGCCTGGGAGGAAGTGCGTGGAGCAGCCACGCTGCGTTCACCCTACAAGAATGCTCCCGTGTGCTGGTTTGCGCCGCTCCTGAGCACCGCCGACGTGAGAGTGGAAGCCATTGCAGGAGCCACTGCTGCCAACGGCAATCCCGTTCCCGGCACAGAGACAAGGACCATGACTTCCATGACCCTTGATCCGGCGCTTTCCGCCAGACTCGCTGGGCTTGAGTTTGATGCCGCAGTCAAACTCGTGGTGAGCGATCTAATTGGACGCGGATTTGTAAATCTCGATGGCGGCGAAGTAGGCATCATGCGCGCAGTTCCAATGGTCCAGTAACCATCAGGCTGGTGTGTGGTCCATGGCTGTTCGCCGCCAGGGCCACGACCATGTCGTGGCGCATTCACAAGGGGTTGGAAAAAGTCCAATGTGTTTTCAAGCAGGCTTATCAGAGACATTTACACATTGAAAAAGCGTCAACTCCCTCAAACCCCGTCCAAGCGTCACGTCCAGCGCCAACTCATTGCGGCAAAAACCCAATCCTCCGCTTCGGCCCTGCCTTCTCACCCGAGTGCTCCGCCTTCGCCTTCTTGGCCTTGGCAATCTCCGCCTCGATCATCGCCTGCGTAACCATCCACCGTTCCGGGTTCGGGTCCGTGCTCCCCGCGTAGATCGCATTCAGGCAGATGTTCAGGATGTCCCCGCCGCTGAGGCCCTTGGAAAGCTCCGCGAGAACCGCGTAATCGGCCTGCACCCGCTCGGGGTTAGGGAGGTGGAGGGCGAACAGCTCCCGCCGCATGGAGGCGTTGGGAAGCCTGAACTTGATGTGGCGTGCGATCCTCCGAAGCAGCGCTGGGTCGTAGTTCTCAAACAGGTTGGTGGTCACGATCACCACCCCATCGAACCGGTCCAGCTCCTGCATCAGCGTGTTGCGGTTCTGGTTGATGGAGGTCGAGCAGGACTCCCCGGCCGGCACTCGCCGCGAGAGCAGGCTGTCCGCCTCATCGAAGAACAGGATGGCGTTCTGCTCTCGCGCCGCTTGGAAGGCGGCCTTGATGTGCTTGGCCGTGTCACCCAGGTATTTCGAGATCACCGCTGAGTAGTCCACTTGATAGAGCGGCCTGCCCAGCCGGTGGGCGATGCCCAGGGCTGCACGCGTCTTGCCCGTGCCGGGCGGGCCATAGAAGTTGAGGATGCAGCGGCCCTGCTGAGGCTGGATGCTGCTCAGGTTCCAGACCCGCTCCAGATCAGCGCGGGTTTCCAGGGCACGCATGGCGGCCTGGATGTCCGTCTTCACCTCCGGATGCAGGATGAGCTTGTCGAGGCAGTGACGAGGCTCCGGCTCCACGATGAGGCCGAGATCAGGGGCGGCTTCTTCGGCCTCGCGCCTCCTGCGGCGCGGGTTGCGGTGGTCATCGGCAGTGGCTGCATCCGGTGGCAGTTCGATTTCAGGGGTGTGTCGTGTGGGCATGGCGTGTATGGATTGTGAGTTCAGCCAAACACCACCAGCGCCGCCATCAGACCCGCCACAGCGAGCCATGCGAACAAGGGTTCGAGGTCAGGCGACGGAGGGTAGGAAGAACGGCGTCGGCGTTGCTTGGACATGCCTCCTGGCCTCGTCACCGTGACTTCGTGTGTCGCACCGTTTGCTTCACCATTTGATCGCCGCTCACGCCTTCCAAAAGCCCTGCTCCATGAGGTTCTGGTCCCACTGGTTGGCAAAGTCCCGCAGGTCGCGCAGCAGCGCTGCATTCCGAACCTTCAGCCGGCCTTCCCGCGTCGCCTCCGCCACCACCTGATCGCAGCCCA
>JBIJBP010000088.1:0-21455 GCA_044345155.1 Prosthecobacter sp. | reverse complement strand
TCCTGGGGAAATGCAGGCGCCGGCTTCAGGGGAAGCCTTTGAAAAAGCTGTGGGCGGCATCGCGGGTGACCTGGGCGACCTGTTCCAGCGATTGTTCGCGGATGAGGGCCGTCGCACGTGCGGTGTCGGCCACATGGGCGGGTTCGCAGCGTTTGCCGCGATGAGGCACCGGAGCGAGGTAGGGGGCGTCGGTTTCCAGCATGTAGGCGCCGTCGGGCACCTGTCGAAGCGTGTCCCTGGCGGGGCCCGGATTTTTAAAGGTGACGATGCCGGTGAAGGAGATCAGGTGGCCGTCATCAAGCAGCGGTCTGGCTTGATCGAAGGTTCCGGTGAAGCAGTGGAAGACCGCGCGCAGCCTGCCGGTGTAAGGTTTGACGATGGCGACGAGGTCGTCCCAGCTTTCGCGGTTGTGGAGGATGACGTTCAGGCCCAGTTCCACGGCCAGGTCGAGCTGGAGGCGCAGGCAGTGAGCCTGATGAGCCTTCCATGAGGCCAGGTCAAAACCGTCCGGCGGCGCATGGAAGTAATCCAGGCCGATTTCACCAATTGCCGCCGTGCAGGGATGACATGCAAGAAGTCGAAGTTCGTCGATCCAGGCGTCACCCGAAACGCTGTCCACATCGCAGGGATGGATGCCAGTCGCCACACGGATGCCGGGGGAGTTTTGCACGGCGATTTCCAGGCATTTCCTGGCGTTGGGCAGGTCGGTGGCGGGCACCAGCATGCGATCCACGCCGGCTGCCCGTGCCCGGGTGATGACTTCGGGCAGGTCGGAGTCAAACTGGCGGCTGCCAAGATGAGTGTGGGTGTCAAAAAACATGCGTCAGTGAGGACGCTGCCAAACATCAGGTGCCGCTGCAGGACAACAGCAAACTGGCGTAAGCCTGCATGACCTGCCGGGTCACGGGCCCGGGGGCCGTCAACAAGCGCTCGTCCACCTGGGTGACCGGATGAACCTCACGGGTCGAGGAGGTGAGGAAAAGCTCCTCACAGTCCTGGAGGCGGTCAAGAAGGACCGGTTCTTCGGAGACCGCCAAGCCCTCCCGGCGGCAGGCGTCGAGGACGAGGGCGCGGGTGACACCGGCCAGGCAGCCGGAGGAGAGGGGCGGGGTGACCAGCCTGCCCGCGACCACCAGGAAGACATTGGAGCCGGTGCCTTCGCAAAGTTCGCCGCGGGTGTCAGCCAGGAGCGCCTCGCCGCAGCCAAGCGAACGCGCATGGGCAAGGGCCAAGAGGTTTTCGGCATACGAGAGGCTTTTGATGCCGCAGAGCGCGCCGTTTTCATTCCGAGTCCAGGGTGCCAGGCAGACGCGTTCGACGGGCGGCCAGGGTTTCAGGGGAACGGCCGTGGCCAGAAAAGTCTGGTTTGCCAGAGAGGACGGGGATCCGGGAGGGCTTTCCCCTCGGGTCAGGGTGACCCTCAGTCTGGCGTCGTGCAGATTATTGGCGGTAATGACCGCCTGGAGAGCTGCTTGGAAAAGGTTTTCCGAAGGCGCTTCGAGGCCTGCTTTTGCGCAGGAATTCAGCAGCCTTCGCCAATGTTCCCCGGCCGCCACAGGAAGAGATTGGCGGGCCACCAGCGTTTCGAAGACGCCGTCTCCGACCAGAAAACCCTGATCAAAAGGGGAGATGCGTGCTTCTGCAGCGGGCAACAAGGAGCCGTTCAGCCAGACGATGGAACTCATGCGGCATCAATAACCCGCCCTGGAGGCTGGCAAGCTGACAAAAAGGCGGATGAACAAACCTTTTTGGGAGTAATCCCGGCGGTGCTTGATCTTGGTTGGTGAATCAAAGCACCGCCGGGAATTACGACTGGCGTCCACCAGCCCCCCCCGGAGCGATGGATCTTCCAGAAACTTTTACCGGAACGGCAGCCTTTCCCGCGCTGGGCGCTGTTGGGAGGAGGCTGGTTTTTTCATGGGAAACTTTGGAGCTGGCAAGGTGGCGGGAGGCGCTACAGGCGAGAACGAGGATGAGCAGCGAAAAGAGGATGTAGCGCCAGGGCATTTGAGGCAATTCAGGGGGGAATTTCTTGAATTTCCAAAAGGCTAGCAAGCCGCGATAAAAACATCACCTTACCATTTGGTAATGATAAACTTCCCAAGCCTTGAGATCTGGTGGAGTGTCTTGATGCTCAGGGACTGGGGCAAGTTTTTGCTTTTGATCATTTGTCGTGAAACGCGGGGTGGGCGACGCGTTTGGATCCTCCCTCATGAATTCCTCAGTCCTCTCACGCCGCTCCTTTTTCCGCACCTCAGCCGCCGCCCTGGGGGCTTCGGCCGCTCTGCCTTCCCTTAGCAGTGCTGTCAGCGTCGACAAGTCCGCGGCGGATCCGGCCTACGTGATCAAAAACAAGGGCATCAAGCACACGCTGATGGGCTGGTGCTGGAAACCGATGGACACCCTGGAGTTGGCGAAGCACGCGAAGGAGATCGGACTGGTCGGCATCGAAGGCATCGACCGTAAATATTACCCGGAGGTGAAGAAGCTCGGGCTGGACATCTCGCTGGTGAGCGGTCACGGCTTCAGCAACGGTCCCTGCAATCCGAAGTTCCGGGACGAGGTCATCACGAAGCTCAGGGAGGGCATTGATGTGGCGGCGGATGTCGGGGCGAAAAAGGTCATCACCTTCACCGGCATGAAATTTGAGGGCATGGACCGGGAGCAGGCGATCAAGGACTGCATCAGCACCTGGAAGGAGGTGCTTCCGCATGCGGAGAAAAAAGGCATCACGCTGGTGCTGGAGCATCTCAATTCACGCGACAGCTCGCATCCGATGAAGGGGCATCCGGGTTACTTTGGCGATGACGTCGACTTCTGCGTGGATCTGATCAAGCAGGTGGGAAGCCCGAACTTCAAGCTGCTGTTCGACATCTATCATGTCAGCATCATGAACGGTGACATCATCCGCCGGCTGAGGCTGCACAAGGACTACATCGGCCACATTCACACGGCCGGAAACCCGGGCCGATGCGAGCTCGATGAGCATCAGGAAATCCATTATCCGGCGGTGATGCAGGCGCTGCTGGAGATTGGTTATCATGACTTTGTAGCCCATGAATTCATCCCGACCTGGCAGGACACCATCCTGGCGCTTCGTCATGCGGCGATGGTTTGTGATGTGTGATCTCTGACAATCGCCTTACAACCCATTTACCAGCGTCTGACGCATTCGCTTCGGGATGTGGCAGAATTCCACCAGGTAACGGAAGCGCGCCTGCGGCCACCTTCCTGCCGGACATTTCTCATCATGGTACCTTCTTGGCTGTTGGCTACCTTCGAAAACTTCAGGGCGGACCGGGTGGTCCGCCCTGATCGTTTTCACGGATGAAACCTGGGTCAGCGATACTCGAGCTGTGCCGTCATGGTGGCGTCCTCGCTGCTGGTGCAGCGCAGCCAGTAGGCGCCGAAACTGGCCGGAAAGATGTGGGTTTTGTCCTCGCCAGGGGAGAGGTCAAAGGACTGGACGGGCACCCAAACGCCGGTGCCGGTGAGGTCGGCCTCGACGGTGACGCGGGCCGGTGTGTCGGTGCCTAGAGTCAGCTCCTTGTGGTCATAGCCTGTGACAAGATAAGGATCGCTGGGCTGTCCGGCCTTCACCTTCGTGTTTTTCCAAGGGCCGCCAAAACCCCTGGGTTTGCCAAAGGCCCAGAGGTCGTCCACGGCGCCGACCCATAGTGCGGTGCTGCCACCGGTGGACCGCACGATGTGCTCGCCCTGGGCATCCCGGCGGATGCCGCTGAGGACGAGCAAGCCGCGATAGCTGGCGTAGTCCTTGATGCGGCGGTTGTGGGTGCAAACGGGGCGCGCTTTGGCAAAGCCGCCTGCATTTTCAGCAGGCAGTTCAAAGAAGGTGCCGCCAGCGTTGAAAAGGTCACGCTCGGTGCAGACCTCGCGGCAGACGCGTTCGGCACCAAGGGGGCCGGTTTTGTCGAGCTTGCTAGTTCCGCGCGGCAGCCTCCAGCGGCCTTTTTCATCCACGTAGAGGATGGAGGCATCGTCGTAGCTGAGCACGCCCTGGGGGATCGCGGCATTTTGAGAGGTCCAATTCATGCCCGCAGGATCATCCACGGGCTTCAGGTCGAAGGCGGAGCCCAGATCGTAGCAGGTCCCGGTGGTGGTGACATGGCGAAGGGTTTTGAAGCCGCCACCACGGGCCAGCATGACTCCGCCGGTGACGTCCATGTCGTCAGGTTCGGCGATTCCTGCGAACATGGGATCGGCTGCCGTGGGGCGTGGGTCGTCATTGCGGTAATGAAAGAAGGCGGTGACCTTGGATGCGGCCTTTTGCGCCTTGAGTCGAAGCCAGGTGCCGGTTTCCTTGGCGGGAAAGTCGATCTGCAAAGGCATGGAAGCGCTGACCTCCAGCGTGCTTTTAGGTGTCCAGGCGCCGGTGCCCTTTTCATCCACCTCCAGCGTGAAGGTCACAGCTTCGGAGGTGCTGACCAGGAGGGATCGATGTTGATAACCGCTGAAAAGGTAGGGTTCGCTGAAGTCACCCGCTTTGACGGGATCGTTGAGCCAGATGGCGCCGCGGCCGATGACGGGTCCGAGCTGGTCGAGCTTTTCCGGCGGGATGAACCAAAGGTTGGACTGGGACTGGCCGGGGCCGGCAAGCTTGCCCTTGGCCTTGCGGACGTTGAGAAACTCCTTGTTGGCGGAGTCGTCGCAGCCCAGCACGAGGCGGTCGCCCCAACGCGCAAAGTCGCCAATGACCTTGAGGTAGTTGCTGCGCGGGGTGAGGCCGGCGCTTGAGGCGGGGGTGAAGTTTCTGGGGAATTTCCAAAAGGCTCCATGCATGGTCATCAGCAGGTCGGTTTCGCCAATGTCGCGGATGCGCGGCCATTCCGTGTTCCAGCCGTGGGCGCCATCGTAGCTGTGGCTGGACTTAGGCAACCGGTAGCCCTGCCAGCGCCCTTCATGCAGGCACATGAGGATGAGGGAGCGGTGATCCCAGCCGATGCTCCAGAGGGGGGCCGATTCAGGCATTTCATTGCCCTGGATGCCGCCCGGGCCGGTGACTTCGGTAAATTGGTTACGCCTGACGAGCTGCCAGTCCTGGCCTGGGGTGCTCCATTCACCGAGCGCACCGCTGGGGGTCGCCGGATCAGTCGTGACTCGCTTGTCGCGGTCGCCGTTGTTGGCATAAACCAGCCTCCCCTGGCCGCTGAACAGCCCCTTGCCGTGGTAGCCGGGCAGTTTGGAACTGAGCGTCGCCGGATGGGTTTCGATGGAAAAGCCCTTCTTGGCGCCGTTGCCGTCCTTGATGTGGCCGGTGACCTCCAGCGTGGTCAGGTCGACTTCATAAAGGCCTTCCTCCATGGTGGCATAATAGGCCTTGCGGGCGGGCTCGGTGAGGTGGCGGGCGTTGCCGGTCAGGCGTCCGGGCATCCGGTTCGGGGGGATGACACGCACCTGGCGTTTGGCGTCGATCACATAGGGCCCGATGAGAAGCTGCTGCGTTTCGCGATGGATCATGCGGTTGGCCGGGGTTCCGCCGACGCTTTCGGGGCGGATGACCTGCCGCAGGTCCGGTGTGATTTCATAGAGCTTGTCGCTCGACCCAAACGGCAGGTGAGGGCCGTAAGTGATCACCCAGAGCCGGTCGGCCCAGGGAACCACGGCTCCCGTGCCGCATTCGCCTTCCTGGTTGAACATGGCGAGATGGGGATAGATGCCGCTGATCTGGCAGGGCGCGGATTCCTCAGCGTGAAGCAAGGCGGCGGAGGCAAGGGCGAGGCAGGAGATCGGCAGGCGCATCATTTTTCAGTGGAGCATGAAAAGGCTCGTTCAGGCAAGCCCGCTGACTTACATCAGGCTGCAATCGCTTACATACTTTTGGGTCCATGAACAACCTGCTGCTTTCCCCAGACGTCTGGCTGAGCCTCCGCCTTCAATGGCTGTGGGTTTATCGCGGCGCGGTGCCACGGGTCGGAGAATGGTCGGACGAGATCGCCGTTCCGGCGGGCTGGTTTTGGGTGGAGGCGGGGCTGGTGAAAATCAGGGTGGAGGATCGGGAAATCGTCATCAGACCTCGCGAAGGCTTTTTCACGGCACCGGGAACCCGGAGCCAGTGGTTTGCCGAGGGCACCAGGCTGATGTCGGTGGGGTTGCGCAGTTACTGGCCGGATGGATCGCCCTTGTTCAAGTCTGGACTCAACGTCAGTCAGGGAAGCCGGGCCAGTCTGCCGCTCAAAGCCGCCACGGAGGCGCTGTTTGCGGTCGTGCATCCGGGCAGGGAAGAGATGGGCTACCGTGAAGCGGTGCTGCCAGCGAACCGTTCGCTGACGGGTTGGAGCGTGCATGAGGCGGCGTTCCAGGGCTGGTTCAGTGTTTATCTGGGACAGTTGCGAAAGATGGGGGTGGCACCCCAGCCGAAGTCTGGAAAGAACGCCCGGCTTGCCAGGGTCCTGAAGAGGCTGGAGACCTGGCCGCTGGGGGGAATCCTTGAAGCTGGGGCGGCTCGCCGCCGGGTCACCCTGGAGTGAGCGCAGGCTGCATGACTTGCTGCGTGATCACCTGGGCATGACGGCCATGGCTTGGCTGGAACGCCGTAAGCTGGAGGTGGCCAAGCATCGGCTGGCTGCGGAGGACACCGCCTTGAAGGAGATTGCCTATCAGCTGGGATTCCGCCATCCGCCGCATTTCACGACTTGGTTCAAGCGTCGTGCTGGCCTGACTCCGCTGGCTTACCGGGCCATGGGTGGTGTCAGCGGGGCCTGATCTCCGGGTGGTTGCCAGGAGCCAGGTCTTCCCTAAACTGGAATCGTGACATCTGTCCTTCGTCGGTTGCTCTGCCTTTTCTGCTTCTTCCCGGGTCTCCAGTTCCTCCGGGCGGCGACCCCTTCATCAGAAGCCGAGCCTGCTGCCTTCAAACCGGAGGCACTCGACCGCAGCACCATCCTTCAACTCCAGATTTTTCTCGACCGTCATCTTTTCGGGCCAGGAAAGCTGGACGGCGCGGTCGGTGAATTTACCTACAAGGCCGTGGTGAATCACAACTTCGCCCAGGGACGCAAGGACATCTATGACTGGAGTCACGCCCTGGCCCAGGCGGCGAAGGAGGTGCCGGTCATGTATGCCTCCTTCAAGATCAGGCCGGAACTGCTTCAATATGTGAATCCCGACCTGCCGGAAAAGCCGGAGGAGCAGGTTCAATTCCCCTACATGGCCTACCGGAGCCTCGTCGAACTGGTCGCCGAACGTTTTCACACCGACGAGGATTTTCTGGCCCGGTTGAATCCGGACAAGCGCCTGAATCAGCTCAAGGCCGGGGATTCGTTGGTCGTTCCCAATATCCGTTCTTTTCGGATCGAAGAGGTCAAGCCTCTGGTCAGTCACAAGACGGATCCGGTGCTGAGCCTGAACACGATCGTCATCGACACCACCGAGCGGATTGCGGTCGTCTATGCTCCAGGGGACAAATTTCTGGCCGCCTTTCCGATCACACCCGGCAAGCCGGAGTTCATTCCCATCGGCACCTGGGAGGTGAAAACCATGCTCAACACTCCCAGCTTCCGTTACGACAAGCAGTTCCTGGAGGAGGGGGTGAGGGGAGGTGAGGCTTGGCAGCTTCCTCCGGGGCCCAACAGTCCGGTCGGCATCCTCTGGTGTGGCATCAGCAAGAGCGGAATCGGGTTGCATGGCACTGCCCTGCCTCGCACGATTGGGCGCAGCCGAAGCGCAGGCTGCGTCAGGTTCGCCAACTGGGACATCGTGCGCCTGCCAACCCTGATTCGCCCTGGGTCCAAGGTGATTGTGCGCTGATTTTAACACCTAAAGCGTTTCATTGAGGTTTCAAAGGGGTTGAAATTAAAGGGCCTTTGTTCGACGTATGAACGTCACCAACCCAACACACCTTCATGAGACGTCCTTGGATCAAAATCGAAGCTTGCACGCCAGATAAGCCGGAAATATGCGCCATCGCCACTCACCTAAAAATGGATGAAGACATGGTCATGGGCAAGTTGGTGCGTTTGTGGTCTTGGGTAACAGTGAATCATGTTAAAAGTGACGATTTAAGCGTTACAAAAGAGTTTATTGATAAACTGGTTGCTCGAAGGGGATTTGCAGAGGCGATGATCAAAGCGGGTTGGTTGCAAGAGAAGGGGGAGCGTCTGCTGCTGCCAAATTTCGAGCGTCATCATAGTGATGCTGCCAAAACCAGGGCGCTGACTGCTGTTCGCGTCGCCAGGCACCGTGCCCTCAAAGAGGTTAAAGAGGGTGCTAAATCCCCTCGCAAAAAAGTAACGATAAAATCGTTAGAATATGAAGCGCCTGCTGTGGCTGACGAGAATGTGACGGCTGAAACGGTGCCATCGCCAGAAGTTAATGTTAGTCTAACGAGTGAGGTGCTTCAAACGCCTTCCTCTGAACCTATGGACTCAGTGACCGAGCCTTTGTTTGAAGCAATTGAGAGCCTGGAGCCGGCACAGATGGAAGGTAATGAGGCTGAGGAGGCTGTGGATGAGGTAGAACCCATCTCCATTAATGCTGAGCCAACGTTTCGTCCGTTGCACATTGATTCACCGGCAGCTGCACTTCAGGATGTACCTTCGGAATATGTTTCCGTGGATGATCTGGACCCGCCGCTCGCGCCAGCCGCACCCGCTGCGGAAGAATCGACGCCAAGTCCGCTGCCAGTTCCGGAGCCGGTGAAAGTTCCTGAAGCCAAGGCGGAAGCGCCATCGAAAAAAGGACGGAAGAAGCAGGAGTCAGACGATGCTCAGGCCCTGCTGTTTTAGATCGGTTCTCAAAACATCTCTCTGATTCCCGGAAGCTGGGCAGCGCCAATTCACCTGTCAGCGACGATTTCAACAGCCTCATGGCTCCTTTCCAGCCGGTGACGTGTTGGTGCTCGTCGGCTGTGAAAAACTGCCGGTGCGGTTGGTTTTCCGGACTTGAAGCGTTTGAGTCGAGCCCATCCCGACGGGTGGGTCAGGCCTTGCGCATGGCGTCTTCGATGAAGCCATGAAACTCACGCCAGCTCCAGGCTGACTTGCTGAGCCCCCAGGCCTTGCCTTGAGGCGGAGCAGTCTCGATTTCTGCGGTGATGAAATCTTCGATGTGACGGCGGCTGCGGACGAGGATCTCACCGTTTGGATCCATGATGTAGCTGTCGCCGTAGCCAACCCCTTCATTTCGGGTGATGCCGCTTTTGGCGGGGTCCAGCACCACGTTGTTGCCTCGGATGAAATAGACGTCGTTTTCAACCGCCCTGGCGCCGTGGTCGGCACGAACCTTCATGAAGTGGGGGATGAGGCCGTTGTCTGAGATGTAGTTGAAATGGGGGGCGAAGATCACCCTGGCACCCTTCAGGGCCAGGATGCGGGCGGGTTCGATGTAGCCGCCGTCGGCACAGATCAGCACGCCGAACTTGAGGCCCTGGTGTTCCCAGACCGGGAACTCACGTCCCTGTTTGTGAAACTTCTGGTAGGCGGCGCATTTGCTGTAGGTGCCCAGGAGGTGGCCCCGGTGGGCGATCAGGGCGGTATTGTAGAGGTCGGGGCCGCGTCTTTCGTTGTATCCCACGATGGCGAGGGCTTCGTGGAGGCTGGTGACATCCAGAACCTGCATCATCTCCGTGGAATCGTTGGCAAAGGCGCCGGCGTGTGCAGCTTCCTGGGTGTCGGGGTAGCCGGTGAGGAAACATTCGGGGAAGCTGACGATGGCGGCCTTCGCCTTGTCTGCCATTTCCAGGCCCTGTTCGAAGCGTTGGAGGTTGTGGGCGAAGTCTCCGCACCAGGATTCAAACTGGCAGTGGGCGATTTTCATGAAGCCAGTCTGCCGTCAGGTGGGCGTCTGGCACAAGCCTGAACTGGAGGGAGGCCGGTGATGGTGTCTCAGGCGGCACGTCGGCTGGCCCAGACCATGAGGCCGAGGCAGAGGACGATGGCGGGCATGATCAGGGTGGTGCTCCAGAAGATGATCTCGCCCTGTTTCTGGGTGAGTTGGATGCGGTAGTTGCGCTTGGGCTTGGGGGTGATGCCGATGAGCTTTTCGCGGTTCAGGATCCAGTTCAGGCTGGCGGAGATGAAGTCCCGGTTCACGGCCAGGGCAGACTGCTTGTCGAGAAGGGCGGCGTTGCCGACGATGATCATGCGGCAGCTGTCGACTCGCAGCCGTTCGTCGGTGATCGAACCACGTTCGACGCTGGCGGCGAGGAACACGTTTTTCTTCACGTCCTCCTCGTCGGCGACAGGCAGGTCTTCGAGGTAGTTTTTTTCGCCCCAGTAGCGGTCGGTGGCGCCGATGAGGGGGTGGACGTTGATGTTCTGGTTCTTCAGGTATTCGTCGTCGAAATGGAGTTCCAGGGATTCGCTTTGTCCGGGCAGGGTGGTGGTGCTTGCGGCCAGGTGGCGGGTGATGGAGGAGGCGTTGTCGAAGATGGCCTGGACGGAGAACTCCTTGCGTGCGCCGCTGCCAGTGCTTTCGGCATAGAGGACGCGATCCCCCCTGGGGAAGACGCCGTTGAGGCCGAGGAAGGCTCCGAGCCTGGGGGTTTCGCCGGAGGGGTCGAGCATGATGAGCAGGCCGGCGCGCTGACGGGCCCAGTAGGCCTTGAGCATGTCGATTTCGCGTTCGGAGAGGTCGTAGCGCAGGCCGGCGACGATGAGGCCGTCGGCGTCTTCGGGGACGGCGCTCACCTCGGCGAGGTTGATCGGGAAGAGCTGGAAGTTCTGGGCGCGGCCGAGTTCGCCCAGGGCGAGCATGGATTCCACCAGGGCGGCTTCAGTGCGTGCGCCCTTGCCGACGACGATGTAGAACTTTCTTTCATCCCCCTCGACGACGTTGATAAGGGCGGAGGTGATGGCGTCCTCGCCGCGGTATTCCTTGATGGCGCGCTGGGTTTCGGTGCCTTTTTCGCGGATGACGAGTTCTTCTTCGGGGATGAAGCGCACGCGCTTGCCGCAGCGGACGACCACGCCGCTCTGGTCCAGCGAGAGGCCGGTTTCGGTCTTGAGGGATTCGGCGCGTTCGATGTCACGGAGAGGGTCGATGCTGCGGACCTTGACGCGGCCCCTGCCGTTGAGGCGGTATTCCTCCAGGAGGGTCTGGGTTTCGCCGAAGAGCTGTCCGTCGCGGGGGATGACGTTGGAGATGGAGACGTCCTTGGCGAGCTTGTCGAGGTAGTTGAGCGTGGCGCTGCTGAGGGTGAAATTTTTCTGCGGGCTGAGGTCCCAGCGGGTGTGATAGCGGTAGCTGATGCGGTTGACGCCGAAGAAGAGCCCGAGGGTGAGGACGACCTGTACGGCCACATTGAGGCCGATGCTCCAGCGGCGGGGCATGGGGGCGGCGGCCTGGGCGGGGGCGTTGGAAGTGTCTTCAGGCATGAGTGGCGGACGGCACGGTTGGGGCGGGCTCAGGGCTTCCAGCGGCGGAATTCAAGTACCTGATGGGTGAGCGCGAGGAAGAGCAGGGCGAGGCTGGTATAGTAGACGATCGGGCGGGTGTCGATGAGGCCGCTGGTGAAGGTCCGGATATGCTCCATGCTGGCGAAGTAGCTGATGATGTCGACGAAGGTTTCGGAGACCTTCCGGCCGAGGACCATGATGAAGAGGCCGCCGAGGAAGTGGAGCAGGCTGAAGGTGAAGGAGATGACGGCGGCGATGATCTGGTTGGAGGTCAGGGCGGAGGCGAAGCAGCCGATGGACAGGTTGAACAGACCCATGACGAGGAGGATGAGGTAGCTGCCCTTGAGGGAGCCGGGGGGGATTTCCACCTGACCGGCGGTGATCCAGTCGATGAGGTGGAAATTGATGAAGCTGGGGGCCCAGAGAACCGAGTAGACAAAGACGGCGGCGAGGTATTTGGAGAGCACCACCTGCCAGGTGTGCACCGGGGTGGTGAAGAGGGTTTCAAAGGTGCCCATCTTCTTTTCTTCGGCAAACAGGCGCATGGTGAGCAGCGGGAAGATGAAGAAATAGGACAGCCAGAACCAGTTGGGCTGGAACATCCACTGGACGATGCTGCCCTCGCTGGGGCCGCGTTCGAGGATGGAGAGGGCGGCACGGAAGGAGTAGCCGCTGAGCACCATCACGAGGGCCAGGACCACATAGGCCACGGGGGAGACAAAGAAGGCCCGCAGTTCTTTTTTGAAGAGTACCCAGAGGAGGCGCATGAGGATTCGGAGGAGGGAGGGTTGCGGGCCGGGGTCAATCGGCGGCGGAGAGTTCGATGAACACATCTTCCAGGCTGGGCAGCTGGCGGTGCAGTTCGCGGATCTTCCAGCTTTGCTTCAAGGCGAGGTCCATGAGGGGTTCACGCACGTCCTGGTTGGCCTCGACCCGGACGGAGATCAGCCTCCAGCCATCTTCCTCGCCATCCTGGGCGGCCTTGCGCACGTTGGGCAGGGCTTCGATCTTGGCGAGCACGTCATCGCCCCCGGCCCTCAGCTCGACCTGAACGACGGAGGCGGCGCGCAGGCCGCGGGTCAGGCGGTCGGGTGTGTCGTTGGCCAGGATGCGGCCGTGATGGATCATCAGGACGCGGTCACACACGGCTTCGACTTCCTGAAGGATGTGGGTGGAAAGCAGGATGGTGTGGGCGGGTTTCAGGCTGCGCAGGAGGTCCCGGACCTGGCGGATCTGCACGGGGTCGAGACCGTTGGTGGGCTCGTCCAGAATCAGCAGGGGTGGTTTGTGCAGCAGGGCGTCGGCCAGGGCCACGCGCTGGCGGAAGCCCTTGGAAAGATGGCCGATGAGGCGGCGGCGTACATCTGTGATGGTGCAAAGGTCCATCACCTCGCCGACACGCTGTCGCATCTCCCGGCCGGAGAGGCCCTTCAACTCGGCCCGGAAGCGCAGGTATTCCTTCACCTTCATGTCGGTGTAAAGCGGAGCCATTTCCGGCATGTAGCCGATGCTTTTCCGGACGGCGATGGATTCGTGGAAGACGTCGTGTCCGTTGACGGTGGCGCGTCCGCTGGTTGGCGGCATGTAGCCGGAAAGGATGCGCATGGTGGTGGACTTGCCGGCGCCGTTAGGGCCCAGGAAGCCGACGATCTGCCCAGGCTCGACCTGAAAGGTCAGCCGGTCCACGGCGGTGCGGCCGGCGTACTGCTTGGTGAGATCCTGGACATCAATCATGCGGGAGGGGGGAGGGAAGAGGACACGTTAAGCCAGCGGCGGCAACCCTGGCAACCTTGGAAAGCATTTGTTCGGAGTGCGGTTGGGAGGGGCCGGACAGTGCCAAGTGTCATCGGCGGCCTGCTTCCCGCCTTGCAGGGGGCGTTTTCTGAAATTAGGAAGCTGCGTTGTTCCGATGTTCCTTCCTGAAGCCCCTGCCCAGCCTGATTTTCTGGAGCTTGATGCCTGGCTGGAGCGGATGCGGGCTCATTCCCGGCGGGTCGGACAACGTGCAGACGAGCATTTGGAGCGAAGGAGCCGCGACCTGAAGCATCCCGTCCACGATTTCCTGTTCACTTATTACAACTTCCCGCCTGCTAAACTGAAGCGCTGGCTGCCGGCGCTGGGCCAGGTGATTGAGGTGACGGATTCTGTGCTTGTGGAAATGCCCTGGCTGGCAGCAGTTCCGATGGTCCGGGAGGGTGGTTTCTGCCGCCTTGATTCAGGGCAAATACCGTCCAAGGTGGCGGACCTGGCACGCTGGGTGGCCGCCCTGAGCCGGGCGATTCAGCAACGCCCCCCTCGCTTCAAATGCTTTGGTCTGCATGAATGGGCGATGGTTTATCGGCTGCCGCGTGAGAAAATCCGCCATCAGGGCTACGAGCTGCGCCTTTCTCCGGAGCGTGTGGCGTCGGTGGTTGAGTCCATGACGGTCTGCTGTTCGCATTACGACGCCTATCGCTTTTTCACGCCTGAGGCGTTGCCGATGAACACCTTGCGTCCGACGTTGGAAAGCCGCGTCGACCTGGAGCAGGGCGGCTGCCTGCACACGAACATGGACCTTTACAAGTGGTCGTCGAAACTCTGGCCCTGGATTGGCAGCGACCTGGTGGGGGAATGCTTTGACCTGGCCTGGGCCGGACGTGACCTGGATATGCGGGCCAGCCCATACGATCTGGCTCATCTGGGATATGAACCCGTGCTTATTGAGACTCTGGAGGGGAGGCTTCAATATGAGGCTGAGCAGCGGGATCTGGCCGTTCGTGCCGCCGACCTGAGGCTGAGGTTGCAGGAAGCGGCGCAAGCGCTGGCCGAGCCTGGCAAACCGGGGTGAAGAATTCCCAAGTCTTGTCCCTTGCGAAGTGAGAAACCGCCCGCTAATCGTCGTTTGAAACAGCGTCTCAATTTCGCGCCTCCATGCATCAACCCTCCACCCTGGCCGAGCTTCCTGTGGGCTGTCGTGCCCTTGTCCAGAGCCTGCCTGTGGGCAATGCAGGGCTGACGCGTCTTCGTGAGCTCGGGCTGACTCCCGGGGCCCGTGTCATGGTGGTGCGGCGTGCTCCCCTGGGGGAGCCGATTGAGATCACGGTCCGCGGCTCTCACCTGGCGATGCGCAATCACGAGGCGGCGCACATTCTTGTCACGAAGGCTGAAGCATGAGCGCGCCAGACTCTCCGTTGCTCGCCATCGTCGGCAACCCGAACTCGGGCAAGACCACGCTGTTCAACCTTCTGACCGGGCTGCGCCAGAAAGTGGCGAACTACCCTGGTGTCACAGTGGAGAAAAAGATCGGCGAGTGCTGGAGCCAGCATGGGCGGAAGCTGCGGCTGATCGACCTGCCCGGAGCCTACAGCCTGAATGCCCGCAGCCCGGATGAAGCGGTCCTTCGTGATGTTCTGCTGGGCCGACGCAAGGACACGCCGCGGCCCGACCGCGTGGTGATCGTGATGGATGCGGCCAACCTGGAGCGGAACCTTTACCTGGCTTCGCAGATTCTTGAGCTTGGCCTGCCGACGATCATCGTGCTGAACATGATCGACATCGCCGAGGCCAAGCTGTGGCGGATTGATGTCGCGCGGCTGGCCGAGGAGCTGGGCGTGCCGGTGGTGCCGATGCAGGCGACCTCGGGCAAGGGTTTGATGGAGTTGAAGGCGGCCATGAGCCGTCAGGATTTGCCGCGCCCGCGGTGGCATTCGGCACCGCTGCCGGAGGACATCCGGGCCTCATTGCTCGCTACCCAGGCGGAACTGACCCGGGCCGGGGCGATCCAGGCGGATGCCTCGCTGCTGGAGCCGCTCTACCTTCTTTCCGATCACGACCCGCTTCATGCCGGCATCAAGTATGAGCAGCTCGGCCAGGTTGCACGTGGCAGGGATGGGCTGGAAAAGGCGCATCCTGGCTGGGAGGACCAGCTGGTGCAGGATCGCTATGCGGCCATTGAAAAGCTGTGTGCCCAGGTGCTGGTCAGGCCGGAGCAGGAACCGGTGACCATGACGCAGAAGATTGACCGCTGGCTGCTGCATCCCTGGTTTGGAGGTCTGACCGTGCTGGCATTCCTGGTCTTCCTTTTCTATCTCATCTTCAAGGTTGCCGAAGGTCCGATGGGATGGATTGAAACGGCCTTTGCCGCGCTGGGTGGCTGGGTGACCGGCGTCATGCCTCCAGGCGATCTGCGGGATCTCATCGTGGATGGAGCGATCAATGGTGTGTCGGGCGTGGTCATCTTCCTGCCGCAGATCCTGATCCTTTTCTTTTTCATCGGTGTCATGGAGGACACCGGCTACATGGCGCGCCTGGCTTTCATTGTGGATCGGCTGATGAGCCTGGTGGGGCTGAACGGCAAGGCCTTCCTGCCTTTCCTGAGTTCCTATGCCTGCGCGGTTCCCGGCGTGATGGCCGCACGCACCATCGACAGCCCGAAGGACCGCCTGATCACCATCCTGGTCTCGCCGCTGGCCAGCTGCTCGGCGCGGCTGCCGGTCTATCTGCTGCTGATCAGCGCCTTCGTGCCTGACTCGGTCTCGCTCTGGGCCAAGGCGGGGCTGATGGTGGGGCTCTATGCGCTGGGCACGCTCGGGGCCTTCGTTTTTGCCTGGATCTTCAACAAAGGCGTCATGCGTGGTGCCAACGCGCCAATGATCCTGGAAATGCCAAGTTACAAGATGCCTTCGATCGGGGGCATTCTGCTGCTGGTCTGGCAGAGGGCCCGGGCGTTTCTCCTGCGCGCGGGCACGGTCATCTTCGGCATTTCGATTCTGATCTGGGCGGCATCGACCTATCCCAAGAGTGATTCGCCCGACGCTTCGGTCCGGCTGGAAAACAGCATCGCGGGCAGGGCGGGGCATTTGCTTGAACCGATCATCGCGCCCCTTGGCTATGACTGGAAGATCGGCATCGGCCTGATCGGCAGCTTTGCGGCACGTGAGGTTTTTGTGAACACGATGGCCGTGGTTTATGCCGTGGAGTCCGGGGATGAGGAGGACATGACGCCGCTGAGGGACCGCCTTAGGCAGGAGGTGCGCGCGAACGGCCGACCAGTCTACAGCCCGCTCGTCTGCATCAGCCTCCTTGTCTTCTATGTGTTTGCCATGCAGTGCGTCAGCACGATGGCGATTGTGAAGCGTGAGACGGGTTCGTCGAAGTGGATGTGGTTCCAGCTCGCCTACATGAGCGGCACGGCCTACCTGCTGGCCCTGGCGATCTACCAGGTGGGCACGGCGCTGGGCTATTGAGCGTAGTCAGCCGGCGGCGTGCAGGATTTTCACCGCCTGGGCGGCGGCCTGGACGTTGTGAACCCGGAAGATCTGCGCGCCACGGTTCATGCCTGAAACGATGCAGGCGAGGGTGCCGGCGTCGCGATCCGTGGCCCGGGGCAGGTCGAGCACCTGGCCGATGACGGTTTTCCGGGAAACGGGCAGGAGTACGGGGCGTTGCCACTTTTGCAGGCGTTCGGCATGACGGTAGATTTCCAGGTTGTCCTCGCGCTGCTTGGCGAAGTCGATGCCGGGGTCCAGGACGAGCTGTTCGGGAGAAAGCCCGGCGCTCAGGGCGAGGGCGATCTTTTCCTCAAAGAAGCTGTCGAGGGTCTGCCAGAGGTCGGGATACTGTACGTGGGTGTGGGGCACCTTGGGCTGGCCGATGCTGTGCATGATGAGCAGGCTGGCGTCGTGTTCGGCACAAAGGCGGGCGTTGGTGGCGTCAGGCAGGGCGCTGATGTCGTTGATGAGGTCACCACCATGAGGCAGGACGGCGGCGATGACCTCGCTGCGCCAGGTGTTGATGGAAAGCAGGGGGGGCGAGAGCTGCCGGGAGTCCCAGGGGGAGGCGGAAGCGGTTTCGATGAGCTGCGGCCAGGCTTTTAGAAAGGGCATCAGGCGGGTGATTTCCTCCGCCACCGTGATCGGGCCGCGATTGGTGCGGGCGCTTTCCGCACCGATGTCGATGATGTCCGCCCCTTCGCGCAGCATTTGAGTCGCCTGGGCCAGCGCCATGTCGGGATCAAGCGTGCCGTCGCCGCAGAAGGAGTCGTCATTGATGTTGACGATGCCCATCACCAGGGGGCGGCGCGGGAATTGGACGCGGTGTTGGTGGGCTTTCCAGATCATGCCAGGGGCGGCCTGTGGCTGGTTCAGTTTTGCAGCCCCTGGGTGTCGGCCAGCTTGGCTCCGGTGAGGATCATGCCGGTTTGCGTGGTGCGCTTCAGATTGGCGGCGATGAGGTCGGCGTCGGTGAAGTCGGCGTTGGTCAGGTCGCAGCCTTCCAGGTTGGCGCCGGAGAGGTCGGCCCCGACCAGCCTGGCATGGCTGAGGTTGGCGTTGCGCATGGAGACGCCGCCCATGTCTGCGCCGCTGAGGTCGGCCCCGGAGAAGTTGACGCTGTCGAGGTTGGCGCCGCTGAAATCCGCACCGCTGAGCCTGGCACCGGCCATGTTGGCCTTGGTCATGGTGGTGCCGACAAAATGGGCCTGGGCCAGGTTGAGGTCATTCAACGTGGCACCGGCGAGGTTCATGCCGGTTTCATTGAGCCTGAGGCCTCGCTTGCCCTCGCTTTCCAGCCATTGGGTGTGTGAGATGAGTTTTTCGTTGGTGACACTGGCCATCGACCCATGATGCCAGGGACACGGCGTGCTGCAAATGGAGATCGGGCTGTGAGGCAGCTTCGTGCTTGGCAAGGCGGGGGGGCTTTGCCAGCATGCCCCGAATTCACGCTTTCATGCTGCTGCGCACCCACCAGATCACCAAGAAGTTTCCCGGAGTGACGGCCCTGAGCCAGGTGTCGTTTGAGGCTGCCAAGGGTGAGATTCACGCCTTGTGCGGGGAGAACGGGGCGGGGAAGAGCACGCTGATCAAGCTGCTGTCCGGAATTCATCCATACGGCTCGTACGAGGGGCGTTTGGAGGTGGATGGAGTGGAGGCACGGTTTTCTGGCATTGCCGATTCTGTGAAGGCTGGCATTGCGGTGATCTACCAGGAGCTGGCCCTGGTGGATGAAATGACGGTGGCGGAGAACATTTTCCTGGGCTGCGAGCCGAGGCGCTGGGGCGGTCTGGTGGACTGGCCGCGCATGTTTCGGGATGCCCGGTTGCTGCTGGAAAGGTTCAAGGTCGACCTGGATCCGGCAACGCCCGTGAAGCAGCTGGGGGTGGGACAGAAGCAGCTCGTTGAGATCGTGAAGGCCCTTGGAAAAAATTCGCGCCTGCTGATCCTGGATGAACCCACGGCGGCCCTGGCTGAGCATGAGGTGCAGGTGCTGCTGGAGATCCTTCGCGATCTGCGCAGTCGTGGCATCACCTGCGTCTACATTTCCCACAAGCTGGAGGAGGTCTTTGCCATCGCCGACCGCATCACGGTGCTTCGGGATGGCAGCACGGTGGCCACCTTGAAGACAGCCGAGGCAACGCGTGAGGAAGTCATCGCCCGGATGGTTGGCCGTGAGCTGGGCGACCTGTTTCCGAGGCGTGCTTCAAATCCTGGGGAGGTGCTGCTTTCCGTGCAGGATCTTTCGGTGCGGGATGCGGACGGCTGCCTGAGGCTCAACAAGATCGGCTTTGAACTTCGGCGTGGCGAGGTGCTGGGTATCGGCGGGCTGATGGGTGCCGGGCGGACGGAGCTGCTGATGCACCTTTTTGGAGCCTGGGGCCATAGGGAAACCGGGATGGTTACCCTGGCGGGGCAGCCGCTACCTGAGGGTGACCCTGCCCGGATTTTGTCCATGGGCCTGGCCCTGGTCAGTGAGGATCGCCGCCGCTACGGGCTGGTTTTGGAGGAGGCGATTGGCTTCAATCTCAGCCTTTCCAGCCTGGGGGAGGTGACTCAGCTTGGGTGGGTCAATCAGGGGGAGGAGGCTCGTCGGAACCGGGCTATGTTTGACCAGTTGCGCGTGAAGGCCACCGGGCTGGAAGCGGTCGTGGGGCGCTTGTCCGGGGGCAATCAGCAGAAGGTGGTCATTGGCAAGGCCCTGCTGACACGGCCCAAGGTAGTGATGCTGGACGAGCCGACCCGGGGGATCGACGTGGGGGCGAAGATTGAGATTTACGAGCTGATCAACCGCCTGACGGCCGAGGGCTGCGCGGTGCTGCTGGTTTCGAGCGAGCTGCCGGAGCTGATCGGCATGAGCGACCGGATTATGATGCTGAACGAGGGGAGGGAGGGTGGTTCCTTCACCCGTGCCGAGGCCAGTCAGGAGAAGCTGATGCAGGCCGCCATGGCGCATTCCTGAGGTATTTGGGGCAAAAAAGAGGGCCGGGCGGCTCCCGATTCCGCCCGGCCCCGTGTGTTTGCATCAACCTCAACACAATCTGCCATGAGACAGATGGTGATGTGACAACAACCAATCACTCTCAAGACCAGCTGGGCAGGATTGCTCCCGCCATCACTGTTGGCATGTTCGATTCTATGCCTGAGGGATGTGTTGAAACTTTTTGAAAAAAATCGCCGCCCGTTGGAGCGGAAGGTTTTTCCGTCACGGTTTCTCCTGGGAGGCCTGTTCCCAGAGGCGGCGGTAATGGTCCATCCGCTCCTTGATCCGAGCCTCGAGCCCGTGGGAGGTGGGCTCGAAATACTGGCGCCCTCCCTCCAGGCAGCGCTGGGGGACAAAACCTCCTTCGAAGTCGTGGGGGTAAAGGTAGCCTTCGCCGTTGCCGAAGGTTTTTGCCCCGGCATAATGGCTGTCGCGGAGGTGTTTCGGAACGGGCAGGGTGCGGCCGTTTTTGACGTCGGCCAGGGCGGCACCGATGGCCTTGGTGGCGCTGTTGCTCTTGGGGGCCGTGGCCATGTAAAGGGTGGCGTGGGCCAGGATCAGCTGGGCTTCCGGCATGCCTATGAACTCCACGGCCTGCTGGGCGGCGACGGCGACCCGGAGGGCGTTGCTGTCCGCCAGGCCGACATCCTCGCTGGCGGCGATGACGATGCGGCGGGCGATGAAGCGGATGTCCTCTCCGGCATAGAGCATCTTGGCCAGCCAGTAGATCGCGGCGTCGGGGTCGCTGGCCCGCATGGATTTGATGAAGGCGCTGGCGGTGTCGTAGTGGGCGTCGCCGTCACCGTCATAAACGACGACCTTCTGCTGCACGCTTTCCTCAGCGACGGCGAGGTCGATGCGGAGCTGGCCATCGGCTCCAGGCGGGGTGGAGAGTGCGGCGAGTTCGAGGGCGTTGAGGCATTTGCGGGCATCACCATCGCAGACGGTGGCCAGGTGTCGGCGTGCTTCGGGAGTGATGACGGCACCGGTGCTGCCGAGGCCGCGTTCGCAGTCTGACAGGGCCCGGTCGATGAGATCCTCGAGGTTCTGAACGGTCAGGGGTTCCAGGGTGAAGACCTGGGACCGGCTGACGAGGGGGCTGTTGACGTAGAAGTAGGGGTTGTGCGTCGTGGCTCCGATGAAGCGCAGGGTGCCGCGTTCGAGGTGGGGCAGGAGGACGTCCTGCTGGGCCTTGTTGAAGCGGTGGATTTCATCCACGAACAGGACGGTGCCCTGGCCGTTGAGCTGCCGAAGCCTGGCGGCGGCGTCGGCTTCCTTCCGAATGTCGGCCACGCTGCTTTCGACGCCGCTCAGGGTGACAAAGCGCGCCTTGGTCTCCTGGCTGATGATGTTGGCCAGGGTGGTTTTGCCAACGCCCGGGGGGCCGTAGAAGATGAGGGAGGAAAAGCGGTCAGTTTGAACAGCTCGGCGGAGCAGCTTGCCCTCGCCGAGAATGTGGTCCTGGCCGCTGTATTCGGCCAGGTTCCGGGGGCGCATCCTGGCGGCAAGGGGTGCGGACGGATCTACGCCGCCCTCGGAGATGGGGGCGGCGGAGGGATCGGCAAAAAGATCGTCCGGCATGGTGGCAGGCGGGGCGACTGTGCCGAGCTTTTATTCGTCGTCATCCAGTTCGTCAGCCCCGGCCTTCTTGCCGCGAAGCTTGGCCTCCATGAAGGCGTCGAGGTCGCCGTCCATGACACCGGAGATGTCGCTGGTTTTTTCCCCCGTCCGCAGGTCCTTGACCATCTGGTAGGGCTGAAAGACGTAGCTGCGGATCTGGCTGCCCCAGCCGATGTCCATCTTCTCGCCATACTGGCGGGCGACCTCGGCCTGACGCTTGTCTTCCTCAATCTGGTAAAGCTTGGCCTT
>JBIJBP010000087.1:0-21601 GCA_044345155.1 Prosthecobacter sp. | reverse complement strand
CCGGCATCTGGCGGGACATGGGCTGGGCATCGTCTATGGTGGAGGCAATGTCGGCCTGATGGGCGTCATTGCCGACGCCGCGCTGGCCGTCGGCGGCGAGGTGATCGGGGTGATTCCCGAATCACTGCTGGCAAAGGAGCTGGGTCACAAGGGCTGCACGCAGCTGATCGTCACGCGTTCGATGCATGAACGGAAGCAGACCATGGTGGACCTGAGCGACGGCTTCATCGCGCTGCCCGGAGGTTTTGGCACCCTGGACGAGCTGTTTGAAACGCTTACCTGGCTGCAGCTTGGTTTTCATGGCAAGCCGGTGGGCCTGCTGAATGTGAACAGCTTTTTCGACAGGCTGCTGTCCTTCCTGGATCACATGAGCGGCGAAGGATTGCTCAAGCCGGAACACCGGGCCAGCCTGCTGGCGGAAACTTCTCCGGAAGCCCTGCTGCGTGTCATGAGAGAGTTTCAGCCGCACACCTGCGGCAAGTGGATCAAGGAGCTGGTCTGAGACACCCGGGCATGAAAAAGGCCGCTCTCCAGTCGATGGGAGCGGCCTTGGGGAACCGGACTTGCCGGAAAAGGGTTAGCTGACGTGCTGGCTGACGTACTTGGTCAGTTCGAACATCGTGGCGGAGGCCTTGCCACCGAACAGGGCCTTGAGCTTGTCGTCGGCGTTGATGTTGCGCTTGTTCTTCTTGTCCTGAAGGTCGTTCTTCTTGATGTGATCCCAGATCTTTTTGGTGATCGCACTGCGGGGCTGTGCGGCATTGCCGACGATGGCGGCCAGAACGGCGTCCGGCTGCACGGGTTTCATGAGGGCGGGGTTTGCTTTACGAGTAGTTGCTTTTTTGGCCATAGGCTTTTGAGACTGGCAGCTTCCTGGACGGGGGTCAATATCTCTTCTGAGGGTTTTTTGGGGTTTTTTCGAAGAAACCCCCCGGGTTCAGCAGAGCTGTCCGGCACATTCCCCCATGCGTGCATAGACCTCACGGCCTTTGGCGCTGTGCTCCAGAAGGTCGTCGGCAAACCGGATGCGACCGACTTCAAAAAGGGTGATGACGCAGGAACCTCCAAAGCGGAAGTAGCCCTTCTCATCGCCCTTGCGCACCACCTGTCCTGGGCGTGAGGTGTGGACGACGGAGCCGACGCAGGTCGCGCCGACCTCAAGAAAGGCGACTTCTCCAAGCCTGTCCGTGCGGATGCGGGTGATGTAGCGTTTGTTCTCCCATAGGATGCCGGGCCGCCTTAGCAGGGCGATCGGGCTGACGGAATAAAGCGGGCCGTTGATCAGGCGCGGCGTGCCGGAGAGGCCGTCACAGGGAAAATGAAAGCGGTGATAGTCGGTCGGGCAGAGCCGGGAGATCAACATGGCGCCCTTTTCGTATCGGGTCGCCTGACCGGTGTCGCCCAGCAGGGCGGCGATGTCGAAACGCACGCCCTTGACCATGAAGTCGCGGCACTGCGAGAGGTCCGGGATCACCAGGTGACGGCCGTCGGCGGGCAGCGTGATCACGGCGGGGTCGGCGTCCACGGGACGGGCCTCAGGCTTGAGCCTGCGGTAAAAGAATTCGTTGAACGAGCGGAACTCCGAAACGGGTTCGCGGAACTCCTCCGGATCGAGTCCATAGGTCTCAATGAAGGGCTGGATCTGCGCGGCGCTGGCGGCGCTGTCCATCCTGCGGCCGTACCAACGGGAGAAGGCGGCCTTTTTCACCAGGGCATGAAGCGCCACGGCGCCGAGCGGGTTTTCGTAGATGAAGCGGAGTGGCTTTTCGCCGTAGACGGACTCGGTTTCGACCTGGCGGGTGACGCGGTTGAAAAATTGGATGGGGGGTCGGCTCATGAACTCTGCTTCGGCAGGCGTTCATTTCACGGACCTGCACGACCCAACCTGCGCCAGTCTTCGGGGCCTGGCAATCACCGCCTGTTTTTTCATGCCGCCAGCGCGGTCCGCCGCCGGGCTCAGCGGTTGATCAGGTTGTCCTGGATCAGGCTGTAGCGCTCCTGCTTGAGGTCGATCCAGGGGGCGTCTGCCTCCAGGTTGCGGCCGCAGTCCCGGCAGAGGTTGTTGGTGATCAGCATGCCGGTGCTGCCGGAGTTTCCCCAGACGGCCGCGGTGCCCAGCCCGGTGAAGGTGTTGCCGCTGATGACACAGTCCTGCCCGCCATCGACGAAGACGCCGGCGCCTTCGTCGATGTGCATCGGCGTCGGCCCCTCGGCGGGTCGCTTGTCCTTGCCGTCGCCGATGTAGGTGTTGGCGAAGCTGTTGGCGGAGATGCTGTTGCGGCCGCTGCCCGGGCCGATGCGGACACCGAACTTGTGGGCGATGACGAAGGTGTTGGCGCTGACGGCGCAGCCATGGGCGTCACGCAGGTCGATGCCGCCCTCGAGGTGATGGGCGATGACGTTGGCGCTGAGGGTGATGCCGTAGCAGTCACGGTCGAGGATGACGGCGGTGCCGTTGCACTCTTCGATCATGTTGCCAGAAAGCACGGAGCCGTAGGTGTTTTCGATCACGACGCCGTGGCGCAGGTGATCGTCCACATTGTTGCCGTTCATGCAGAGGTTGAAGCTGTCCGCGCAATGCAGGGCGTCCTGATTCTCCTCGAAGTGGTTCGCGTTCACGACGATGTCATGGCAGTCGAAGATCTCGATGCCGCAGGCCTTGTTGTAGGTGAGGATGCAGTCGGCGATGCGCGGGTCCTCAAAGCAGCTCCGCATGTGGATGCCATGCCCGCCGTTGTGGTCGATGCTCATGCCCTCGAAGTAGATCTCCTGGACGTATTCGGCGAACACTCCGTCGCCGCTCTTCTCCTGGCCCTCGATGCGGAAGTCGGCGAGCTGCACGCGCCAGAGCCTGGCCTTCTTGTCGGTGTCGAGGTCCGGCGGACGGATGATCAGCGCGGGCTTGCCCTCCTGGTTGTTGTTCTTGATCCAGGTGGCGGCCCCGGCGCCGATGATCCGGGTGTCGCCCGTCCGGATGATCAGCGGGCTGTCGATCTCCACCTTGCCCGGCGGCAGTTTGACGATGCCTCCACTGGCGGGCACGGCGTCAAAGGCGGCCTGCAGGGAAGGGTGCTTGGAGGCGTCAATCTCGACCGGCTTGGCGGCGGGATCGGCTGCGGGGAGTGCCTGAAGGCTGAGGCAGAGAAGCGTGACGGCAGGAAAAAGGCGCGTGAGCATGCTCTACCTACGGAGTCATCGCCCGTGACTATCCGCGCCTGTCCGTGGAAATGGTTATTCCGCCTGCCGCAGGTAGGCGACAATGTCGGCCACGTCCTGGGCGGTCATGCCCAGCATGGTGGCGCTCATCATCAGGGAGCGGTCCATCTTGCGGCGTGAGGCGATCTTTTCCTTCGCCACAAACTGCGTCTGGCCGCCCATGCTGCGGATGATGAGGATGTCGCCCTCGCTCAGGATCATGCCGTCGATCTTCGTTCCGTCCTTGCAGGTGATGCTGACGCCGTCGAAGCCGTGGGCGATGTCCTTGCTCGGCTCGATCAGGGCCTGGGCGATGATCTCGCTGGGCTGGCTGATGCCCCAGCCCTGGAGGTTCGGGCCGAACTCGACTCCCTGGCCGTTGAGCTGATGACACATGACGCAGCGGACGGTGAGCGACTGGCCGTGCTGCACGTCGCCCTTCAGCTTCAGCACGTCCTCGACCTTGATGGCGCTAGGCATGGCGGGAGGTGTTTCGATGGTGATGAGCTTGACGGCGTCGGGATCAAAGATGCCCTGCTTCTTCAATTCGCCGGGGATGCCAAACTCCGCCCAGTCATTGGTGCTGCGGTTAATCAGCCACCACATGGCGTCGGCGTGCACCGGTGAAGCCTTGTCCTTGGCGACGGCCAGCATGGCCCGGGCGGCGGTGGCGTCCTTGATGAAGGCGAGCGTGTCGAGCGCCAGCCTGCGTTCAGCGGGGCTGAGCTTGCCGCTGGTGGCCCGTGCCTCCAGGTCGCTCACAGCTTCCACCGGATGCAGCCTCCAGGTCAGGCGGGCGAATTTCTCGCTCCAGTCCAGGGCGTTGCCGTCCATGATTTTTTTCAGCTCGCTCCAGACGGGCGCCTCCTTGCCGCTGCAGCCGAGGCCCCAGGCTTCGAGGTAGGAGCGGTCCTTGCCATCGTAGCGTTTGGCCAGCTCGACGAGGATGTTGAGGCTCTGGGCGGCGGGCATGTCGCGCAGGGCGACGGCGACCTCGCGGCGCACGGCGGGCGAGCCGTCGTGGGCCATGGTGCTGAGCAGGTCGAGGATGTCCGGGTTGGCGGCACGCAGGGCGCGCAGGGCCACGAGCCGATGCGTGGCGTCCTCGGATTCCAGCCAGACGCGGACACGCTGGGTGCCGGCTTCGCCAAGCTGCGCGAGCAGCCAGACGGCACGGGCGGCGATGTAGGGATTTTTGTCGTCAATCAGCGTGCCCACGGCTTTCGCGGACTCCGCTCCCTTTTCCTTCAGCTTCACAAAGGCGGCGTGGCGGACGTTGGTGGCGGGAGACTTCAGGGCATCAAGCTGGCCGGCGACGTTGTTCAGGTCGAGCCTGGGCGATGCTGGTTTGGAGCCTTTGGCAGTGATGCGATAAATGGTGCCGCTGCAGGTTTCATCCGTGTCCTGGTGGCCGCCGGTGCGCTTGTCATACCAGTCGGAAATATAAATGGCTCCATCGGTGCCCACGCACACATCGCTGGGGCGGAAGAGGGTGTGGCGTTCGTCGGACATGTTGTCCTTGCCTCCGACGAAGTCGCTGCCCTTGAAGACGCCGCTGGTGTTGGTGGTGCAGAAGTTGAAGCGCTCCAGCTTCATGCCCGCGCCATCGGGCTTCGGCAGGTAGCCGAAGACGACGTTGCGCCCGGTTTCACAACTCAGCAGCAGGCCGTTCCACTTGTCGCCCAGCGAGCCGTTTTCATAAAACGCCATGCCCGTGGGCGCACCGCCGCCATAGATGTCGCCGGCCGGGATGCTGCCTGGATCGTCCTGGCGCCATTCGGCGGTGGGAATGTCCTGGCCGGGGCGCTTGTCGGCGCGCCACTGGCGTTTGCCATCGGCGGAGAAAAATCCGAAGAAGCCGCCTTCGATGAGGTGGCTGACGCGGCAGGCGGGCGGATCATCGTTGTCGTTGAGATACATGTCGCCGAACGAGTTGCGCACGCCTTCAAAGCTGTTGCGGTAGCCGTGGCCGAGGATGCGGGCGCCATGGCCGCTGGGGTCGATGCTTGCGGTGAAGCCGCCGACATAGACGTGGCCGTCATCGCTCTTCTCGCCGGTGTAGGGGTTGTTGAGATAGGCGCCGCCGATGCGGAAGGTGTTGCCGCTCTTGTCACTGAACAGGGCGCCGCAGTTGCCGTTGCTGAAATACCAGCGCCCGTCGGGTCCGGCGTAGACGCTATGGAGGCTGTGGTCGTGCTGCTGCTGCTCGAAGCCGGTGAGGAGGACCTCGCGGGTGTCCACGGCCGGGTCGAACTTCAGGTCGCGGTTCACATCGACGTACTTGATGAGGTTCGGCGTGTTGGAGACGAGGACGACGTTGTCGAAGACGGCGACGCCCATGGGACATTCAAGCTCCTTTTCCCGGACGAACACGTGGCTGCTGTCGGCGCTGCCGTCACCATCGGTGTCCTGCAGGACGCGGATGGCGTCACCCTCACGGCTGCGGCCGCTGTGACGTCGGTAGTTGACGCCCTCGGCGACCCAGATGCGGCCCTGGGCGTCGACGTCCATGTTGGCGGGGTTGAAGAGCATCGGCGAGGTCGCCCAAACCTTGATCTCCAGGCCCTCGGGAAGGTGGAACATGCTGACGTCCAGGTGTTCGGGCGCGGCTTTCGCCGGATCGAAGGCGGGCTGGTTGTAGTCCGGGGCGAAGGCCGGCTTGCCGACGACGTAGTTGGACTTCTTGTTTGGCTTGTCAGGTTTTCCGTCGGCGGCGAGGACGGCTGAGGAAAGACCGGCGGCGAGGGCGAGCAGGGCGATGGGCTGGCGTGGCATGAAGGGGTATTGAAGGCTGGTGTCGGCGGCCGGGCAAGGCTAAGATGCGCCGTCATTGGCTGGTGGCCATGATTCGGACGGATGCTCTAAACTGGTGCTGGCACCGGGTTTTGTCATCCTTTCGCAGACGGGCTAAGGCGGGTGTCCGCCGATTGAGCCAGCCTGCGACGCCGTCATGGCAGGCGTCATTCCGAGAGGCATGGGCCTTTCTTTCTGCCTGACTGGAAGGCGCTGAGATCCATGACTGCCTTGGGTGCTTTTGCAGGACGCCCGCAGCCTTTTCCCTGGATGCCGGGGATTTTGGCTGGTTCCGTGACGGCGGCGTGATAGCCTGTGACGTTGTTCGTATTGGTTGTGTCTCCTGTGATGGCTTTTCGAATCCTGCTGCTGCGTCGGACCGCGTTGAGGGCGGTGGCGGTGGGTATTGGACTCATGGGCTTGATGCCGTGTGGCGCTGAGGCGCAAGGCCAGGCACGGACGGGTGCGCTTCCCTGGGAGGAACGGGAGACTCGGCTGGCGAACGAATACCTGTCGCTGCTGGTGGGTCAGCCGGAATACGGCCGCGTGGTGGACCTGCTGTGGGCGCTCTATGAAAAGCATGAGGCCACGGCGCTGCTCATTGAAAGCGTGACGGCCCAGGTGCAGGCGCAGCGGCATCCGTCGGTGGTCCTGGTGCTGGGGCACCTGCTGAGGAAGTCGGGCGACCTGAAAAAAGCGGCTGCCACCTATGAGCAGGTGCTTGGCAACGACAGTTACAAGGCCCTGGCGCTGCAATCCCTGGCGGACGTGGCCCAGGAGCTGGGCGATCCGGCAAAGGCGCAGCAGTGGACCGGCCGTCTCAACGAGCTGCTGCCTGACACGGACCCTCACAAGGTCGATGTCCTGCTGCGGCTGGGAACCCTGGCCTTGTCGGCCCAGAAGAATGAAGAGGCGGTGAAGGCCTGGGAGCTGGCGGCGAAGCTGAAGCCGGCGGACTTCCAGCTTGTGCGCCAGGTGGCCGAACTGATTTTGCGCGCGGGTTTTCCCGAGCGTGCCGCAGCCTTCTACACGACGCTGGCGGATCAGGGCGATCCGCAGAAGCGGCTGGACGCGCTCTATGACCTTGCGCGCATTCACGAGCATGCCGACCAGTTTGAAAAGGCCGACGCCGCCTTGAAGAAAGGCCTGGCGCTGCTCGATTTCCGCGATGTCCGCTACACGGACTTCTTCCGCCGTCGCGTACGGCTGCATGAGCGTTTTGGCACGCTGGAGGACCTGAGGCAGCTGCTCGTCAAGTCCGCCGCAGCAAGGCCGCCGGCCGAGCAGGCCCTGCGCGACCTTGCCCGTTTCGAGGAGATGACGGCGGATTCTGACGCCCATGTCGAGACCATGCGCGAGCTGGTCAAGGTGGCGCCGCAGGTGGATGACTACCGCTGGGAGCTGGTGCGGCTGCTGCTCGATCATGACGGCGTCGCCGAAGCGGCGAAACTGCTGGATGAACGGCTCAAGGGGGATGGCAGTGATCTGCCGGCGATCGTCTTCCTGCGTTGTGAGGCCGACCTGCGCAGCGGTCGGCAGAAGGAGGCCGTCGAGAGGCTGCGCCACCTGCTGGAGAACGCTGGCGGCAATGCCGAGGTGGAGAAGCAGGCCCTGGTATTCGCCCAGCAGCGTGCCCTGGACGAGATCATCGAGGCCATCCTTAAAGCGCGTGTCGAACGTGATCCCGGCCGTGCCGAGGCGGTCTTTGAGCTGGCCGCCTTTCACCGTGCGCGCAAGGACATGACGGCGGCGGACGCCCTGCTGCGCCGGTTCACCCGGGACGCGCCGAACGAGCAGGAGCGCCAGCGGCGGCTCAACGAGGCCGCCGGGTTCATGGCGACGGGCAGCGACCTCGACACCGCGATCATCCTGGCGCGTGAAGCCGTGGCAAAGGCCGGGGCCGGGCGTGAGGAGTTCCTGCGGCTGGCCGACCTGCTCACGGAGCATGTCGAGCCCGAGGAGGCCCTGGAGTGGCTGGAGAAGGCCTGGAAGGCCTCGAAAAACGAGGAGGAGGGCGTGGACGTTGACGAGAGGATTTACTCCTTGTTGTTAGGTGAAAAGAAGAAGGAGGCCCCGAGGCAGCGCGGCACCGGCGGCGACTTTCAGCTTCCGGAAATTTTCACTGGCAAGGGATTTGCCATGACTGAGCAAAAGCCCGCCGGGACGGTTGAAATCGCCGAGGAGGTGCTGAACCAGGCTGGCAGGCTGATGAAGTCGGTGGCGGCGGAAACACAGCCGCTGGTTCTTTACCGCGCCGCCTGGTGGGCGCTCAGGGCGGAGCAGTGGGAGGAGGCCTACGCCGTGATGCGCAGGCTGGAGGTGGTCTCCCCGGCGCGCAGCCTGCCGCTGGAGGCGGAGAAGCTGCTGCTGGAGTTGACGCTGGCCGACAAGAACACCGCCCTGGCCATGCGCGTGCTGCGCCGCCTCATCGCCAAGGATCCGGCGAACCAGATCCGCTACACGCTGCGGCTGAGCGAGCTGCTTCTGGAGGACGAGCAGACGGCGTCCGCGGCCGTCAACGTCGGCCTTTCCCATGAGCGCACGGGCTGGCGCATGGCCACAGAATCCCCGCCTCCCGGCAGGGCCGCCACGCTGCTGCTGGAGCGTGCCTACCGCGAGTCTCCGGATTCCGAGCAGCTGCTGAACGCCCTTACTCAATGCTATGCCCTGCAGCGGCGCGCGGATGATGCGTTGAAGCTGTGGCAGCAGGCGATCGACCGCTCCACGGGTGGTGCGGCGGTGGCGCTGATGCAGCGTTATGCGGAGATGCTGCTGCAGCGCGGCCTGCTGCCCGGGCATGTGGACGTGCAGCTCCGCATCGTTGAGCAGGAGACCGATGTGAAGCGCCGCCGCGAGGCCTTCACACGCTTCCTCGACCGCTTCTTGTGGGCTGGGGAGGGGGGCGGCGAGCTGCCCGAGGAGGTGATGAAGGAGCGGCTGAAGCTGATCCGGGACTCGCTGCTGGCCCTGGTGAAGAAGCATCCCTTTGACGGCTTTTATCACGAGGCCCTGGCGCATGTCTATGAACGCTCGGGTGATGTGGCCAAGGCGTTTGCGGCGATGAAGCAGGCCTACTACACCGCGCCGGACACGCCGTTTTCACTCGACCAGCTGCGCGAGGCCGCGCTGAAGGTGAACGATCTCAAGTCGGCGATCTACTTTCAGAAGCAGGTCGCCGCAGGTGCCGCGCCGGGGCAGGTCGCTGCGGAGTCGAGGAGGCTCGTGGAGATGCTGGAGCAGACCTTTCAAATCGCCGAGGCGGACCGCGTGCGTCGTCGCCTGGAGAGCCGGTTTTCCCAGGATGCGGCGGCGCTGGAGGACCTGGCGGAGCATTATCGCAGCACCGGGCAGGACGAGGCCGAGCGACGGGTGTATGAGCAGATTTCGCGCGTGCGGCCCTGGGATGCGAAGTCGGAGCTGCGGCTGGCGCTGAAGTGCCTGCGGCTGGCAGATGAAGAAGGGGCGAGAAAGCATCTGAAGGAGATCCTGCGCCGCACCCAGGCCAAGGCCTTCATGCCGCCGAAGGAGGGGGCTCCGGAACGCCTGCCGCTGCCGCTGTCCGAGCAGCGCAAAGCAGGCCCGCCAGGGCCTGTGACCGAGGTGCTGGGCGAACTGGACGCCGTTCCGGCGCTGAAGACGGCGGAGGTGGCCGTGCTGCGCACCTTCCTCAGCCTGCCGAGGCCCGAGTTCAGCGAGCTGCCGGACGACGTGCCCCACCTGCGCCTGCGGGCGGTCGAGGAGCTGGCGAGGCTGAACCAAAAGTCTGGGACGACGCAGGCCTGGAAGCAGGAGACGGAGGCCTGGAAGTCGCCGGTGGAAAGGCTGTGGGCGCTTTATTTCGCCAGGCTGGGCGGACCCTTCCGCAGCCTGCTGGAGCAGGTGATGAAGCCGGCTGAAAAGGCTTCCGAGAGCCTGGAGGCGGTGTTCTGCCGCACCTGGCTGACGATCCGCTCCGGCGGCATGGCTGAGGCGATGGACCGGGCCACCCAGACAGGGCTGGAGGGCGGGCTTCTCGAACAGAGGCAGCGCATGGTGCTCGCAGTATGTGGCGTGCTGGCGGACCTGGACGGCTTCCGCTTTGCCAAGGGCGGCCTGGCCCGGCTGGGCACCCTGCGCAGCGTGTCGGTGCTCGACATCCTGCGGCGGCTGCAGGACCAGCAGCGCTATGCCGAGGCGCTGGAGCTCGGGGAGAGCCTGAGCGAGCACAACCCTGCGCTGGGCAGCGCCTTTGTGTTCTCGCTGGCGCGCATCGCCGAATCGGCGGAGCGCTGGGACCTGGCGCGGGAATACCTCGGCCGGGTGGTGCGCGGAGCCGTGCAGCCGGAGGCCTACCGGGGCACCTATGACCCTTATCTGTTCAGCCTGAGCGCCGCCAACCGCCTGGCCGTCAGCGCCGCCGAGCGCGAACAAAATGTGCGTTCAGCCTGGCGTCGTCTGCAGGCCGTGCCGCCCTCCTCGATGACCACGCTGCGCAAGGCGGCGGTGGCCGGGCTGGCCGGCGCGCCCGACAAGGCGGCGGCGGAGATGGAGGCCCTTCTAACAGGCGGCTTCCTGCCCGCCCGGCAGATGGGCGAGCCGAAGGGCATGCTGATGCCGCAGGGGTCGCCGCGATGGGAGGAGCCGATGCACCTGCGCAGCCTTTGGGAAGAGACGCGGGAGATCGAGGCACGCTTCACGAACGAGGGGCTCGGCCAGGTGGTGCAGCAGGTGAACGAGCGGCTGTCCGCGCGCTGGGGCGGCGTGGCGCTGAGTTCGCGGTCCGGACTGGAGTTTGGCGAATGGCGGCTCGGGCACCTGATCCGGCGCATGAGGACCGTCGATTACCCGACGCGGGTGCGGCTTTTGCGCGAGCATCTGGCGAGTGTTGACATGCGCCAGGAGGTGTCGGTGGACACCTTGAGCGAGCTGGGCGGCCGGCTGGAGGCGGCGGGCATGTCGCGGGAGGCGATCGAGGTTTATGGCATGCTGCCGGGCCGTGCTCCGGCCAACCCGGAGTATGCGCAGTGGCTGATCCGCGTTTCCGAAGCCGCGCTGGACACCCGGACCGGGCTGAAGTTTACGCTGCAGCTGCTGGAGGCGGAGCCGCCCTACAAGCCGCCGCAGCCGGGGGATGAAGTGCTGCGTGAGAAGCATTCGCACTTCCTGGCGCTGGAACATGACGTGAACGAGCTGCACCGCCGGGGCTACCTGCCCGCTCCGACCCGTGTGCTGCAGGGGCGCATCCCGCATGAGGTGCCGTATCTGCGCGAGCTGGCGCTGCTTTATGAAAAGACCGGCCAGGACCGGCTGGCTCTCGACGCCTGGAACCGGCTGCACGAGGCCTTTGTGGCAAACGAGGAGAGCGGCGTGATCCCCGACGCCGAGAGCTCGGTGCATCGTGCGCAGCTTTTGGTTCGGCAGAAGCAGCCCGCCGCCGCGCTGGAGGCCCTGCGCAGCGTGCCGCTGGTCGAGAAGTCGGGGGCGCAGGGCAGGGAGGCGCTCAAGCTGCGCGCCGAACTGGCCGCCGAGGCCGGAAGGTGGGAGGAGTTCCGCGAGATGATGACCGTGGCGGTGGACCTGAAGGCCATCGACGCCATCACGCACCTCACCGCCCTGTGTCGGCGTCATTCCCGGGCGGCCGAGGGGCTGAACTTCCTGACCCAGGCTGAACGAACCATGAAGGAGGATGCCGAGCGCTTCCGGCTGCGGCTTGAGCTGCTCCGCCTGCTTGCCGCCGACGCCGGCTGGACGCCGGATCGTGGCAGGGCGCAGGTCGCGTCCTTTTTCCGGGTGAAGCACCGGGGGCGTGAGGCGCTGAACCAGCTTTCCGACTGGATGAACACCGAGGCCGCAGGGAAAAACCGCGCCGCCTGGCTGCCGATCCTGCGTGCCGAAACCCGGGCGGGAACCGACAGGCCGCTCGCCGCCCTGGCCCTGAGCGCCTTTGCGGACAAGGCGCCGGGCTCGCTGGCGGACGACCTGGCCGTCGGCTGGCAGAACCTGGCGGATGGCGACCGCATCTGCGTGGAGCTGGCGGCGGAGAATCTGCTGAAAAAGAAGCGGCCCGATCTGGCCTGGCAGGCCTGCCAGGTGATGCAGGAGCTGCCGTCGATGCGCCTGGAAAGCCGCAAGCAGCCCCTGATGCTGCGCGTCGCCCATGCCCTGAGCGACCGTGCCATCCTGCAGGAGCTGTTTGCCGAAGTTGTGCGCATGCCGATGCCTGGAGGCGGCCAGACGGTGGCCTGGGCGAAGGCGCTGCAGGAGTGCGGTGAGCTGCAGATGGCGCGTGAGCTTTATCAGACCGCCATGGAACGGCTGGAGGCCACGCAGGCCACCCAGCCCGACATCGTCATCGCCTGGGCCCGCTTCCTCATATCGCAGAAAGAGCATGAGGCTGCGGAGACCCTGCTGGTGCGGGATCTCTGGCAGCTGCCCAACGAGGCCGCCGGGCTGCTTTTCGAGCTGTATCAGTCCTGGGGGAGGCTGGCGGACATTCAGCAGGAGCTGCGCAAGTTTCACCTGACCGGCGGCATCGAGAAGGAGGTGCTTTATCTGGCGTCGAAGGCCCTCGGACTGCCGCCGCCCGTGGCCGCGCCGTGACCGGGCGAGTGAAGGACAACCCTGGCTTTGGGGCAGGGCTAACGTATCCAATCAGCCAATGATGGTATCACATGGCTCCAGTGACAGGATTGACATGATTCGCAAGATTAACGGGATTTTTCAGACCTGTTCATCCTGCCAATCTTGTGAATCCTGTAGCAAAAACCTCTTTTTCACCTTGATACGTAAGCCCTGGCTTTGGGGCTGCGGCCTTTGTCTCTGCTTGCCAGAGCGCCATCACCGCCTAGCCTCCGCGCCCCTTTCCTATGCTTGATATCCGCCTGCTCCGTGAGAATCCCGACCTGGTCAAAGCCCGCCTCGCCAACCGCGGCGGGGATCATGCCGCCCTGGTGGATGAAGTGCTGTCCATCGACACCGCCCGCCGCAGTGCTGAAACCGAGCGCCAGAAGCTTCAGGGCGACCGCAACCGCATTTCCAAGGAGATCGGCATGGGCAAGAAAAACGGCCAGGACACCAGCGCCCTGGAGGCCGAGGTGAAGGGCATCAACGCCCGCATCGAGGAGATCGGCCGTGAAGCCGACGCCGCCGACACCCGTCAGCGCGAGATCATGCTCGGCATTCCGAACCTGCCTCATGAAGGCTGCCCGGTCGGCCACAGCGCCGAGGAGAATCCGGAGGTGCGTGTCTGGGGCAGCCCGCCGAAGCATGACTTCACCCCGAAGGACCACACCGCCCTAGGCGCCGCCCTGGGCATCCTCGACTTCGAGGCCGGCGCCCGCATCACCGGCAGCGCCTTCGCGGTTTACCGCGGAGCCGGCGCGCGGCTGGAGCGTGCGCTGATCAACTTCCTGCTCGACCTGCACACCACCCAGCATGGTTATACCGAGGTGAACGTACCGCATCTGGTGAAGCCCGAATGCCTTGTCGGCACTGGTCAGCTGCCGAAGTTTGGCGACCAGGTCTATCACAGCGCCACGGACGACCTCTACCTCATCCCCACGGCGGAGGTGCCGGTGACCAACCTGCACCGCGAGGAGATCCTCAAGGCCGAGCAGCTGCCCATCAACTATGTCGGGTATACGCCCTGCTTTCGCCGCGAGGCCGGCAGCGCCGGGCTGGGCACACGCGGCCTGATCCGCATGCATCAGTTCGACAAGGTGGAGTTGGTGAAGATCACCACGCCCGAGACAAGCATGGCGGAGCTGGAGAGCCTGACTGCGAACGCGGAGAAGGTGCTGCAGCTTCTCGGACTGCACTACCGCGTCATCGAGCTGTGCACAGGCGACATTGGATTTGGTTCGGCCAGGACGTATGACATCGAGGTCTGGGCGCCCGGGCAGGGGACCTACCTGGAAGTTTCGAGCTGCTCCAACTTTGGCGACTACCAGGCCCGCCGCATGGCCCTGCGCTACAAGGATGAGGAGGGAAAAAACCGCTTCTGCCACACACTGAACGGCTCCGGCACGGCGCTGGCGCGCCTGTTTGTGGCCCTGATCGAAACGTATCAGCAGGCCGATGGCAGCATCCTGATCCCCGAAGCCCTGCGCGGTCATTTCGGGGCGGACAAAATCGGATGACTTCCCGCACGAAAGGCGGCGCCTGACGGCCTCGTTTGACGTATTCCCAATTCCACTCCCCCTAATCCCCAAAAACCATGACTCCCGAAGAAGCCAAAGCCCAGCTCGACAACCAGGTCCGAGAAATCATCAACTGGCACTTTTCCCCTGAAACAGGCTGCCAGTTCTGGCTGGAGTGGGCCCAGAAGAACTTTGATCCGCGCGGCGTGGTGAACAGCTATGAGGACATCATCGCCAGGTTTCCGCACTTCCAGGATGAATGGCTGCGCGACCTTCAACCCGAGGTCTGGGTGCCCAAGGCTTTTGCCGGCAAGCCCTTCAACATCTTCGAGACCGGCGGCACCACCGGCATGCCGAAGCAGCGCATCGGCTGGAACGACTTCCGCGTCGATTACGAGGAGTTCAGCCACAAGCTCAAGGACGAGCATTTCCCCAAGGGGCAGAGCTGGATCATGGTGGGCCCCACCGGCCCGCGTCGTCTGCGCCTCGCCGTGGAGCATCTGGCCAACTACCGCGGCAGCGCCTGCTACTTCGTGGACCTTGACCCGCGCTTTGTGAAGAAGGTCATCTCGAACAAGCAGTTCGACGTGGCCCGTCAGTACATGGATCATGTGGTGGATCAGGCGGTGCTGCTGCTGAAGAACCGCAAGATTTCCGCCATCTTCACCACGCCGAAGCTTCTTGAGGCCCTGGCTGAAAAGGTGGACCTCTATGCGGCAGGCATCCGCGGCTGCTTTGTTGGCGGCACGACGATGACTCCGCAGTACGTGCGCTTCATTGTCGAGGAAGTGCTGGAAGGCAAAATCGGCTTCTATCCGACCTACGGCAACACGCTCATGGGCCTGGCCGCCAGCGTGCCGCTGGAGCCTTCGGACAGCTTCTCCATCACCTACTACGCCCCGCAGCCCCGCGCCGCTCTGCGCATCGTCAATCCAAACGAGACGAGCCAGACGGTGGATTATGACCAGTGGGGCCGTGTGGAGCTGACCACTCTGACCAAGGAGTTTTTCATGCCGCGTTTCCTGGAACGTGACGAGGCCATGCGCCGCAAGCCTCGTGCTCCGTATGCCTGGGATGGCGTCGCTGACGTGCGCCCGTTTGGAGCGATGGAGAAGACTATTGTCGAAGGTGTCTATTAAGTGAACCAGCCGGGCTCGTCCCTGGCGGTTGAGTTCAAAGCAGCGGTCGAAAGGCCGCTGCTTTTTTCATGGCTTAGTGTCGGCAGCGGTCATCGATTCATCATTTTCAAAAATGAGAGGCAAAAAGGAACATGTTTCCAAAAATTAAGGTTTACTTAATTATTTAAAATCATTAAAAGGCTCGGCAAAATTTACCATGACTCTCGCTCCCGACACCCTGCGCCCCGAGACGCTTGCCGAGCTGGAAGCCAGTCTCGACCAGATGAAAACGGCCAATTACTTCCTCCGGGTCGCGCTCGACCAGGTGCCGGAGGGGGTGATGATCGTTGAGGCCCAGACCATTCCGCAGAAAGCTCCCCAGGTGTTGTTCAGTAACACCGCTGCGGCGGTACTGGTGGGCGTGGAGCCGGACAAAGGGCTTCGAGGCATGACCCTGAGCGATTTGGCGGTCGGGGAGGCGGATGCTGAAATCTTGAGCCGCAGCCTGCAACTGGCCGTGGAAAACGGTGGGGTGCATGAGTGCGAGTGCCGGATTCAGAACTTTTACGGTCAGGAACCGCAGCGCTGCCGCTGGCGGGTTCGGGCCGTTTTCAACAGCCTGCGCAAGCTGCTGAACTACACGCTGCTGATCTCGCCGATGCCGTCCTTTTCTGCGGTCTCCGTGAAAACCACGCCGCTCAAGGGCGAGGATCTCGACACCACCTCCGACCAGCTCAAGAAGGACAACCTGGCGGCCCTGGCGCAGGGCATTGCGCATGACGTGAACAACCTTCTGGGGCCGGTGACGGTGCGGCTTTCCGACCTCATCCAAAAGACGGATGAGCAGTCGCCGATGCAGGGCGAGCTGCAGCTCATCTTCAGCGGCCTGAAGCGGGCACGTCAGTTCACCTCGCAGGTGGTGACCGCCTGCAAGGCAAGGCCGCAGGACAAGAGGCCCGTGGATCTGGCGCCCATCATCAAGGACACGGTGAAGTTTGCCAGCGCCGGGGCGAACGTGCAGGTCAACATCCGCCTGGCGGAGCCGCTGCGCTGGGCGGTGGCCGATGCCACGAAGATCAGCCAGGTGCTGCAGAACCTCATCCTCAATGGCATCCAGGCCATGCCCCAGGGCGGGCACATGGATGTCGAAGTGGAGAACACGGACATCTGCCTCGGCCAGGATGCCGTGCTCAAGCCCGGAAGCTACCTTCGCATCGCCGTGCGTGACCGCGGCTGTGGCATTGCGCCGGAAAACCTTTCCCGCCTTTTCCGTGAATCCTTCACGACCAAGGCGGACGGCAACGGCATCGGACTGACGACCTGCAGGCGCTTCATCAAGGAGCATGACGGTGATGTGCGGGTGAGCTCACGTCTCAACATGGGCACCGAGTTTGTGGTGCTTCTGCCGGCTGTACAGGCTCCGGCCCAGGTGGGTGACGAGGCTTCCAAGCCTGTCAGCAACGCGCCTGTGCCGCTGATGAACGGTCAGGGCCGCGTGCTCATCGTCGATGACGAGGATGATCTGCGCAAGGTGGCCCACATGATCCTCAAGCGCTGCGGCTATGAAGTGGCGGAGACCGACAACGGCCAGGATGCGGTGAAGATTTATCAGAGTCTTGCGCGTTCAGGCTGCACGCCGGACGTGGTGCTGATGGACCTCACGCTGCGTGGCGGCATGAACGGTGGTGAAACGGCGGCGGAGATCCTGAGGTTTGATCCTGACGCGCGGCTGGTGGTGACCAGCGGCAGCGTGAACGAGGACGTGCAGATGACCTTTTTGGAAAAGGGCTTTGTCGGCGTCCTGCCCAAGCCCTACGAGGCGGGTGAACTGACGCAGATGGTGCACCGGGTCATGACGATGATGCAGCGTTCCTGAGGCGTCGGGGTGGCTTGAAACGGCTTGGATGCCGAAGCGTTGCGCGTCTGCCTTACTCAAAGATCAGGCCCGCCCGCCTGGGTCGTGTTTCATCAAAGAGCACGGGCAGGCGGATGGCGCGGTCAAGAAGTCTGAGGTAGTCCGAGCAGGGGATCTCATGGCCGCCGAACATGGCCAGGTGAGGGGTGGTCCACTGGGTGTCATGCAGGATGAAGCCGCGGTCGCGAAGCCTCCATTGCAGATGGGTCAGGGCCACCTTGGAGGCCTGGGTCTCACGACTGAACATGCTTTCACCAAAGAATGCGCCGCCGATGGCGACACCATAGACGCCGCCTACCAGCCGGCCCTCACGCCAGACTTCGGCGCTGTGTGCGAAGCCGAGTTCAAAGAGGGCCTGGTAGCTGTCGAGGACGACGTCATTGATCCAGGTTTCCTCACGGCTGGCGCAGCCGCGCATGACATCGCCGAAGGCCGTGTTCCAGCGCACTTCGAACGGGTGGTGGCGGAGGTATTGTTCAAAACGCCGGGGCACATGGAAATCCCCGATGGGGAGGATGCCGCGATGCGGCGGGCGGAACCAGGAGATCGAGCCATCCTCATGCCCCATGGGAAAGGCGCCTTCGCAGTAGGCACTGAGGAGTTGCAGGGGATCGAGCATCACCGGGGAGTGAAAGGGGGTCAGGAATCCTGCCAGGCAATGTAGGCCCTTCGTTTTGCCCGCCAGCCTTTCCAGAGGTAGCTGAGGAGGATGAAGATCTTGCGGGCCGGGTGAAGGCGCATGCGCTTTTCAAAGACCGGGTAGCGCTGGTCACGCAGCTTTTCGAGAATCTCGCCGTAGATCTGCGCCATCATCCGGGAGGCGAGCAGGCTGTCCTCGTCCTGGGGAGGAAGGAGGCGTTCGGCCTCACGATAAAAGCCGCGGGCGCGCCGGTACTGCAGTTCCATGAGCTGGATGAAGCGCTGGTCATGGCGGCCGTTGAGGATTTCCAGCTCGGTGATGCCAAAGTTTCTCAGATCCTCCAGGGGCAGGTAGATGCGGCCGTAGTCGCGTGCGTCTTCGCCCACGTCGCGGATGATGTTGGTGAGCTGGAGGGCGTAGCCAAGCTGGACGGCGTATTCGCGGGCGGCGGGCTGGGTGTGGCCGAAGATGTGGACGCTGCACAGGCCGACGACGGAGGCGACCTTGTAGCAGTAGGCCAGGAGGTCGTCGTAGGTTTCGTAACGCAGGGTCGTGATGTCGGAGGCCACGCCGTCAAGGATCTCCGCCAGCCAGGCGCGGGGGAAACCGTACTTGCCGGGCAGTTCGATCACTTCATCCAGCACGGGATGCCCGGGCGGCTCGCCGTTGAGAACGTACTGCTTCCAATGGGAGAGTTCATGTTCCTTCTCTTCCTCGGTCAGGTGGACGGACTCGGCGATGTCGTCGGCCACGCGGCAGAAGGCGTAGAAACTGATCATGTCCTGGCGTCGCTCCTTGGGCAGGCAGGCCAGGGCCATCGCCAGGTTGGACTTCGCCTGGCGGGTGATCTGGGTGGTGGAGAGGGTGCTGCCGGGAGGGGGAGAGGACATGCCGGGGCGCGAATCAGGAAGCGGCACGCCCCCGCCGGGAAGGAGGGATCAGGCCAGGACGGATGAGGGCGAGCGTGAGGGCTAGAAACACCCAGTTGCGCACCGTGGCAAGCACCAAACCATGCACGGGCAGCAGCAGGAAATAGCGTCCGTTTTCGACTCCGGTCAGGCTTTGCACCATGGCGCTGGCATAGCGGGTGAGGGAGAGCAGCACCCCACCTGTCAGGAGGACGCTGAGGATGGGAAGGACGGACCGTCGCCAGCAGCGCATGGCAGCCAGGCCCTGCCGGGCAAAAGGTGCGGGCGCCAGGGCAAGTGCCACGGGCAGGGGCAGGAAGAACAGGGTCAGTTCAAGCAGCAGCCAACTGGCGGCGCTGCCTACGCCGCTGCCTTGCAGAAGCAGGATCATCAGGTCGAGCACGGAAAGCAGCAGGATTTCACGCCAGCGCGAGACCCAGCGCACAAAGGCGATGATGAAGTCGGAGCCGCTCTCGGGCCGCTCAGGCTGGTTCCAGGCGATGACGAGCTGGATCAGAAAAGCCTGGCAGCAGGCGACGGTGCCGGCTTGGAACACAAGACGCAGGGCGGTCCGGATGTTTTCCAGGCCTTCGGAAAGCATGCCGTTCCAGACGGAGGAGGCTTCCAACAGCAGCCAGGTGAAGGACGGCAGCAGAAAGGCGCTGAACGCACCGTAGTTCCTGGCCTGCCGTCGCTTGATGCCAAAGCGATAGGGATGGCGGGCGACCTGCCAGAGCAGCATGCCAAGGACGGGCGGCAGCAGCAGGGCAAGGGGCCAGGCAGGAAGCAGGCAATGGCCGAGCAAGGAGGTCTCCTGGAGTGCTTCGAAAAACAGCGCCGGGCCGAGTTCCCTCCAGGCCGTGAGGTCATTCTGAACGAGGCTGCCGGTGATCGCGGTCCGGCCCAGGACCTGGGCGAGGGCCAGCAGCATGCCATGCAGGACGACCAGCCAGGGCATGCTGGAGACAAAGTCCCAGCCGTCGGAAAACTCACGCCGCTGCGGATGCCAGCGCAGATGCAGCCAAAAGCAGCCCGCGGCGACGCTGATGGCGCCGGTGGTTTCAAGCCATAGGCTGGTGCTGGAAAAGCTCACTTGGCCTCATCTCTGGAGCGGACGGGCCCGGCTTCCAGGAGAATCACCCAAGCCCTGCGTTTCATCACGCCTCAGATCAGTTCGGGCATCGCCTCCCAGCCGTCGACGAGATACTGCGGCCGGCCCTGGAGGTCATGAACCGTGGTCTTGTGAGGATCGATGCCAAGGAACTTGTAGAGCGTCGCGAAGACTTCACCGAAGTGCACGGGGCGTTCTGCGGGCTCGCCACCAAGACGATCCGTGGCGCCGATCACTTGGCCGGTCTTGAAGCCGCCGCCGGCGAGCAAGGCACCGCCGACACGCGGCCAGTGGTCGCGTCCGCCGTCCTTGTTGACCGTGGGTGTGCGGCCAAACTCACCCCAGGCCACGACGGCGACGTCATCGGACAGGCCGCGTTCATGCAGGTCCTGGACGAGGGCGCTCATGCCCTGGTCGAACAGGGGCAGGTGACGCAGGAGCTGGGGGTAGTTGTTGTCGTGAAAGTCCCAGCGGCCGAAGTTCAGCGTAACGACCCGTGAACCGGCTTCAACGAGGCGTCGGGCGAGGAGGAAGTGCTCCAGGTTGAGCGGGGCGCCGTCGCCATAGTTTTTGGGATCGCCCTTGCCGTAGCGTTCGCGGACCTTCGGGTCCTCCTTATCCAGGTCGAGCGCGTTCAGCAGCCTGCTTGAAGTGAGTACGTTGAAGGCCTGCTGATTGAAGCTGTCCATGCTTTCCACCAGGCCGCTGTGGTCGAGTTCACGGCGGAACTGGTCGAAGCCGGAGAGCAGCGAACGGCGGTCGTCCAGGCGTGCGACAGAGATGTTGTTCAGCTTCAGGTCCTCAACGCCCGCACCGTTGGGGCGGAAGGCGGTGTGGGCCGATCCGAGATAGCCGGCATGTCCCGGCGATCCATAGGGGGGATGCCCGGCCTTGGGTGCAAGGCCGACGAAGCTCGGCATGGCGGGATCCGCCTGGCCTTTCAGCCGCGAAACCACGGCGCCGAGTGAAGGCGGGTCGGAGGCACGGCCAGTGGGGGCGTTGCCGCCGTTGGGGGGCGGCGGCCTGCCGGTGTAACAAATGAAGGAGTCATGCGCGCCGTTGGGCGAGCCCCACATGCTGCGGATGGGGACCAGCTTGTCCATCATCCTCGCGAGCCTTGGGGAGTGCTCGGAGATCTGGATGCCGGGCACATTGGTGGAGATGGGCTTGTAGGGACCGCGGATTTCGAGCGGCGCGTCCATCTTCAGGTCCCACATGTCCTGGTGGGGCGGGGCGCCGCACAGGTAGATCATGATGATGGACTTGAACTGGCGTCCGGTTTTCGCCTCGGCTTCCGCCTTGAGCAGGTCGGGCAGGCCAAGGCCGCCCATGGCCAGGCCGCCGATGCGCAGAAAGTCCCGGCGGGAGAACCCGTCGCAGAGCCTGCCATTGGAGGGACCGGAGATGGTGAGCATGAGGCCTAACCTACGGCTTCGTTTTTGCATTTCTTGCGGCCGGATTTCCTGCGCCGCCGCTGACATTTGGAACTGGCGGCGGCCTGCCGCCCTGCTATGCGGGACGCATGAAAAACAGGCCTTCGTCCAGTGTCGCCATCCCGGTTGCCGGGGGCGTGCTGCTGGACTCGCGTAGGGCGCTGGTGAATGCGGAGCAGGGATGGATGGCGGTGGCCGACCTGCACTATGGCTATGAACTCCGTCGGCGGCGTGCGGGCGCCCTGCTGCCAGAATGGGGCATGCTCCAGTGTGAGGAGACGCTGGTCGCTCTGTTGAAGGAGCACCGACCCCGGCGTCTGATCCTGGTCGGAGATGTCATGGACGGAGCCGGATCCCTGGCGGAGACGCTT
>JBIJBP010000086.1:0-21661 GCA_044345155.1 Prosthecobacter sp. | reverse complement strand
TGGCGAGAACCTCCACGCCCAGCTCATGGCCGAGGATGCGCGGACATTCAATGAACGGCATCCTGCCCAGGTAGCCGCTGATGTCGGTGCCGCAGATGCCGACCGACCGGATCGCGACCAGCACCTCTCCTGGACCCGGCAGGCCGGGTTCAGGCAGGTCGATGAGTTCAAGCCTCTGCGGCTCGGCAAGCTGAAGGGCCTTCATGATGATCAGACTCCTCCAAACCTGCGCTGCCTCTTTTCATAGGCCCGGATGGCCCTGACAAGCTCCGCACGGTCAAAGTCCGGCCAGAGGACGTCCGTCACATAAAACTCGGTGTAGCTCAGCTGCCATAACAAAAAATTCGACAACCGCATCTCGCCGCTGGTCCGGATCAGCAGGTCGGGGTCCGGATAGTAGCGCGTGTAAAGGTGCTTGGAGAAGACCTCGGTGTCGATCATGCCCTTGTCGAGGTGGCCGCGCTCAATGCTTTCGATGAGGCTTTTGACACCGTCCACGATCTCCTCCCTGCCCCCGTAGCTGAGCGCCAGCACCAGGGTCAGTCCGCTGTTGCCGGATGTCTGCTCGATGCTGCGGTGAAGCTGCTGCTGGCAGGACTGCGGCAGGTCATGAAGACGGCCGATGGCCTGAAGTCGGACGTTCTGCTCCATCATCTCAGGGGTCTTGGTGCGCAGGAACTGCTCAAGCAGCCTCATCAGGGCCTCCACCTCGCGTTTGGGCCTCCGCCAGTTTTCCGATGAAAATGCATAGAGGGTGAGGAACTCCACCCCCAGTTCGCCGCAGGCCTCGGTAATGGTGCGCACGCTGTCCGCCCCGCGTCGATGACCCTCGGTCCTGGGCAGGCCGCGTTCCTTGGCCCAGCGGCCGTTGCCATCCATGATGATGGCGATGTGCCGCGGGATGTTTTTCAGCTCTTCAGACATGCTGGGCATTTAACCTGCGGAGAAGCGGCGGCAAGGAACACCTGTCAAAAGCTTCATTTCCAGGCCCATGGACGGATCACAGCATCAGGTCGCCCTCCGCCAGCATGCTGTGCTTGGCCGCATGCCCGAACTCCCGGGGAACGAGGAAGTAATGACAGACCCTTTCCGGATGTTCGAACAGGCATGGAATGCCCCGCCAGTGAAAGTCTGCGGCAAAGGAGGGGGCGGCCAGCCAGTTCATACGCCGCCCCAGGATCCCAGGCTCGCGGATCAGCTCCCCGACGAGGGCCCAGAGCTCCTCCACCGTCTCCCTGGCCGTCCAGGACTGGACAACCTCCCAGCTTCTCAGCACACGCAGGGTGCGGCTCTCCCTCAGAAGCACGAAGGAATGCAGGCATCCCCTGGAATCCACGGCTCCGAGAAAACGCAGCCGCTGCAACGGGGCATCCATCTGCCAGCGGAGCAGTTCCAGGGAAACCGTTTTCTCCAGCACATCCCGCCTCATGCACGGAACCGCCAGTCCGTTGACACCTCCAAGACCGGTCACCGTTTGAACCGAAGCATCCAGCCTGGGCCATCTGAACCTGCCGGGCACCAGCCCGGCCGACCTGCCAAGCGGCAGCACACGCCTGGATATCCGGGTTTCCGCACGCGCCCCCATCTCATTGAGGACCTGCTGCAGCCTGGGAACCGGCGTAGTGTGGACGATGAGCACCTGCCGTCCCATGCGCCGCATCCTCAGCAGGATGTGCAGCCCTGCCTTTGCATGCCCCGCATCCACCCGCAGCGTCGTGGCCAGCAGGGCGGGCACCTCTGCGCCGTTCAACGTGTAGCTCGACGGAATGGCTCCACCATAACCAACGATCTGTCCTACTTGCCTCACGACATACCCACGGTGTGAATGCATGGCGGCACTCGGGTTGGCATCCCACCAGTGGCTGAATCGGCGCAGCCAGCCTGCGTCATCCAGCCCGGCCCCCGCGCCACGGCCCAGATAGGACGCCAGCTCCGCGCGGGCGGCCGGTGTGTCGATGTATTCCTGGACAACCGTGTCAGGCATGATGAGGGGACCGCAAACTAACGCGTCCCCTCAAAGGCTCGTAAAGGAAAACAGCTACAACCTGCGCACAAAGATGTTGGCGTAACCCACCGACTGCGTCAGGTCGGAAAGCCCGATCCGGCCGGACGCCCCCATGTCCACGGTCACTTCAAAATCCTGCGGATTCTTCTCCTGGGCCTCGCAGACCTGCACCCGGGCGCTACCGCCCTTCAGCGCTGCCTTGATCCGGTACCAGCGGCCTGGCTGAACCTTGTCGGGCCCAAGCATGATGGGCGCCTGTCCTCCGCTTCCAAACATGACCAGAGGATGGCTGAGGCCACGGACGCAGAGCCCTGCGGCAGGCTTGGTCAGGTCGACCTTTTTCGGCAGGTTCACGTCACAGATGATCTCGACGTCGCCAAACTCCTCCTCGCTCCACAGCGCGGAGCCCGTCTGCCCCTCGGCGAGCTGGATCTGCCAGTCGGCCGACTTCCAGCGGTCACGCGAGGTCACGGGCACCCGCCAGTTGCGGAAATCCACCCCCGTGTAGAGCGCCCGCCAGCCTTGATCTTCCGGTGCCGTCAACTCCGGCGCAGCGCCGGTGGAGGGCAGTTCCTTGATGCGGACGTTGCGGAATTCGACCGGCGCACCTTCTGATTCCAGCGCCAAGTAGCCCTTGCGGTAGTTGCAGTTGTCGCCGCCGCTCACCACCTTGCCGTTCACGGCGAGGGTCAGCCTGCCGTTGTTTGCCTCGATCCGGTAATGATTCCATTCAGGACTTGGCCTGCTGCGCTCCTCACTGGGAAAGCTGCGCTGGCCGTTGTGCTCGCCATGGGGCTCCATGGTCGCCCCATGAATCGGAAAGACATCGCCATGGGTCGTGAACCAGCGCGGCTTGGCCGGATCGGCGTTTTTCATGTAACCGTGATCCAGCACCTGCACCTCGATGCCGCGAAGAAACGGCACGCCCGGTGCGCTGATCGGGGTGCCCCAGATGAAGATGCCCGAATTCCCGGCGCTGGAGAGATGACGCCATTCGGCCTCCAGGATGAAGTTTTCATACTGCCGCGCCGTGCGCAAAGCTCCGGTGGGCTTGCCCGTGCAGGAAATGACGCCGCCCTTGATGCTCCAGGTCTCCGGCGCACAGTTGGCGTTCACCCAGCCATCCAGGCTGTCAGGCTGAAACATCGGCACAAAGCCGTCCTCGGCGCAAAGTGCGGAGGCGGCAAGGGTCAGGCAGGAAAGCAGCAGGCGGACGGGAGCAGGACGGCACATGGTGAAAAAGAATGATAATAACGCACCTCGGAAGCGCCACCATGCAACGGACTTTGACTCCGAAAAGGACCTTCATGGCGCGGAACTTTCCCGCGCCGAACAGACATTGCTTGCAACAGCCGCTCACTTGCCAGCCGCCCATTGCACGGCTTCGTCAGCAATTTTCGGCAGGGCGACAGGTCATGCATGCGGGCGTCATGGCCGAGGACGAGGCCGCCGATCTTTGCTTTCGGATTTTTGGAGATCCAAACGCTGGGGTGCGGCTTTTGGCATTTGTCGCTGCTGCTCGTTTCGACCAAGACTTCGACATCCGTTTGGACGAAGTTGAGAAGATAAAGGCAGAGTAGCTTCAATTGACAATCGAAGCCCGTCAGGAGCATCTGCGAGGGCTTTCTGGACCAGTCCAGTTTTTGCGCATGGTCAAAAGGCAGGCTGAGATCAGGAAGAATACTGCCCAGAAGGCACCAAAGGACACAAAGCCATCAGGCGAGACCGGGGTAATCCAAGTCTTCCATTCTGCGGACATGCTTTTAGTGCCTTGGAAGCCCGACTCATGAGATTTCAAAATGAGGTCTTGGTAGATCTCATAACCGATAACCATGACGGCAAAAACAGCGGTTCCTGTGAACAATCTCTTCAGGCTAATGGGAAGCAGTACTCGCAACCGCTGCCAACCCTGAAGCCAGACCACTCCAGCTCCATTAATCTCATGCAAGGCTCGGACAGCCGTGACAAATGGGATGAACACAACGAGATGTAGCGCATAAAAACCGAACCAAATGCCGTGATCGGGTCTGAACACTGCCCAGAGGCAAACAGAGATCGAGCAGGCATAGCCCGTCCAAGCGAGCCTTTTGCAAAATCGACTCCAAAGTGACACAGCAGGTCACTTTTTACCGCTCGTCCACTTCGCGGCGTTGATGAGAAGCTGCTGGTAGGGCTTCAAATCGTGCGTGCGGGCGTCGTGGCCAAGGGCGATGCCAACAATTTTGGCTTTCGGGTGCTTGGTGATCCAGACGCTGGGGTGGGGCTTCTGGTATTTGTCGCTGTTGCTCGTTTCGGCGAGCACTTCGATGGCGGCGGTGCCAGGAGGGGTGCCTTCGGCGTTCACATAATAAAGCTCGTCCTCGACCGTGAAGCTCGCAGGCAAGCCGGCCATGACGGGATGATCCGACTTGAGGGCTTTCACATCGAAAGGATGAATTTTGTCGTGGCCGCGTGCGCCACCACCGACGATTCGAGCGTTCAGCTCCGGCCAGGAGGCGAAGCCATACCAGGTGCCGGGATGCAGCATGATGACGCCCTTCCCTGCTCCGACGAAGTCCATCAATGCTTTTCGATAGGCGGCCGTGTCGAAGAACTTCCGATTCACGCTGATCACGGCCACGTCAGCGTTTTTCAGCTCGGCGGCGGCCTGGTCGCGGTCCTCGGTGTAATGAACGGTGAATCCAGCAGCTTTAAGCGTGGCGACGTCCGTGGTGCCAAAGAACTCGGCGAACTTGTGCGAAGAGCCTCCGCCGATGACTAGCACGCGCGTCTTGCCGCCTTCCCACTGCACGGGCGAGGCGGGAACGAGCGGGCCATCGCCTTTGCCGCCTTCTTTGGGGCCGGTTTCGGGGCCTTGCGCGGCCTTGGCCTTGCCTTTGCCCCGCGCAGGTGGCTGCGGGCGTTCGGAGGCATCGGCGCTGAGCGGCGCGGGGCCTTTGCCTTCGATGTCGGCGGTGACGGCGATGATGACGGGCGGCGTTTTGTTTCCGGCGGGGCTTTCGAGGATCAGGGTCTTCGCGACAGCTTTCTTCGTGAGTTCGAGCGTGAGGAGGCGCGGCTCCTGGCCGTCGGCGAGGCCTTCGATGCCTTTGGAGCCGGGGACTTCGACGGGGCGGATGTAATCGCTGAAGTGGATGCCGTTCAGGAGGGTGAATTCCTCCTTCTCGCCGCCTTCATAGACGACGGTGGCTTTGAGCGCGGGCGCCTCGTCCTGCACGGCGGGCCAGCCCCAGCCGGAGACGCCGCTGAGGAGTTGCAGACGCTTCGCGGCGACGTTGATGGCCACCTCGGCCTTCGCGGGGAAGGTCTGCGAGTGGTTGTCTTTGCCGGGGCCACCTTTGAGCACGATCAAATTGCCACCGGTGGAGCTTTTCGTGGGGTCCTGGATGAAGAAGGGCACGCCTTCGACCTTCACGTTGCCAAACTTCGTGAGCTTCACCTGGCCGCCGCGAGGATCGGCGCTGGCGAAGAGGCCGTCGCGGCTGTCGGCGTTGAAGGCGTCGGCGAGGTGGAGGATGCGGAACTGCTTCATTGCATCGCCGCAGATGAAGGCGAGGATGTCGCGCAGCGGCTCGGGGCCGAGCGCATCGAGACCTTCCGGCATGAGGCTGCGGCGCGTGTTTTCGCGCTTGTCGATGTCGCTCTTCGCGATCTCGCGCACGCCGACCTGCGTGGCGAGCGTGACGGTGGCGCTGTTTTCACTGGTGACGACGCCGACGAGCGTCTCGCCCTTCTTCGTGGTGATGTTGAAGGCCCAGAAGCTCGGATCGACCTCGCGATTCGGATCGACGATGTGCACGAGCAATTCGGCGGGTCCATGCGCGCCCATGCCATCGAGCGGCGGGCCGACGGCAACGCCGATGTCGCCGAGCTTGTGGCAGATGGCGCAGGCGGCGGTGAAGAGCATTTTGCCCTGCGCGGCATTGCCTGGCTTCTCGACCTCCGGCACGAGTTTGGCGATGATGGCGTCCTTCGCGGCGTTGTTGACCTTGAAGAGGTCGTTCGCGCGTTTGGCGATCTGCTTGTTCGGATGCGAGCGCAGACGTGCGACATCGCCCGGGGCGAAAATTGCGCGGTCGATGCTACCTGCCTTCACGGCATCGAGCAGGGCTCCGGTGGCCTCGGGGCGTTTGAGCAGTGTATCCAAGGCGTTCGAAGCCAAGGCTGGTTGATTCGCGAAGTGGACGAAAGACTCGCCGGCCGTTTTTGCGCCTTCAGCACCACCAAACTCGCACAAATCATTCAAAACCCCGATCTTGAGGCCATCAGGAAGATTGGAGCTCAAAAGAGCCACGATTTCGCTTACCTCGCTTGAACTGATTTGAATCAGAGCGCGGGCGGCAGCTCCGCGAAGATCCACGCTGAGTTCCTTGCGCTGAAAATCAGCCATCAACGCCGATTCGACCTTCTTCACCTCGGCAGCAAGCACACCGGCTTTGTCCCACTTCGTCACGAGCGGCAAAGTGGCCGCAGCGAGCGATGGCTGGCCAAGAAGCTTCTTCAAAGCTTCTGTGAGCGCTGGAGACATGGCTGGAGCTTCATTCGTGCCCGTCGCGATACCGCGAAGGATGGCGTTCTTCACCGGATCGGCCTTCGCATCGGCATTGGCGCAGGCGGTGATGAGTTTTTCGGCATTCGCGGGCAGTGCGGCGGGAAGAAGGGCGCTGACAAAGGACGGAAGGGACTCAAAGGACGGAAGCGACAAGGCTGCGGCGATGACTTCGGCAGGTTTGTCGGCAGCGGCGGCGATGAGAGCGCTGCGGGTCCAGTCATCTTTGGCCACGGCGAAGTCCTGGAGGAGCTTGTCGGCATTCGCGGCTTGTTTGGCGGCTTCGTAGGCCAACAGCGCTTTGCTGCCTTGAGTGCCCTTGGACTCCGGCTTGTTGCGATACGCGGTGGCAGCGGGCGACTTCGCCTCCTTGTGCTGCACCATCCAGATGCGGCCGTAGTAGTGGTCGCGGTCGGGGCGGACGGCGGCGTTGGCGGGGCCGTGGGTGGGGCCGCGGGTGTCGTTGTGAATGACGGCCTGATTGCAGAAGTCGACGATGTAGAGCGCGCCATCGGGGCCGACGCGATTCTCGATGGGGCGGAACCACAGGTTCTTGCTGCGGATGAACTCGGTCTGCTCGCGACCGGGCTCGCGCTTCGCTTTGTAGGTGACGCCATCGGGCTCGACCATGAAGTGGCTGACGATGTTCAGCGTGGGCTCGGTGGTGAAGTAGCCGTAGTTCCACTTCGCGGGCCAGGCACCGCCTTCATAAATGGCGCAACCGGCGGCGGCGGTGTAGCTGCCCACCTGATCGATCTGCACATAGGCCTGCTGCTCCCAATGCATGGCCGGATACGTCGGCTCGCGCGGCAGCATGCCATTCGTGCCGCTCACGCCGGGCAGCTTGCCTTTGGCCAGCACATACTCCGGCAGCACGACGTGGATGAAGTGATTGCCGCTGGTGGGCTGCGTGTAGAAAACCTGGCCGTCGCTGGTGATGTCGAGGCCCCAGGTGTTGCCGCTGCGGCTAGCGTATTGCTCGAAAGCGCTGCCGTCCGGCTTGAAGCGCACGACACCGGCACCGATGGGGCCGAAGCCCTTGCTTCCATCGCCCGTCTTCACGTCGTCGGTGCTCGAATACCCATGCGTGGCATAAATCCAGCCATCAAGGCCCCAGCGCATGTTGTTGATGACGGCGTGCGTGTCGCGATTGCCGAGATTCGTGTAGAGCTTCGTGCGCTTGTCGGCCTTGTCGTCGCCGTTCGTGTCCTCGAAGAACCACACATCGGGCGCGGCGCAGACGATGATGCCGTTTTTGTAAAACACGCTGCTGGTGGCGAGCTCGATCTCGTCGGCAAACACCGTTTTCTTGTCCATGACGCCGTCGCCATTCGTGTCGGAGAGGATGGAGACGCGGTCGAGCGGCTTGCGGTCATACTGGCCGGGCTTGATGGCACCGCTGTCCTTCCACGCGTCCACATTCGACTGGCGGAGGCCGTTCGGATACTCCGGCGTCTCGACGACCCACAGGCGGCCTTTTTCATCCCAGTCGATGTTCATCGGCTTGTTGATGAGCGGCTCCGCGGCGACGAGCGAGAGATTGAACTCCGGATGCACTTCGAGCGCCTTCGGCAGCTCCTGCGGGCTCGGGCAGCCGCCCTCGACATAGCGCAGCGCATCGCCCAGCTCGGCCGGTTTGCAAAGCTCGTCGATGTTTTCCCGCTTTCCGGCCCAGGCGATGCCACGCAGGATCATCGTGCGCAGCGCATTGTGGCTGAAATTTTTATACCAATGGCCGGGGATGCAGGTGAAGGCGCGATACTTGTCCTTCTCATAGGTCCAAACCTGCGGCTGGATGTCGTAAATATTGACCGCCTTCTTCTTCGCCACGGCCTCGGCGGCGCGTTGCTGGGCTTCTTTGTTGCCGCCTTTGACCTGCGGCGTGTTCGGCGTGTAGGCGGCGGCGAGGATCTTGGCCTCGGGCAACAAATCCATGTCGTAGTAGATCTCGTCGTCGATGTCGAAGTTGCTGATGTCCTTCGTGATCGCGTTGTCGTGATCGGTGAAATAGAGGCTCATCGGGGCCTCCAGCCACTTCGTCTGCCCAAAGTGCCACGAACCGCCGATGATGGTCTTGAACCAATCATGATCCCGCGACACCGCCGCCGCGTGGATCGTCACCACGCCGCCTCCGCGAGCCAGGAACTCCATCAAATTCTTTCGCTCGTCGCCGATCTTGATGTTTCCAGCCTCCTGCGCGTGCAGGATGAGCACGTCGGTGCGGTCGAGCTGCTCCTTCGTTGGGAATTCGAGGCTGCCTTCGCACTTTGCTCCGCGTTCATTGAGCATGGGCACCCAGTCCTTGAGGAACTGCGGGAAGTCATGAGCGCCGGGACCGTGGGATTTCTTGCCGGCGCGGATGAAGACACGCAGCGGTTCCGCCGCGTAGGACGATGCCTGGACGACGAAAGAAGAGGAAAGCAAGAGCGCGGCAAGGAGGCGTTTCATGGATGGTTGACCGAAGGTTAGGCGAGACCTACGACACGAGGGAAGCCTGCTTTTGCACGGGGCTCTATCTGGGATGCACATGCCCCGGGTGGCCGGACCAGATTTGCTGCATCCTGCCCGCAAGTCCCAGCCGGAAAGTTGCGTTTTACATCCTGGTGTGTCCCGCACACATCCTCTTCTGTCGTAATCCCCCCGATGACATCCGTTATTTCTCGCCCGCTTTCCCTGCTGGGTGGCGCAGTCGCCATTCTTCATGTCCACGCCCTGGCAGCCGAGGCCCCGGCCTTCCCGCCCGACCAGATCGAGTTCTTTGAGAAGGAGATCCGCCCGGTGCTGGCGGATAACTGCTACGACTGCCATGGTGGCCACAAGCATGAAAACGGCCTGCGCGTGGACCTGCGCAGCGCTCTGCTGAAGGGCAGCGACTACGGCAAGGTGGTCGAACCTGGCAACCCTGCCGCCTCCAAGCTTCTCAAGGCCATCACCCATGCCCCCGGTGTGGAGGCAATGCCCAAGAAGGGTGACAAGCTGAAGCCCGGTCAGATCGCCGCAATCGAAAAGTGGATCCAGATGGGCCTCCCCTGGCCTGCTGAAAAGGAGGTTGCCCATGAACAGCCGGACTGGAAAAGTCACTGGGCCTATGTCCCGGTGAAAAGACAGCCGGGAGCGGGCATCGACAACCTGGTGCAGGCCAGGCTCAAGTCGGCCGGCCTCGATTTTGCCCCCAAGGCGGACCCTGCCACGCTCTGCCGACGGATTCACGTCAGCCTCACCGGCTTGCAGCCAGGCTACGAGGATATCCAGGACTTTGTCAAAAACCCGGACGCCGACAAGCTGATCACGCGCCTGCTCGCCAGCCAGGCCTACGGTCAGCGCTGGGCACGGCACTGGCTGGACGTCGCTCGCTACGCCGACACCGACGGCTATCAGGTCGCCGGACGCAACATCAACTACCCTTACGCCTACACCTATCGTGACTGGGTGGTGAAGTCGCTGAACGAGGACCTGCCCTACGACCAGTTCCTCATGAACCAGCTGGCGGCCGACCGACTGCACCCCAACGAGCCAGCCCACCCTTCCCTGGCCGCGCTCGGCTTCCTGAACGTGGGAGACAAGTTCATCAGCGACCGCCTGCTGCAGACCGATGACCGCATCGACGTCGTCACCCGCGGCATGCTGGGGCTCTCCGTCGGCTGCGCCCGCTGCCATAACCACAAGTATGACCCTATCCCGAGCAGGGACTATTACGCGCTCTACTCCATCTTCAGCAGTTCTGAACAGCCGGAGCAGACGGACCTGCCGGTCATCGGCAAGGCCGCTGATGAGGCCGCCTTCAAGGATTACCAGGCCAAGGTGGCGGAAATCGCAGGCAAGGAGCTTGAGTTTAAAAAGGAGGTCTACAAGGAGATCCGCAGCCCGGAACGCGTCCAGCAGTACCTCGCCTTCGCCCAGGAGGCGGCGGGCATCAAGGACCGCACCGCCATGCGCGGACGGGCTGGCCAGCTCAAGCTGCGCGACACCGTCGCCGACAAATGGGGGGACTTCGTCCAGCGTCATGCCCTGAAGGACAAGCCGCACCCCGTGATGCTGGCTTGGAAGGCCTTTGCCGGCATCCCCGCCGCCGAGTTTGCCGCCAAGGCGCCCGTGGTGCTCGCCTCGCTCACCCAACCTGACAGCGGCCTGAACGCCGTGCCAAGAAACGAGCTTGCCAAGCGCCCGGCACCGAAGGCTTTCGACGATGTCGCCCGCATGTACGCCGACATCTTCCTCACCTGCCTGGACGGCAAGGAACCCGACAATGCGGATTGGAAGCAGGTGCGCGAGATCCTCCTGTCCGACCCGAGCCCGATGGCCGTGCCGGTGGAGCAGGCCAATCTGTTTTACACCCGCAAGGACCTCGAGAAGATCACCAAGTTCGGCAATGACCGGGTGAAGCTGGAGTCCGATCATCCGGGCGCCCCGCCGCGTGCGATGGTGACCCTGGACAAGCCCAAGCCCAACGATGTGCGTGTCTACATGCGCGGCAATCCGGCACGCCAGGGCGAACCCGCCCCACGCGCCTGGCTAAGCATGTTCGGTGGCGATAAGTTCACCGACGGCTCCGGACGCCTGGAACTGGCCCGCAAGATTGCCAGCAAGGACAACCCGCTGACCGCCCGAGTCATCGTCAACCGCGTCTGGAACCTGCATTTCGGCAAGCCGCTCGTCAGTCAGACCAGCGACTTTGGCGTGCAGACCCCCAAACCCATCCAGCTTGACCTCCTGGATCATCTGGCCGCCTACCTCATGGACAACGGCTGGAGCTTGAAGAAGCTGCATCATCACATCCTGCTCAGCCGCACCTGGCAGCAGAGTTCGGAGATCACTCCTGAAAAAAACCTCAAGGACGCCGACAACGAGCTGCTCAGCCGTTTCAACCGCCAGCGCCTCGACTATGAGACCATGCGAGACTCGCTGCTCCAGGCCAGCGCCGACCTCGACCTGAACATCTCCGGCGGCCGCCCCGTCCCCTACAATGACGCCAAGGCCGACATGCGCCGAAGCCTCTTCCTGCTCGTCAATCGCTATGACCAGCCCACCGTGCCCGCGATGTTCGACTTCGCGAATCCGGACAGCCACAGCCCCGTACGTTACGTCACCACAGTCCCTCAGCAGGCGCTCTTCCTCATGAACAGCCCCTTCATGAGCGCCCGGGCCGCTCATGCGGCGGACAAAACGCCGCTTCAGGGAAGCAGCATCGACTCCCAGGCGGTGGCAGGCCTGTATCGTCGCGTGCTACGTCGTGATCCACGGCCGGATGAGGTCGAGCTCGCCCAGCGCTTCATTCAGGACAGTGAGCAGCTGCGTCGTCGCACCAGCGCCTTCATCTGGACGGCCGGCTACGGCAAGGTCGGAAAAGATGCCGCGGGCAAGGAAGGTCTCATCACCTTCAGACCCTTCCAGCACTTCGGCCAGAGCGCACAGACCAAGAACCGCTGGTATCCCACCGACACGTTCCCTGACAAGGAGTTCGGACACCTCTTCATAGGCATCGGCCATGGCCACCCTGGGCGTGATTTTGCCGCCGTCCTGCAATGGACATCCCCCTATGAAAAGGAACGTGTCCGCCTCAGCGGCCAGCTCAAGCGCAGCAGTGACAGGGGCAACGGCATTCGCGGACTCATCATCTCCAGCCGGACAGGCGTCGTGACCAGCCAGCATGTCGGCCCCAATGAAGTAAGGGACATCACCGCCGAAATCGATGTGCAGCAGGGCGAGACCCTTTCCTTCATCGTGGACAGCGAAGGCGACACGAACAGCGACGGCTACAACTGGGTTCCGAAAATCGAGCGCGTCGCTCCCGATGCACCGGCCACGCTGATCACCAAGGCAGACAGCGACTTCTGCGGCCCGGATGGCTGGCCGCTGAACCGCACCAAGCCCCAGTCACCCCTGTCCCAGCTCGCCCAGGTTCTCATGATGTCGAACGAGTTCCAGTTTCTGGATTGATCGTGCCATCTGATAAAGTCCGTCCATCCCACCGTTCACCAACCTCACCCATGTCCCGCCACCTGCTTCTTGCCACCGTCCTCGGACTCGCCCTCCCCTCCGTCATTCATGCTGAATCCGTCTTCACGGGCCGCTGGGCCCTGACCCTTCCCGGAGGCAGGGCCGGCTGGCTCGGTGTTGAGGAAAAGGATGGCTCCTTCACCTCCAGCATCCTCTGGGGCGGCGGCAGCGTGGTGCCGACCACCTCGACCCAGGTGAAGGGCGACACCCTCATCGTGACTCGTGAGCAAAAAAACAAGGAAGGCAAGGTCACGACGGAAACCCTCACGGCCAGGGCCGAGGGCGACCTGCTCAACCTGACCACCTCCAGGAAAAACGCTGCGGGCAAGGAAGTCGGCAAGGCCGAGAGCTTTTCGGGCAAACGCATCCCCGCCCTGCCCGCCCGCCCCGACCTCTCCAAGGTCAAGTTTGGCGCCCCGGTCCAGCTTCTCAACGGCAGGGACCTCGCCGGCTGGAGGTTGATGGATGAGAAGGCGGACAATGGCTGGAGTGTCGTGGACGGCATCCTGCAGAACCGTGTCGTCAAGGCCAAGGACAAGCACTTCGGCAACCTGCGCACCGACGCCGAGTTTGAGGACTTCAACCTGAAGACGGAAGTCCGCACCCAGGAGGGTAGCAACAGCGGCATCTACCTGCGTGGCATTTACGAAGTCCAGGTCATGGAGAGCTTTGGCAAACCGCTCGACTCCCACCACATGGGCGCGCTTTACAGCCGCATCACCCCAAGCGTAGCGGCTGAAAAGCCCATCGGTGAATGGCAGACGCTCGACATCACCCTGGTGGACCGCCATCTCACCGTCATCCTCAACGGCAAAACCATCATCGACAACCAGCCCGTGCTCGGCTGCACCGGCGGCGCGATGACGAGCGATGAGTTCAAGCCGGGCCCGATCTATCTCCAGGGCGACCACACCAATGTGGACTACCGCAACATGGTCCTCACGCCGGTGATGAAGCAGTGAGCTCGCCCGGGAATGCCCAACCCATGTTGATGAGCCACGGAGGGCCGCAGGTTAAGGCCGTGTTTTTCGACGCAGCCGGCACCTTGATCCACCTCAGGGAATCCGTCGGGGACAGCTATGCCCGCCTGGCGCAGCGTCATGACGTGGAGGCAGCTCCGGAGCAGCTCGAAGCCGCCTTCCGCCGAGCCTGGAAAACCCACCCGCAGCCCCAGCATCACGGGATCCCGCCGGAAGACGGGGATCGCGGCTGGTGGGCGGGCCTTGTGGACGCCTGCTTTGCCGACGCCCTGGGAACCAAGCTTCCGGCCGAAGTCATGAACCCGCTCTTCGAGGACCTCTACGCCTGGTTTGCCCGTCCCGAGGTCTGGCAGACCTACGCCGAGGTCGAGCCTGTGCTTGAACAGCTTCGACACCGATCCCGGCTTTTCGTCCTATCGAACTTTGATGCACGGTTGAAGGGCATTCTGGACGGCCTCGGACTCCTGCCCCTGTTTGAGTCCGTCGTCATCTCCAGCGAGGTCGGCCACTCCAAACCACACCCCGGCATCTTCATCCATGCCGCCCGGCTGGCCGGGCTGGAGCCTGGCGAATGCCTTCATGCCGGAGATGAACTGGAAGCCGACCTTAAGGGAGCGCAGCAGGCAGGCTTTCAAGCCTGCCTGATCAAACGCCCTGACACAGACCTTGGCGCCCTCCTTTCCAGCCTCCGCGGCTGAGCGGCAGGTCAATGCATCTCAACGGCCACCTCGCCAAGTCCGCCGCGGTAATAGTTGAACTGAACGTTCGGATGATCCGCCAGAAGCGACATCGGCACGCTGCTGTCCACCAGCCTCTTGGAGATCATGAGGGCCGTCAGGCGCTGGCCGAGCGGGTTGTCATGCTTGCCCGCATGCCAGATGCTGACCTTCTCAGCCATCCAGGTTTCCTTGGGCCCCACGGTCACCGCCATCTTGGGCACCATCGTGATGTTGCCACCCCCTGAAGTACGGGCGTTCTGGGCCAGGGTGACCGGGTGCAGCTCAACGATGCGGGTGCCCAGCTTGCGGTATTCAGCAGGAGGCGGCGGCTCATTCTTCCACTTTCCAGTCCTCTTCAGCGGATCGTTGAAGGCCCAGTGCTTGATGTCGCCCTGGCCGCCCTGCATGACAATGCAGCGCACGCCGCTGCTCCAGCTCTTGATGTACGCACTGGTGTCCGCCTTGGGGAAATGCAGCTGGCTGTCAGGCATCACGAGCTTCTTCTGGATGCGGTCGAAGCAGAGTTCACGGTCCGCCTTCTCAAAGGAAAGAGGGTGGTCCATGCTGACCTCCTTCTTCGTGTCAGGGTCATACCATTCGTCCATGCCCCAGAAATGACCGTCCTTGATGGACATGCCCAGCTCGTTCACCAGACGGGCGACCAGGGGAAGCTGCTCCGTGGGGCCGATGGGCCCGCAGATGCCGGCCGGATTGTCCGGCGTGGCCTGACGCCAGGCATGAATATACTCCAGCGCCTCCGCGAGATAGAATTCCTCAAGGGTGTCATGCATCACCACCTTGAAGCCAGGACGGGAAAGCTGGCGCAGGTCACGCTCCGTAAGACGGGCGGCGTCATTGATGAGCGAGTTGTCGAGAGTGGTGTAATCCCACCAGTCGGGGGCGATGTGGCTGAGTTTGCGGGCCATGGCTTGCAGGAAAAAAAATCAGGGGTGGAAACCAAGACGGGCGGCGCGCCCGGTATTTATCGAGTTTCGCCGGAAGCCGGGCGGTTTGCCAAGCCTGCATGAAGCCGCAGTGGAAGTTTTTTCCCTCGCCATCACGGCGCCCAGGGATTAAATCCATGCCACAACACACCGTATTCAATGAACGAAAGCGCCCCCTCCCCTAGCGGCACCGGCCTTGGCGCCGGAGCCACTCATGACCCCTTCCAGTCGGCCAAGGCCAGCGCACTGAAGGCCGCTGAAGAACTTCGTGCCGCCGCCGCCATCAAGGCAAATGAGCTGCGTACCGCCGCCGAAAACCGCGCCCAGCAGCTCCGGGCGACCGCCGGCCAGAAGGCCTCTGAGTTCAAGACGGACATCAAGGACAGGACGGAAGACCTCCGCGCCTACGCCGATGAAGCGATCGGCCAGGCGAAAAAGCAGTATGAGACCCTCATGACCGAGGCCGAAAACATGGCCCGGGAGAAACCCCGCCAGGCGCTGTTGACCGCCTTTGGTGTCGGCGTGGTGGTAGGTCTTCTGCTCCGCCGCTGACACCCCAGCCAGGCTGCTCAATCATTGGCAGGGAACCGCTGACTCATCATGATGGACCTGGAAGTTTCCCGGCTGAAATCGCTGCTGCGCGCCCTGGCGCTCTATGGCGAGGCGCGCGGACGGCTGCTGCAGATCGAGGCCCAGGAGGCCGGAGTCAAGTTCACCGACGTCCTCCTTCTAGCCGGATTCGCCTCCGCCTTCCTGATCTTCGGATGGCTGCTGGCCATGCCGGCACTGGTCTGGCTGGTCTCCAACCATCAAGGCTGGCCCTGGTGGAAGGTCGCCCTGGGGGCCGCTGGGGCGCATCTGCTGCTCGGCCTGATTTTCCTCCTGAGGCTCAGGGTGCTGCTGGCCCGGCTGCAGGTCTTTGAAGAAACCTTCAAACAGTTCCAACGCGACCGCGAATGGCTAGGAACATCCCAACCCAAAAACTGAGCCCCAAGGAACAGGCACTTCGTGACCTGGACGAGGCACGCACCCAGCTCGGCGCCCATGTGCAGCTTGCCAGCGAAGCCTTGAACCCACGTGAACTGCTCAGGCACTCCCTGCAAAAACACGCCTGGGCCTGGGCGCTTGCCGCGTGCGTGGGCGGAACACTCGTCTGGAAGCTCGCCTCGCCTTCCCGGCGCAGGAAATTTGATCGTGACATCTCCGGTGCTTCCGATAGAAAAAACGGCTTTATTGCACTGCTTATGCAGCCCGTTGTCGGCATGGCCAGGCAGGCTGCATTGAAATTCGGCTCCCAGTTCCTCCAAACCTATTTAACAACCCAGTTCTCCCACCACGCGGCCACCTCCACGACCGCGCCTGATGCCTCTCAAGACCATGTCTGACCAAGCCGCCCCTCAAGACCTTGTGCCCGTTCTGGGCTCCGTGGATGACTACCTTCGCTTCTGCATGCAGTATGATGCCAGCGACCTCCACCTCGCCACCGCCTGCCAGCCGATCTGGCGCCGCTACGGCACCCTGGGGCCGATCTGGCACAACGGCGCCCAGCTGACGGCCGAAGACACCCGCCGCCTGGCCTATGGCTTTCTCAGCGAGGACAAGATCCGCAGGCTGGAGGAGCGTGGCGACGTCGACTTCGCCTACTCCACCGACTTCGGCCGCTTCCGCGCCTCTGTCGTTCACCAGCGTCTTGGCATTGACATCACCTTCCGCATCATCAGCACCCATGTGCGCACCATCGAGGAGCTGGAACTGCCGGACACCGTCCGCACCCTGATCCGTTATCACAACGGCCTCATCCTGGTCACAGGTCCGGTCGGCTGTGGCAAGTCCACCACCCTTGCCGCCCTCGTTGACGCCATCAACAAGGAACGCCATGACCACATCATCACCCTGGAGGAGCCGATCGAATACGTCATCGAGCCCAAGGGATGCCATGTGAACCAGCGTGAGGTCGGCACGCACACCCAGTCCTTCGCGGCAGCCCTGCGCGGAGCCCTTCGTGAAGACCCCGACATCATCATGGTGGGTGAAATGCGCGATCTGGAGACCATCTCCCTGGCCATCACCGCCGCCGAAACGGGTCACCTGGTGCTCGGGACCCTCCACACCGGAAACTCCGCCCGAACCCTGGACCGCGTGCTGGATGTCTTCCCGCCCGACCAGCGCGACCAGATCCGCATCATGGTGTCCGAATCCCTTCGTGGCATCGTCTCCCAGCAGCTCGTTCCCAAGGCCGATGGCAACGGCCGCGCCATGGCCCTTGAGCTCCTGGTCAACACGCCCGCCGTCGCCGCGTGCATCCGGGATGGCAAGACCTTCATGCTCAACGGCGTGATGCAGACCGGCAAGAACGTCGGCATGATCACCATGGATGACTCCCTACGCAACCTCTACAGCAAGGGCCTCATCAGCCGCGAGGAGTGCGAATCAAGGGCCGAAGACAAGCAGCAGATGAAGCTCTTCTTCCAGAGCTGATCCAGCCATCGCCCCAAACCTCCAAAGACCTTCATCCCCTCCCTCCGTCCATGCCAGTCATTGACCAACTTTTCCAGACGCTCATTGAACTGGGCGGCTCCGACCTTCACCTCAGCGAAGGACAGCCTCCCAAGGTTCGTGTTCACGGCAGTATCAGCCCGATCTCCGATCAGCTCCTGACCTCCGAATCCATGGAGCTCATGATGCGCGAAATCTGCGATCCCAAAAGCTGGGAGCGCTATGTCGAAAAAGGCGACCTCGACTTCGCCTATGAAATGGACGAGGAGCACCGCTTCCGCTGCAACTACCTCAAGCAGCAGCATGGTTACGGCGCCGTCTTCCGTATCATCCCCACCAAGATCGCCAGCCTTGAGCAGCTGGGCATCCCGCCCGTCGTCAAGGAGTTCGGCCACCTGCGCAGCGGCCTTGTCCTGGTGACCGGCCCAACGGGCTCCGGCAAGTCCACGACCCTGGCCGCCCTGCTGGACTACATCAACACCAACTTCAGGCGCCACATCATCACCGTCGAGGAGCCTATCGAGTTCGTTCACCGCAACAAGAAGAGCATCATCACCCAGCGTGAGGTGCCCATCCAGACCCCCAGCTTCGCCGACGGCCTGCGCGCCGCCCTCCGCCAGGATGCCGACATCGTGCTGGTGGGTGAAATGCGCGACCTCGAAACCATCTCGCTCGCCCTCACCGCCGCTGAAACCGGCCTGCTCGTCTTCGGCACCCTCCACACCAACAACGCCCGCAAGACCGTTGACCGCATTATCGACGTGTTCCCGTCCGAACAGCAGAGCCAGGTCCGCACCATGCTGGCCGCCTCGCTGAAGGGCGTCGTCGCCCAGCTCCTCATGAAGAAGGCCGACGGCAAGGGGCGCGCCGCCGTGAACGAAATCATGATCTCAACTCCAGCGGTCGGCGCCATCATCCGTGAAGGTGCCACCCAGAAGCTCTATGATGTCATCATCGGCGGCAAGGCCCAGGGCATGCAGTTCATGGATGACAGCATCTGGCAGAAGCTCCGCGACGGCTACATCAGCCCGATGGAGGCCTACATGAAGGCCATCGACAAGGGCCGCTTCAAGGCGTTCCTGCCTCCGGAGGAGCAGGCCCTGGCCAACGCGGGCGGTGGCGAGGAGTCCAAGAAGAAGTAAGCGCCGAAAGGACGCACCCCTCAGCTTTGAAAGCGGCATGGAGCCATGCTTCCCTGCCGCTTTTCGCATCTCGGTCGCGCCGCTTTAATCCTTCGGCCTGAACACCGGGGCGAGCAGTTCCAGCAGGGCGGAACGTGAAATGTAGAAGATGTCGGCATCCCCCTGCACCTGGCCGTAAAAGAGGGTCGAGTTCATGTTGCCGGCCTGGGTCGGGGAAAAGCTCAGGATGATGTCCTTGGTCGGCCCTGAAGAGACTCCTGGTTCGCCAAGGGTGATCACTATCCGCAGGGAAGGATTCTGCAGGGCTCCGATGGCGTTGGTGATGTCCCCAACCCAGTCATGGGCGTTCAGCTTCGACAAGGCCTCGGCCAGACGGTCCGCCTTCACCCGATCCAGCATCGGCGTGATGTCCTGACCGGCCCTGGCTCCGGTCCACTGGGCGGTCGATGGATCATACTTCAGGATGGTCGGAGGCGCCGTTCCGGCCCCCAGGCTGATCTGCCTCAGCGCAAACTGGCTGAAACGCAGGACGCCAAGTCCCTTCCATTTGATCGGCTCCTGGGGAACTGCCGGAAGAATCGTTGCATCCACACGGTAAACGGAGGGGGACTGCTCATACTTGACGAAAAACTCCGTGCTCTCCTTGTTGGTGCCGAAGATCAGTGTTTCGCCCCTGCCCGCCGCCGTGCTCCAGGCAACCTTCATGAAAGGTGCGTCCAGGCCGTAGGACCCCAGGCTGGAGGCGCTGTCCGCCGCAAACTCGATCACCTCGTAGGTGTTGAGGGTTTCAAAAAAACGGCCGATGCGGTCGCCATTGGCGCGTACCAGGCGCCCGCCGCGCCCGGTGAACCAGGAGTCGTTCTGCTTCTCCAGATGGATTGGTTGATGCAGGGCGCTCGTGATGTCGATCGTGGTCACGGCTTCGGGGTCGATACGCGCAAGCATGCGATCACGAAGCTGGTTAGGCTCGGCCCACAGCCGGAGCAGGTCCTTGGAGATGACGGTGAAGGCCGGCTTGCGATGACTGGCCCGCGCCTTGGTCTCGGCCGCCCCCGCAGGCTCCGGCCGCTGGAGCAGCAGTTCAAGGGGAGCCTGCCCGTTTTTCAGGCTGACAAGAACCTTCATCTCACCGGGCGTGATGCCGAGTTCATCTTGCGGCTTCACCGCGCTGCCGGTGCCGGCGGACGGCTCCTGCACCTCCTTGATCGTGAGGTTGAGCAGCGCCGAAAGCAGGTCGTTGATCCTTTCCGTGCTGGCACGCACCTGCAGCGGTTTCACCAGCTCCCAGGCCTGGCCTTCCGCGCCACGCGCCAGTTCGATCTGGCCGCCCGCATGGATGAGCTTGACCCCGGCCACATCCCCGGCAGGCAGGCGGAGCAGCTTGGGATCACGCCACTCGCTGGGAACCGCCTTGAGCAGATCCGGCAGCAGTGTTCGAGCCACGTAAGAGGCCGTCTGTCCGCCCTCTTCAACGGGCCGCAGCACCAGATAATGGGTTCCGCCCACCGGTGCGGCCGTTCCCATACCGATATTCAACACTTCCTTCGTTCCATTCTTGAGCCTGACCACATGCCCGGGCTTTTCAAGAAGGGTGCGCGCCCAGGTGTCGGCATCAAACTCCGTGCGATGCACACGGTTGAGCCAGCCCGTCGCACGGATTTCCGTGAGAAGCTTGTCGACCCGTTCAGGGTCCGCAAGATCATTGAAGGGCCTGCGAACCCACCACCGGCCCCCATCCCACTGAAGGCTGACTCCATCCCCTCCCTCCGAGTCAATTTCAACCTGGGTGATCGACTTGGGATCAAAGCGGACAGGCCCCTTGCGCATCTCCGCCAGCTCACGGGTGCTGGGCAGGTAGCGTTCAATGCCAAGGATGCCAGCCCCGAGCAGGGCGGCGATCAAGAAGAGGATGCGGGTGGACTTGAAGCTCATGTTTCCAGAAAGGCGGAAGGCGGGCCTTGACGAAGGCGCTCGGATGAATCGTTGGGCGTCACTTGACGGATTCCCGGGGCACCTCGAGATCCTTCTGGCTCTCCAGAACCTTGGCCGTCTGACGTTCCCGGAAGCTCCTCAGCTTTTCGCCCAGCGCGGGATCGCCGGACGCCAGCATGGAGACCGCGAAAAGCCCGGCGTTGATGGCCCCGGCATTGCCGATGGCAAACGTGGCCACAGGCACACCTCCGGGCATCTGCACGATCGAGTACAGGCTGTCGACCCCGCTGAGCGCGCGGCTTGAAACGGGAACGCCGAGCACGGGCAGGAGGGTCATGCTGGCCGTCATGCCCGGAAGGTGGGCGGCGCCTCCCGCCCCGGCGATGATGCAGCGCAGCCCACGTCCTTCCGCCGTCCTGGCATAGTCATAAAGCAGCTCCGGCGTCCGGTGCGCGCTGACCACCTTCTTTTCATAGGGCACCCCAAAGTCTTCCAGCACCTGGGCGGCGTTCTGCATGGTGGGCCAGTCGGAGCTTGAGCCCATGATGATGCCAACAACGGGTTGTGTCATAAGTCGGCAGTCCTAACCCGGCCCGTGACAAACGCAACCCTCAGCGCAGCAGCAGCCCGGCGATGCCTGCGGTGCAGTAGCAGGCCAGAATCCCGGCCGTCATGGCCTTCAGCCCCAGGCCGGCCAGGACCGCCCTTCGCGATTCCGCCAGCGCTCCGATGCCACCGATCTGGATGGCAATGCTGGCAAAGTTTGCAAACCCGCAGAGCGCATAGAGCAATTTAAATAATACTATAACCACAAGAGGCAAACCAACCCATGGCGTCTTTGGCTGTGACTTTGGAGAACGCAATGCTGATGGCTTCACCTAGTTGCTCGGGGGTTCG